>JBOHNS010000030.1:0-18943 GCA_050730835.1 Saccharimonadales bacterium (SeqCode)
CAGGTCTTGGCAAAACAGCCGCACAATACGCCGATACTGCTTGTCTGAAATTCGGGAACGCTTCTGATACCTACTCGCCATCTGTTATTTAGGCTAGTTGGAGCGGGTTATCTAGTCTTGAACCAAAATTTTTAACATACGCTACGGCACTTGTTTGTTAAAATAATTTCAGTCGATAGTTAATTTAAATCTGGCAGTTTTAGGAGTCATATGGACGGCAATAGCGCACTACTGGCCGGCACGTCGCTGGGCATAATTTTGTCGACGTTTGCCGGCGGCTCGGTCGAAATGGTCGAAATGAGCACGATTGTGCTGGGCGTCGGCGCGACACGCGGCTGGAAATCAACACTGATTGGCGCTGCCAGCGGCCTGGTGATTTTGCTGCTTATCGTGGCCGGTTTGGGCGCCGAAATTAAGCACATTCCGATTCACTGGCTGAGGCTGGTGGTTGGCGCCTTGCTGCTGACTTTTGGTTTGAGTTGGCTGCGCAAGGCGGTTTTGAAAAACGCCGGCATCAAAAAAAGTAAATCCAAACAAAAAGCGCCGAGCAAAAAACAAGCTAAATTTGGCGTGGAAGATTGGTATGCCTTTACGCTGGCTTTTAAAGGCACGTTGCTGGAAGGTCTGGAAATTGTCTTCATAGTTTTGACCTTCGGTGCCTCGTCCGGCTATTTGCTGCCGGCGCTGATTGGCGGCGGCGCGGCGGTGATTATTATTGCCGCCGCCTCGGTTTTGGTACGCAACAAAATCGCCCAAATTCCCGAGAAAATCTTGAAGTTTATCGTCGGCATTTTGCTCACCAGCTTTGGCACGTTCTGGGCGGCCGAAGGCGCTTATGTGTACTGGCCGGGCAATGATATTTTCATAATTGTGCTAATTATATTTTTCTTAGGGTTGGCTCTAGGCTACGTCAAACTTGCCAAAAAAGGAGCGGCCGTTAATGTCTAAAATAACTGTTAGCGGATATTAAACTATGCGAAAATTTTGGAATTACACTAAATCATTTGGCAAGTTTTGGTACAACTTTGTCATTGGCGATGATTGGACGCTGGCTGTGGCGGCTGCCACCGGCATAATCTTGGACATAATTTTGCACTTTACAATTGAGCTAAGCGCCTGGTATATTTTGCCAGTTTTGGTGGCCATAGCTTTAGGTTTAAGCATCAAACGAGCCAGCTCGCGCTAGCTTTTAGTTTGATTGCAGGCGACGATAGTTGCTCGACCGCTCGGCGGCCTATATTTGAGGGGATGATTGGCCAACCCTGAGCCCGGGCATCTTCCAGTAAAAACCCGTTGACGCGACGAATATTTTCGAAATCTTGCGGCGAAATATCGCGTGCGGTGTGCTGCGCGTCGCCCTGAAATCGTTGCCAATGCGCCTGGCGTTCTGGCGCCGCCAAAATCGTCGCTCGTGTAACTTTTTGAGTATCGGCATAAAGTCGGGGAATGATGTGCGTGCCTTCGATGACTAGCGACGTGCCTTCGTCGGCCGCCCGTCGGATGCAGGCTAGCACCGCCGGCCGCAAGCGCTCGGCTTGAGTTAATAACGTGTGCACTGGATCTTCGCCCTCGAACGAAAACTTAAATAAATCCGGCTCGGCTTGTTCGTCAGTTTCTGCGCGAATAACTTCGCGCACAAAGCCTAGCCCCAAGCGATGAGCCATCTGCCGTTTGGCCGCAACTTCGCGCGCGGCCGTCGATTTACCGTTACCGGACGTGCCGCCAATCAAAACTATTTCTGTCGCCATATCAGCTAAATGTACGCTTTAAATTTTAAATTAGTTATGAAAAATCTAACTGCCATAAAATTCAAAATTATTAATAATTCATCGAAGTGAATTATTATTTTGGAGGATTAGCCTATGCTAACAAAAGACAACCAAAATCAGAATGAGGAAAATAAAAACGGCGATGATGAGGATGGAAAAACAACCATTGCTGGCTTCAGTTTGGGTGAAATCGCCAAAGCCCCGGTCAAACCGCCCGAATCAGAAGACGAAAAAGCCGAAGAATCCGACAACTAAATTAATTTAATGGTTTTATGGTTTGAGAATTGCCGCGGTAGTTGCGTGTTAATTTTTTGATTGCAAAAACTCGGTCATGATTGGCGCCTTTTGGTCATTGTTGGTTAGTGGCGACAAGCTCCAGACAGTTTCAATTGTGTGCAGCAGGGAATAATGATTGTAGCGACGCGATGAAAGGTAGCCTTTTTTGACAGCCGAGCCGGCCAGCACGGCGGCCACGTGATTGGTGCTGGCATTGCCTTCGTCCCATGTGATAACTAGCAAGGAATTTTGTTTGGTAAAGGCTTGCGATTTCAATATTTCGGGCACGTATTTAGCAAGCCACTTATCGCCGGTCGCAACCGAGCAGTTGTGCATATCGTTACATAAATTGGGCGTGATGAAGGCGTAGTTGGGCGTGGATTTTAGCGAACCTAAGTCGCCAGTTAACCCGCTAAACGGCACGACGTGTTTATGACAGCGCGCGGAATTATTGATGATGTCTTTGTAGTAGACGAAGGGATTGTGTTTGGTGGCGTAGCGGCCGCTATTAAACGCGTAGCAATTGGACGGCATGCTCTCGGCATATTGCTTCCAAGTGCGGCCGGACTTTTCGATTTCATCGGCAATATTGGGCGCGTTTATTTTGCAGCCGGTGCTGGGCGGATTGCAATCGTTAGTTATGCCGTCGCTCGAGCCGCTAGTTAGCGCCAAATAATTAGGCAGGCTGGGATGCGCCACGGCATGATAATTACTGGCTAGCGAATATTTTTTAATCAAGCTATTGATGTAGGGCGCATTGCTGTTGCCGACAATGCCAGCTGCCGGCTGGTTTTCCTCGACAATTATAAAGATATGGGCTAGCGCTACCGATTGGCTTGGCGGCGAGGCTGGCGGGCTTTGTGCTGAATGGGTAGTTTTTGGCGGCGAGCCGATTTTTGGCTTGGGCTGGCCGCCGCGGGTGCTTATTAAAATAATTATGGCTGCCGCCGCGGCGACAATCACCGCTAAACAAACCATCAATCGAGTCTTTTTCATAGTTATTTAAGCGTGGGCTAGCTGAAGCTTACTAGCCAGTCCATGAAATATCATAGGTCCGGCCGTGGCCGTGTTTTTGATAATTATAGGCGTGCCTGGCATTAGCTTTACCATATTAGGGCTAAAGCCGTAATTATCATAGTTTATAGTTACAATTTTCGGGCGCGGCGCTAGAGTTGGCTGGGTGGTTGATAAAGTGCTAGGCTTAGAATTTTTGAAAAATCGGCAGGCCAGGCCTTAAAATGACTAAAATTTAGCTAAGCTTTTCGTGCTATAATTAGCCTAGTATGAAGGTTTTAGTGATTGGCGCCAGCGGCAAAACTGGCAAATTGGTGGTCAAGCAGCTGGTCGATAAAGGCTATAGCGTCAGCGCGCTGGCGCGCCGAGCCGAGACGGTCAAAACTTATGGCCAGAGAGTTAGCGTTGTTGTCGGCGACGCCACTAATTTGGAAGATTTAAACCAGGCGCTGGCCGGCCAGGACGCCGTTATTTCCACTATCGGCTCCAAGCCGATGCAACAAACTAGCCTAGAAACGGCGTTTATTAAAAATTTGCTGGCAGCGCCAGCCAGCAAGCAGCTGAAACGATTTATTTGGGTATCAATTTGGGGCGTCGCGGCCAGCCAGGATAAAATTTTCGGATCAATGAAACTGGCCAGCAAAACCGCCATAAAACATATTTTTGCCGATAAAAACCGCGCCGAGGCGCTGCTAGCTAGTAGCCAGTTGCCGTTTGTAATGGTTAGGCCGGGCTTTTTGAGCCAGGCGCCCGCGAAGGGCAATGTCCAAGCTTCGCTGACCGGCGAAAACCTACGCCACACTATCAGCCGCGCCGATTTAGCCGAGTTTATGACCCAGCAACTGACTAGCGACCATTGGCTGCGGCAAGCGCCGCTGGTCGGCTACAGCCGCTAATTTTGGAAGCCGAAATTATTATCGCTTTTTGTGCTAAAGTTTTAATATCATGGCACGGGATTATGACTATCAATTAATTGTGATTGGCGCCGGCTCGGGCGGTTTGGTGGCTGCCGAATTGGCTGCCAAATTGGGTGCGCGCGTGGCGCTCGTGGAAGCCGAAAATGGCCTAGGCGGCGAATGTTTGAACAGCGGCTGCGTGCCCAGCAAGGCTTTGATTTTTGCGGCGCGCGAAGTTTGGCGCGCCGGGCAGTTGCAGAAGTTTGGCTTAAGCAATAATGCCAAACCTGATTTTGGGCTGGTTCGCCGTCACCTTAAATCGTCCATCGCCACAATTCGCGAGGGTCACGATAATGATAATTATTATCAAAAACTTGGCGTCGATGTCTATCACGGCACGGCCGAATTTTTGGGCCACAAAACGATTCGCGCGGGCGGCAAAACTTTGCGCGGCCGGCGGTTTATTATTGCCACCGGTTCGGCGCCGGCGATTCCCGATATTCCTGGTTTAAAAGGCGGCGAATTTTTAACTAATGAAAGTATTTTTGAGATTGACAATTTGCCGGCAAGTTTGGCGGTCATTGGCGGCGGGCCGATTGGCTGTGAACTTGGCCAGGCGTTCGCCATGCTGGGCTCGAAAGTTACGATTTTGCAGGGTGGCGATCGGCTGCTAGAGCGCGACGAGCCGGAAGCCGCGCAAATTTTAAGCGCCAGTTTGCGTGCTATGGGCGTGACAATAGAACTTAACGCGCGGATTGAAAAAATTAATTATGGCGCCGGCAGCCTGAGCCTAAAATTAAAAGATCACACCATTAAAGCCGACAAACTTTTAGTGGCCGCTGGCCGCCGAGCGCGAATGCCCGGCGGACTGGAACTAGCCGGCATCAAAACTAACGACCGCGGCATAATTGTTAATGCTAGGTGGCAAACTAATCAACGGCACATTTATGCCATCGGCGATTGCAACGGCGGCCCAAAATTCACCCACGCCGCCGCCAACCAAGCCACGCTGGCTGTGCAACATGCCTTGCTCCATAAAGCCAAAAAATTTAAGGCCGCCAAAATCCCCTGGACGACTTTTACTACCCCGGAAATCGCCCATTTTGGTCAAACCAAAGCCCAACTGGACAAGCGCCAGACGAATTATCAAACCATTCGCGCCGACTATAAAAATATTGACAAAGCCATCACTGAATCCGAATCTGGCTTCATTGAAATTTTGCTCGGCAACAGCCAAAAAATTCTGGCTGCCAGCGTCGTCGGTCACAACGCCGGCGAAATTTTAGCCCAAATTATGGCCGCCAAAAGCTGGACAAATCTCAACCACCAAATCCAAGCCTACCCGACCTACGCCAGCGGTTTGCAACAAATGGCAGCCGAGGCCAATCTACAAAATTTTCTGAGCGGCACAGTCGGCGCGCTCGCTCGGCGCTACATAAAACGCCATAATTGATGTAAAATAATTTATATAGTTCATGGAGGTGTAACTAAAATATGCGAGTTTTGATACTTGGCGGCGACGGTTTTTGCGGCTGGCCGACGGCGCTGCATTTGTCAGCTGCTAGCCACGAAGTAATAATTGCCGATAATTTCTCCCGGCGCAAAATCGATATCGATTTAGGCGCGCAGTCGCTGACGCCGATTAGCACCATGCCAGTTCGGCTCAAAATCTGGAAAAAATTATCTGGCAAAACCATTAAATTCGAATTAGCCGACGTTGCCCAGGATTATCTAAAATTATTAGAAATTTTGAAAAAATACAAACCGGACGCGGTGGTGCATTTCGCCGAGCAGCGTGCCGCGCCGTATTCTATGAAAAATTCCACCACCAAGCGCTACACCGTCGATAATAATATTAACGCCACGCACAATTTGCTGTGCGCGGTGGTCGAATCCGGTATCGATTGCCACATCGTGCATCTGGGCACGATGGGCGTTTACGGCTATGGCTGGGCCGGCAAAAATCCAATTCCCGAAGGCTACGTCAATGTTCGTCTGGATTCGACTGACGGCCAGGAAATGCAGCGCGAAATTTTGTATCCGGCCAATCCCGGCTCGGTTTATCACATGACCAAAACGCTCGACCAGCTGATGTTCGGCTACTACGCCAAAAACGATTTATTGCGCGTCACCGATTTGCACCAAGGCATCGTCTGGGGCACGCAGACCAAACAGACCATCTTAGACGAGAAATTAATCAACCGCTTTGATTACGACGGCGATTACGGCACGGTCTTGAACCGCTTTTTAATGCAATCGGCCACCGGACATCCGCTGACAGTGCACGGCAGCGGCGGTCAAACGCGAGCCTTTATTCATATCCAAGATTCCGTGCGCTGCATCGAAATCGCCCTCAAAAATCCGCCAAAATCTGGCGATCGGCCATTAATTTTCAATCAAATTACCGAAACTCACCGCGCGCGCGATCTGGCCAAATTAATCGCCGGGAAAACCGACGCCAAAATCACCAACTTGCCCAATCCGCGCAATGAAGCCGACAGCAATGAACTAGTTGTTGACAACCAAAAATTCTTGGCGCTCGGACTTAATCCAACGACATTAAGCGACGGACTTTTAAGCGAAGTCCAAGATATTGCCAAAAAATATCTTTGGCGCGTCGACCCGGCCATAATTCCCGCCAAATCGAAATGGCGCTAAAAATTTTGCTATGAAATTAGTCGTCATCATCCCATGTTTGAACGAAGCAGCCACGCTGCCACTGGTGTTGGCGACCATTCCGCGCGAAATTCGCGGCATCGACAAAGTTGAAGTGTTGATAATTAACGACGGCTCGAGTGATAAAACGGTTGAGGTCGGGCGCAATCTGGGCGTCAAGCATTTTGTGCATCATGCGCAGCGGCGCGGCCTAGCGCTGTCATTGCGCGATGGCATTCGCGGTGCGCTGGAACTCGGTGCCGACATCATCGTCTTGACCGACGGCGATAACCAATATCCGCAAGAACGGATTCCGGAGCTCATCGCGCCGATTCAGTCGGGCACGGCCGACATCGTGGTGGCCGACCGACGAACCGCGACCATCGAGCATTTTTCGCACACGAAAAAGTTTTTGCAAAAGCTCGGCACGAAAGTATTGAACGTCGCGGCCGAAACCGACATTCCGGACGCCACCAGTGGCTTCCGGGCATATTCAAAAGAAGCAGCCATCAAATTTAACCTCGTCGGCCGCTTTAATTTCGCCATGGAAGCGACCATCCAGGCCAGCAACAAGCGCCTGGCGATTGCCACCATCGTGGTCAAAACCAATCCCAAAACCCGCGAATCGCGCCTATTTAAATCTTCCGGCGAGCACGTGCGAAAATCCGCCGTAGCGCTATTTAACGGCTTCATCATGTACAAATCCTACGTTGTATTTATTACACTAGGCGTGATACTTTTGATTGCCGGCCTGATTCCGTTCGTGCATTATTTAATCGTTGTCATCATCGGCAAACACCCCTACGGCCCGCACCATTTGCAGTCGCTAATCATCGGCACGGTGCTTTTAAACGCCTCATTTTTGTCGCTAACGCTCGGCATTGTCAGCAATTTAATCCGCATCAACCGGTCGATGATAGAAGATGTTTTAGAAGAAATTCGAAGCCACCGCTACACCAAAAATCGCCGCCGCGATTTATAAGAAACTATATAATTGATGAGCCGTCGGCGGCTGCTTTCGACCGTCATAAATAATCGGTTTGACGATTTGCCGCGCCGCGTGGTTGACTTTGACGACCGCCGAATTATGCCAATCCCAGCTGGCGTCACTGCGGTCAATAAATGTCAAAAGCCCGCCGCCGTCCAAAAATAAAACCACCATAACAACGCCGACAATTACTTTCGCAAAATTAAATCGCTTTAATAAAACGCTAAAACCGCGGCCAGCAATGACCGCCAGCATCAACAAGATCGGCAGCAAATAGCGCCCATTCATGTTTTCCAAAACGTCAGTCGATTGGTAGGTTGCGTAGCCTTTAATGAACAATGATACGACATAAACACCTGTAGCGATTAGCAAAAATAGCGCGTATGGATTTTTTCGGAAAATCTGTTTGAAATATCTTATAGTTACGATTAGCGCAAGCAGCGCAATTACCGCCGCTGCAGCTGCCGGTAGCGGCAAGGGCGCGTAATTTTTGAAGTTGCTATTTAATCCGTTGACTGCGAAAAACGAGCGGTAATTCATCCAGAAAAGCCACTTGGCGCTATAGCTAAAAATATTATCGCTTGGCGTTTGCTGCCCGCTTTTGACTCTTTGTCGCCTGACATAATCGGCGTTCCAGGCGCCGTAATGACTGCACGATTTAAGGCTCAAAACTTTGGCGCAGTTGGGCGTCACGGCATGATATTTTACAAAATTAACACCATCGCGCTGCCCGAAAAGTCCCAGGCTAATAACCAAAACTGCCAGCAAAATAATTTTTGATCGCAACGATTGGTTTTTAAAACTAGACATTAAAAGTTTAAAAAATTTGCCAATTTGCCCGCGAAAGCGCCGCAAAATATAAAAACCCAAAAAAACTACGACGGCTAAAAATATCGGCAAAAAGGCGTATTTAACTAGGCTTGTCAAAATGCAAATGGCGAGTAGAATCAGCAAAGTCCGCGCCGAAGGCCGCCGTTTTTTAATTTCTTCGACGGCATTAAATGTCAGCAGACAAACCACCGGCACCATCAAAAACAGCAAATTATCGTAGTTGATTTGCCCGGCCAGTTGCGGCACAATCGGAATCAAAATAAACAAAAACAAGCTTAAATTGGCGAGACTTTTGGATAGTCCGCCGCGCAGCATGACGCGCCGAAATAGTATCAATCCGCCGCCAAACAGAGCGATATTAATAAATCTTAAAATTATAATTTGTGCCGCCTGCGCGCCAGTGAATAACTCGATCAAACGAAATGGAAAACTCATCAAATAATGATACAAATACGACGGATCGCGCGCCACGGCGCCAAAAGCCGCGGCGTGCGGCGGCTGAGCCGTCAAAAACGGCAGCCAGTGGTGCGAATAAACTTTAATCAGCCCAAAATGAAACTGCTCGTCAAAAGCCTGGGGATATACGGCGGACAAAGTAATCCAGGCTGATTCCAATACAAAAATGCCCAAAATGACATACAAAAACCGGCGGCTAGCCATGATTGACCTGGCGCGCGCGAGGAAATTTTTGGCCATCATTTAAAACTATAATATCAGCTTTAAGGCTTTGGAATGGCTTAAAATTTTGTTGATCGGCGGCTACCGCTACCAAGCAAAAAACTGTACCATTAAATTAGCTATATTATTATGAATAAAAAATTTCGACTCGTAATTAGCCTGGCGCTAACGCTCATCACGCTGGCCGTGGCCGGATATTTCATCAATGGTCACCGCTATTTGCTGCGCAATTTAGGCCGTACTTCGCCGCTGACGCTGGCCATAGTTTTCGTTTTATATTTGGTAATGTTGGTGGCTCTAGTGCTAATTTTTTCAGCGACACTGAAACTGTGCGATGTAAAAATTGGTCGACGCGAAAATGTGCAGCTGAATATTTATTCGGTATTTATAAATTTTTTTGTGCCTGGCCAGGGCGGACCGGTTTTTCGCGGGTTGTATTTGAAAAAACGCCGCGGGCTGAAGCTGGCGCAATACATAATCGCGACGCTTTTATATTACTTTTTCTATGCCTTGGTGGCGATTTTTTTGTTGCTGGCTGGCAGCCGGCCGTGGTGGCAGACGGTTTTGCTGGTCGTTGTGGCCGGGCTGGTTGGCCTCGGTTTTTTGAAATTTTATTCCAGGCGCGCGAAATTCAAAGTCAGTCGGCTGCAATTAAACATTAAAACCCTTGGGCTAGTGCTGGCGGCCACGGCCTTTCAGGCGCTTGTGCAAATTGGCATTTATTTTGTTGAGCTGCACAGCGTCAATGCGCACATTCATTTTGCGCAAGTGGTCAGCTACACCGGCGCGGCCGATCTGGCGCTATTTGTTGGTTTGACGCCGGGCGCCATCGGCATCCGCGAGGCCTTTTTGATTTTCAGTCGGCACTTGCACCACGTCAGTAGCGCCAATATCGTGGCCGCCAATATCATCGACCGCGGTGTTTTTCTGATATTTTTGGCTGTACTATTTATACTTACAATTTCGCTGCACATCAAAAACCGCTTGGCGGTTGACGAAGCTGAAACTGCCCCCTAAAAAATTATAAATTTTTCAAGCTTTTCGGATTTTTGCCGTGCGGGCTGGATTGGTTCAGCCCGACTATTAAACTGCCAACGGCGATTAGCCAAGCGCTGGCCATAATCATCGAGCTGAAATCTTGGTTGTAATCCAAAAAGCTTAGGCCGTTGAACAAGGCGCCGATCGTAAATAGCGCGGCCACGCCGCCAGCCCAAGCCCAGATTTTATCATGCAATTTTAAACCGCGAATCAATAACGCCAAACAGCCCAGCACAATCGCTAGCGCCAAATAAGCGTGAATCGCCAGTGCCGCGCCGCCGCTGCCCGAAAGTGCCCAGACTAAACTATGCCAATCTCGAATGAAATAATTACCTCCGCTAGTTCCGGGACGCGCCGCCGCCAGATTAATAAACAAATTCAGCGTCATGCCGGCCAAAAATTGCAGGCCAAGTAGTGTTAGCAAACCAAGCGCATGGCCGCGCAAAGTTTTATAATTCATCGTCTAATTATAGCAGCCAATTTAATAAGCCAATCTTGGGCGTATTGTTGCTATAATACTGTCAAATAATTGCTGCAAATCGAAAGGACAAACATGGACGGAATAATAGTTTTTTGCGCAAGGTATCTTTTTATTTTTGTGGTTTTAGGTTTGGCTTTAGCTTGGCTGCCGCTTAGCAAAAAAGCCAAAATACAATTTATCGTCGCGACCATTTTAGCCGGCATCGTCGCCTTTATTTTATCGAGAATTGGCGGGCATTTCTACGTCGATCAGCGGCCGTTTGTGGCGCAGCATGTCAAGCCATTATTGGCTCACGCCGCCGATAATGGCTTTCCCTCGGACCACGCGCTATTAACCGGCACGCTAACGGCCATTACTTATTTCTTCAACAAAAAAATCGCCAACATTATGCTAGTGCTAACGATTATTATTGGCATTGCCCGCGTGCTAGCCCGCGTTCATTCGCCGCTCGATATTGCCGGCGGCTGGGTGTTTGGCGTCATCGGCGCGCTGGCTGGCTACTATTTAATGCGCTGGATATTTAATAAGTATTTTGCAAGGAAAATTAGCTAAATAAAATGTATATCGATAGTCGCAGAAGCCGGCAGCTAATGCGCAAAGTGCCAGAAATTACCATTTATTTCTGGATTATTAAGCTTTTATCGACGGCGTTTGGCGAATCGACTTCGGATTATTTAGTTTATCATTTTAATCCTTACGTTGTGGTGATTTTGGGCTTTGTTGGGTTTATTTTGGTCATGGCGCTGCAGTTTAAGGCGCGCCGCTACATCGCTTGTATTTATTGGCTGGCGGTCGTCGCGGTGGCGATTTTTGGCACGATGGCGGCCGATGTGACGCACGTGGCGCTGGGCGTGCCATACATTGTTTCGACGATTGTGTTTGCGATCGTGCTGGCGATTATTTTTGTGGCTTGGCAGAAATGCGAAAAAACTTTGTCTATTCATAGCATCAATACCACGCGGCGCGAAGTTTTCTACTGGCTGACGGTGCTGGCGACTTTCGCACTCGGCACGGCCCTCGGCGACTTAAGCGCTTACACGGCCGGCTTGGGCTACTTAACTTCCGGCATATTGTTCGCGGTTGTTTTTATCATTCCGGCAATTGGTTATTACTCATTCAAATGGAACGCGGTTTTCGCTTTCTGGTTGGCCTACATTATGACGCGCCCGCTCGGCGCCTCGTTCGCCGATTGGACCGGCAAGGCGCACAGTTTCGGCGGCCTAGCCTGGGGCGACGGCCCAGTCGGCGGCACGTTAGCCATTTTAATCATCATTTTTGTCGCCTATTTATCGTTTACCGGCAAGGATATTAAACCGAGCGCTAAAGCTGGCCACTAGCCAAAAATTTGTAAAGCTGCTCAGTTTGAGTTATAATCACCTCTGTTTTGGTAATGAGACAAAGCTTCGGTTTTTCTCATCGCTCGGTCGGCAAAAGCCGAGTCTGCTTTTCAAGCAGACCAAGCCTCGCTGCTCTTTTCCAAAAAGCCGAGATTAAACAAAATCGTAATCCAAGGAGCTTTAAGCGACTGAATGCGATTTTGAGAGGAAGGCCATAGCCGTAAGCCGAAGCTTTTGCCGCCAAAGGCAAAACGAGGCATAGGTGTATGGCCTGACGAGGCGGGAGTAGCTCAGTCGGTTAGAGCGTCTGGTTGTGGTCCAGAAGGCCGTGGGTTCAAGTCCCATTTCTCGCCCCAAGAAAAAGGTCGGTCGCCAAGGCCGGCTTTTTTCTTAGAGGCGTGTGACCTTAAGCGCAGAAACCGCGCATGGGTTCGCGGAGAGGAACGGAGCAGTAAACTTTGAGCTTGCTCAAATTTATTGCGAGTACCGCAGGAAGGAGTGCGCCGCCAGGCGCGCGATAGTTCCATTTCTCGCCCCATAAATTAAGCCATCATTGCAACTTTTTTGAGCAGCCGCCAGCGGGCGATAGATTTAGATAATAAGTTGGCGAGTTTATTGACCGTTTATAGCGGTGTTTTTAAGGCGCGAACATCTGGCTGCTTGTGGATTTATAGTGCGCTGCAAAAGCTAGACTCCAAAACGCTTGCAAAAAGCTCTTATTACAAAAATTTGGGCGCATTTTCAGGCCAAAACTTTATGCTAAAATAAGGTGTAACAAGCCGAAATTAGTTTAATTGTTGAATTATTTTTGAATTTTACTTGCATAAGCTAGCGAGCTTCGTGTATAGTGGTTTTGTAAACTAAAAATAATATAATAATATTATTTAATTAAAGGAGAGAATAAGTATGAATATTACTAAGAAAATTAGCTTAGGCGCTTCGACGCTCGGCACGGTCGGACTTTTGGTCGGCATGGTTGGCGGCGCAGCGGCTCAGTCCAGCAGCACTAGCGGCAGTCAGACTTTTAAGGCGAACATTACGCAACTCAACAATTCTGGCGCTTCCGGCACCTCAACTGTTGTTTTGAACGGTAATAAAGCGTCTATTACGACTAATATGAGTGGTGTTTTTGCCGGCGCACCGCATGCCCAGCACTTTCACTGGGACGCTAAGGCGATGCACGTTTGCCCGTCGGCTTCGGCCACGACTAACGGCGGCCTATTAACTACCGCTGACGCTATTCCGCAGTACGGCGCAGTCGACGTTTCGCTGACTAATACTGGCGACACCAGCGCTAACTCAGCTCTAGCCGTCAAGCGTTTCCCAACGCCAAAAACTAGCAGCTACACCTACAATCGCACCATTACTTTGACGTCGGCTCAAGTCCAGCACTTGACTAGCGGTCAATACGTTTACGTAGTGCACGGCCTCGACGCCAACCACGACGGCAAATACGACGGCTCGGCCAAAAGCTCGCTCGACAAAAGCTTGCCACTAGAAGCCACTGCCCCAGCTGCTTGCGGTGTCATCACTGCTTCCTCAAACAGTAGCAACAACGGTGCAGCCATGCAAAACAACTCTAGCTCAACCAGCACCACGCCGGTTAATACCCACAACGGCAAAATCAATGCCGCTTTGATATTCGGTATCATCGGCACTGTTCTAGGACTAATCGCTATGGCTATGGCTGCCGGCGGCATGTCCAAGAAAACCAAAGTTTAAAAATTTAGAATCAAAATAAATTCTAAATAGGCAAAAAATAGCGTCCCGTTTCAAAGGGGCGCTATTTCAATGCCAAGGCAATTTCTGACCCCAAGCCTTGTTACAAAAAGCTAACTGACACCACATAACTTCCTATATAATTGTTAATGAAGAAAAAGTTCCGGGTTTACGAAATCAAAGGAGGTTTATTGTTGATAAGGGGTGCCAGACAGTTTGCGGCTAAATATTATTTGCTGGTTGGCAGCGCTGCCGGGCTGATTGTTGGCTTGATTTTGCGAGCCGGCGGGCTGAAAACTATCGATCAATGGTTTTTGGCGGTTGTGGCGCTCGCGGCCGCGGTCATTTTGCTGTTAGAAGTGATAGATAACTTGCGCCAAGGCTATTTCAGTGCGCCGATAATTCTGGTCATGGCGATTGTTCTGGCCGTAATTTTACGTCAATTTGCCACAGCTTTGGTTTTGCCTTTGCTGGGCGAAGCAATTAGGCTAATCAATAATATCGTGCTAAGGCGTGCTGGCGCTTCAAGTCAAAAATTAATTGATTTAGAGCTGCCCAAAACCGTTAAGCTTATAAAAGCCGGCCAACAAACAGAAGTGCCTTTGGCGGATTTTAGCAAGGGCGATGTTTTTAGCTTAGCGGCTGGCGAGATTGTGCCGCTCGATGGGGTCATCATTAATGGCGAAGCGACTATCGACGAAGCTAATTTAATCGTTCGCTCTGAACCTGGCTACAAATCGGTTGGCGATAAAATTCTGGCCGGCTCGGTTAATTTGGACGGCGCTTTGACAGTTCGAGCCGACAATACCAGCGACGCAAATTTACTCAAAACGATTAAGCGAATGGCAAAAGCCGCTGCCTCGTCCCGGGCGCCGTTGACCCGTTTGACCGACATTTTTAGTTTGCCATATTTAGGTCTGGTTATTTTTGTCGCGCTAACCGTTGGCCTGGTTAATCATAGCGGCCTAAGATCGTTGGAGGTTTTGTCGGCAGCCACCATGGCGCCGCTAGTATTGGTTGCGCCGCTTGGGTTTATAGCTGGCTTAAACCAACTGGCTCGCCGCGGCGTATTTGTTGAGTCGGCCGCCAAATTGGAAAATTTGGCGCTGGCGAAAACCATCATATTTGCCAAAAACGGCACTTTAAATGATGATAAATTTAGCCTAGAAACTATCAAAACCTACGCCGGTTTTACGAAACACGAGGTGCTGAAACTAGCCGCCAGCCTGGAGCAGGATTCCAACCATATTTTAGCTGCACCAATTATTCAAGCCGCAATCGACCGCCAATTAAAAATTATTAGAGCCAAAAATGTTTTAGCATTTTCCGCCGGACTGTCGGCCAAAATTCAACAAGATCAAATTTTGCTAGGCAGCGCCAAATTTTTAAAAGACAGCGGAGTAGTCCTGGCCAAAGACGTCGATAATTTACCAGAAACTTGCGCCATGCTAGCGGTCGGTCAGCGCCTGGCCGCCGTATTTAAATTTACTAGCGAAATTCGTCCGGAAGCCGCGGAAACCATTAGCGAATTAAAAAGTTTGGGCTTAAAAAACTTGCTAATTTTAACCGGCGATAGTTTGGCCTCGGCGCAACTTGTGTCAAAAGATTTAGCCATAAAAGGCGGCTCCGGCGAGTTAACGCCGGCCGAAAAAATATTAGCCGTCGAAAATATGCAACCGCGACCGGTTGTCTATCTTGGCGCTCGGCCGAACGATTTGGCGGCCATGGCTTCGGCCGAAGTCGGCGTGGCGTTTAATGGGCGCTGTCATAATCTAGCGCGCGAATCGGCAGCGGCCATAATCGTCGAATCGGATTTAGAATATTTGGCGCTGGGCGTTGCGATTGCCAAAAAAACTGTTGCTGCCACCAAACAAACCATTATTTTCGGTTTGATTTTGTCGCTCGGCCTTTTAATAATTTTTGCGAGCGGCTGGTTTACGGCAATATTCGGCGCCGTCATCCAGGCCGCCATTGCCGTTATTATCATTTTGGCGACTTGGTTCAGGTTGAAAAATTAAGCGAAAATAAGCCCGAGCGCGACAATTACCGGCACCAAAAAATTGTCGAAACCCAAAACGCCAATCGCCTCCAGGCCAGTCGCGATTAGCGGCAGAAAAATGATGCCTAAAGCCGCGCCGCTAGCCTGGCTGAGCACAAAATATAGGCCGATAATGATTAACGAAATTAACCAAAAACTGGCGCTGCCAATTAGCGATTTGGTTTGGCCGAAAACTCTAAAATTATGCCGCGCGCCAAAGCGCACGCCGATAATCCCAGCCAGGCCGTCGGCCAAACTCATATGCAAAATCGCGGCCATAAAAATCAATTTGTCATTAGTGATAATCGCCACCGCGCCAATGGCGATAGCGAATAAAATTTCGCCGTAAGTCTGCCGCTCGACAGCATGAATGGATTTAAAAACGTCAAGATATTTAGACGAAACGATGACTATCAAAAAAGCTAACGCCATGATTTCAATCTGCCCAAAACTCAAAAAGAACGGCCAAAAAGCCGCGAAAGTCCCAGTCGAAATATGCACGAATTTCCGAGTATTTTCGCTTTTATATTTCAAAACTCGCCGCAAAAATTCGGCAATCACCAGGATTATAAATATTGCAAACGCGACGAACAAAAGCTTTAGCATAGTTTAAGTATAGCTAAAGCTACTTAAAATCGAAAAAGCTAGAGACCTGATAATAATTGCTTCCGCCAAACATCGTCGAATAATTTTCCGGGGCAGGCGGTTTTGGGATTGGCGTCTTTGTGACCGATGATTTTGGCAGGTTTAACAAAGGCGTAGCGGTTTTTGATGATTTTGGCTACAGCTTTTAGCGATTCTGGACTTGGTGCTTTTTCGCTTAGATCGTCATCTATGCATATGCCGATACTCCTAGTATTTATATCCCAGTTTCCGGCGTGCCAGCCGACGTATTTGTCATCTAAAATTTGCTCGGCCTGGCCGCTAGTTTTTACTAGCCAATGATAGCCCCAAAAAACTTGCTGGTTTTTATAAAAGTGACCAGACCAAACCGGCTGGCCGGTAAAATGTTTTTCCCGTTCGTCACTAGGCTTAGCATAATAGGTCCCATAAATTATAAGCAAGTGCATAGCGTTTAGCCGAGCCAAACTTAAGCCGTCGCGGTTTTTGCTGTGATGAATTACAATCGTGTCGATCGGGCGTCGTTGTTTGTCGAAATCTTCGCCGGCTTTGGCTAGCATAATTTGCTTATTTTTGAGCGCGGTTTCTATAAAACCATACATTTCGGATTTTATTTGCTTGCGCGTCTCATGATCACTTTGGGCGGCTAGTTTTTCCAGCCGCTTAAAATCCGCCGCGATGCCAACATACCAATCGGGTTTAGCCAAAGCTCTTTGCCAGAGTTCAGTGTCAATAAATTTACCCATTAAAACTACATTAGCATAAATTTAGTTGCTTGATTTAGGACAGTAGTTTGGAGATTAAATAATTTTTTGATCAAGTAGTTCGTAGCTTGGTAGTCTCTGATAATTTCCAACAATATTTTCATTGACCTCTCCCACGCTTGGAGCTTCCAGGCGCCATTGCATAACAGGCAGGTTGTCCTCGCCGAAATAAATGTCTTTTTCTGTTGGCGCTTCTGGGCGCGGCGCGAAGCCGCGGTTTTGAAACCAGGCTAGCGTTAACTGGTTTTCGTCAAACACGTAGGCAGTTGGTTTTTGGTCGTCATCAAACGCTGCTAAAGTTTCCTTGGCCAGAGCCGAGCCGATTCCAACGCCTTGATGCTTTGGCGAAACATTAATTTGCGCCAGCCAGGCGTAGGGTTTTTTGCCACTAGCTTTTTTAAGAGATTTATGAGCTAATGTGCCGGAAACGTCATCGTGTGCCAGGCAATAGCCGACAGCGGTTTCGCCCAAGTAGGCCACGCTACCGGCGAATCGTGGAGAAAATAAGCGGTTGTCTTTTTCTTTCATTCTAGCTAGCAGTCGTTCGGACTTGCCGTTATTATCCGGGTTAAACACGCGTCTAATTTCGGCTTCGCTTCTGGACATCCGTTCGTGCCACGCGGCCAGTCCAATCGGCTGGGCTAATTTAGCTAACTCCAAATTAGGTCGGCTAACACGTACTAGGCTTAAGCCTTCACCATCAACAGACATTTTTTCTAACCTCATCTTTAAACTTAAAAAACTAGTAACGGCCACTCTCTTGATCTTGCAATAATATTATAACACATAAAATCAATGTGTTCATGTAAAGTTTTTAGATAATAAAAAGTAGCTATAAAACCAGCTGGTAAAAATTGGTCGGGGATAGAGGATTTGAACCTCCGACCTCCGCGTCCCAAACGCGGCGCGCTAGCCAAACTGCGCCAATCCCCGTGATTACTACTTTATTTTAGCAGATATTTGGAATATAAAACTTCTGGTCGGGGATGCGGGATTATTGCGCGCCGGCTCTGCCGCCGCGCTCCTACCTGCGATGCTCGACAAAATTATACTAGTATAATTTTGTCTGCGCTTCTCGTCCGCGAACCCATGCGTAGTTTCCGCACCCACAACGCGCGACCAATCCAAAGGCAGGCAAGCCGCCTTTGGATTGGTCGGGGATGCGGGATTTGAACCCACGACCTCCGCGTCCCGAACGCGGCGCGCTACCAAGCTGCGCTAATCCCCGACAAGCTACATGAGACAAACCTGCGTTTTTTCTATAGCTACTCGCGGCATCATTCTATCATTTTAGCGGATGGAATGATTCCGGTTTAAGCATATAATTTTCGCTAAACGCTCAAATTATCATCGCTGCTAAGCAAAGTGGTTCACATTTTGCCAAAGCTGCTCTTTTCCCTAACAAGAGACGAACAACAGAGGTGATTATACTTGTATTTTAGTTAAAAAGCTAGCTTCTTGAAAAACTAGTCGTTTATAATTTTTTGGATTTGGACTATTGATTTGGCTAGGCCGGTTTGTTTGTCGGCTGCAATTAGGGCGGCGTTGAATTGGGTTGGGCCGGTGGTTTGTAGTTCGTTACGAGTTTTCCGCTGCCCAAGCCAGCGGGGAATGACGCTGGAAAATTTTACACCCAGACTGGCATCCAGTGCGCCACACATGCCGACATCGGTTTGATGCGCCGTGCCGCCGGGTAAAATTCGCGCGTCGGCCGTCGGCACGTGCCAATGGTCGCCGATGACAGCAGTTACTCGCCCGTCTAAATAATGGCCGATGACGACTTTTTCGCTGCTATAATCGCCGTGGAAATTTACTATAGTCGCAATTCTTTGAGTCGC
>JBOHNS010000031.1:0-34727 GCA_050730835.1 Saccharimonadales bacterium (SeqCode)
AGTATATACTTGGTGCACACTTTTTGTCAAATTTCGATGAGCTTTAGCAGATAATTTTTGATAGTTGATAGTTCTTAAACGATCAACCTAGCGCATAATATTATTTAATGATATATGATTTTTTACAAAAAAGTTGTTGACATTTATACAAATAGTGTATAATAGCCAATAATTTCGAAAATGTGGGACGAGGCGTCAAGTAATTTAATGCCAATTAAGTCAGGGAGACTTTTGTTATGAGGTACACTCTAAAAACCGGTGCGACCAAAAAATTCCAAATAAAATTATTTAGTGCAAGCACCGCCCTAATTTTAGTGGCCACAAGCTTAAGCGGCATAGCGCCGCTATTATTATCCCAAACCGCTAATGCTGGCACGGCAAATAATGTAGTTATTAATGAGGTTTTGCCCAACCCGACTAGCGGCAATCAACAGATTGAGCTTTACAATCCGACTAGCTCCAGCGTAACCGTAGGCAGCTCAACCAGTACCACTAGCTGGCGCATTACTCATAATAATGTTAGCGCCCATTTCGGCAACGTTTTTGACGCTAGCACCTGCGATAATGGTCAAATCGGCGCTGGAAAATTCTGCGTCATCAACGAAACCAGCAGCAAGTTGCCAATCGGCGGCGCCGAACTAAAGCTCTACACCGACACTGCAACCGAAAACGCGAAAACGCCGCTAGACACGCTAAGCTACCCTGATTTCACCAGTAAACCTGGCGAAAGCTACGGTCTAACCACGGACGGAGACGAAGGGTCGTACTCAACTTTTGCCACCCCAACGCCGGGCACAACCAATGACCCAGCTGCAACAACTGGCCCAGTTCAAGACAAACAACTGGTGATTACTACCAGACCATCCAGGCCGCCATCGATGGCGCTAACGATAATGATGTGATTGACGTCGCAGCATTCAATAGTAATAGAAGCGGCAAATACAATGCAGGTACAATTAATGTCGATAAACCAGTCGATATCGAAGGGGCTAGCGGCGGACCAGTAATAAACGGCAATTTCAAAGTTACAGCCAGCCATGTCACTATAAATAGCTTCTTCATTGACGGCCCAGACGGCAGTACATCCAGCCACCCATCAGCCATTCAAATGCTGGGTGGCAGCAACGAGACAATCAGTAACAATAATATCTATGTCGGTGCGTACGGCTACGCTGCCACCTTCAATACCGGTAACACAACATTCAAAAACAATACCATAACCTACCATGGCAAGAACCCCGTAGCCGGTCTGGAAGCCAATAGCGACCCGGGTAATACCCTGACGTTTAGTAAAAACACTTTCTATGGCACCGGAAATTCAAACACGGCCGACATTACTGTTATTGGCAGCACAAATCCGCAAACTTCAGACATAACTGTATCGGGCAATACCAGCACTAGCGGCACAACCCTCGTATCCCTATTTAATACCAAGACAGCGACTATCAGTGGCAACACCGCTAGCGGTGTCAGCGGCTCGGCTGTTTACATCGGCGGTAACGACAGTGGTGTGACTATAAACGGTAATAACAAGCTTTCCGGCAGCGGCACTAGTGTCAACGTTGCCAACGACTTTGGCGACGGCGCCAACAGCAACGTCACGGTCACCGGCAATCAGCTAACCTCCACTACCGGCGCTAAGGTTGGCACTTCCGCCTACAGCGGTGCCGTCGATATGACTAACAACTGGTGGGGCAACGCTTCCGGCCCGACCGACACAAACGGCAACGACAATAGCGTTCCAGCAACCAATGGTACTCACGGCTCCAAAGCCGTCGGCGACTTAAAGTACGCCAACTGGTGCACCAACGCTAACTGTCAAAATGACACTACACCACCGCTAGTAAACTTTACTAGCCCGACTGAAGGCACAGCGGTCAACACGACTGATGTTAGCGGCACGATTACCGACGACACGAACGTTAGCCAATACAGTTTCCACGTTACTGGCCCGAACGGCGTTAGCTGGAATACCGGCAAATTCACGCCTAATCAAAAGTCAGTCAACTTTAGTTTGAACCTTTGCGCTAACGACCGCCTACATGCCTGCGACGAAAGTACTTTGCCGCAAGGTAGCTACCACGTCCAGACTCTCGCCTACGACGGCGTCGGCAACGACAGCCGTAGCGAAGCGGGCCCGGACTTTGTCTTCGATAATAAAACTCCGACCGTCAGCTTTACCGCGCCTAATCCAGGTCAGGCTGTTCACAACCTAGACATCAGCACCACTCTAGACGGCACCGGCTCCAATATTGTTGAGTATGGCTTTGATATTACTGGGCCTAATGGCATCAATTTCAGTACGTTTACTGACTCGAGCGTGAACCAACCGACAGTCACCCTGGCTAATTACGACCTTTGCGCCCACGCCCGTTACTACACCTGCGCATCAACACTGCCAACCGGCCAATATACAGTCCGGGCGAAAGCTTACGACGCCGCAACCAACCGCAACATCAGCACTCACTACGCAATCGATGTTGATAACACCGCGCCGGACGGCTCATTCGACCTTCCGAGCGGCTACGTCAATAGCCCGACTACCGTCAAAGTTAATTTGACCGCTAACGGCGCGGCCGGTCTTGGCGAACAAGTCGTAACGATGCGCGACACGAATGGACAGCTTGTCCATGAATGGCAATACAATGTCAAAACTGGCGCAACGCGCACGATTAATGGTAATGGCAGCGCAGTCTACAGCTACAGTGGTAACGATAGCAGTGGCACGCTTACAATTACATTCGATTCGACAGGTCTGAATGGCGCCTACAACCTGCGCTTGTTTACTCACGATCAGCTGGGCAACGGCCGCTCCAATATCTACGGCCAACTTAAACTTGACACGACCAATCCGACGGTCACATTCACTAGCCCAAGTGCTGGAAGTTTTGCGCACAATCTGAAAATCAGCGCCGACCTAGCTGGCACCTACTCAAACTTGGTTGAATACGGTTTCGACGTCAGCGGGCCTAACGGCGTCCACTTCAGCACCGCCAATTACCAAGTCAACCAAGCAAGCAAAACACTGACCGACTTCGACCTGTGCTCCAATGCTGCCTACGGCAGCTGCCCATCTACACTGCCCGAGGGACTATACACTGTTCGCGCCAAGGCATACGATGCCGCCGGTAACCGCAACATTAGCACTACTTTAACTTTCACCATCGATAACACCGCGCCAGCTATTCAAACCGTCAGCCTGAGCAAAGTTACAGCAAATCACGTCACCAGTGCTAGCTACAACAAGGCTCAAAATGGCCAGCTAAAAGTTACTATCACTACCGACGAAACAATGGATAGCGGCCAATTCGTCTACCTATTGCGCCGCCAGCACGACGGCCACAATGCCACCACCGGCCGCTACACGCTACACCAAACTGGCGCTAAAACCTACGTCGCTAACGTCGACTTAAACGACCCGGCGCTAGCGGGCAAAACCACCGACCACTTGCGCCTGCGCTTCCGCACCGAAGACGCACTAGGCAACCACACCTATCACTACTACACAGTAGATTCTAGCGGCAATTACGACGCCAACGGCAGCCTGTACTACCTAACCGTCGACAACACTGCTCCCATCCTAGACTTAGCAGAGCCAACGACAGATAAGACCGTCAGCCTTGCTAACGGTCAGTACGTAACAAGTGGCACCGCTAACGACGAAGTCAATGGTAGCGGCGTAAACCGCGTCGTACTATACATCACCGATAGCAACGGGCAACGAGCCGACCGGTTTGTAACTAAAAACTTCGACCCTAACGGTAACTGGACAATTAATGTGCCGCAAAACGACGCTAACTTAGTAGATGGCCAAACATACACTTTCAACTTCACTGCCTACGACAATGCTAACAACCACAACAAAACTATTCGCCACAAGATAACTATCGACCACACCGCGCCGGCTGTTACCGCAAACGACTACACCGGCACTCACAGGAAGCCAAAACTTACCGGCACAGTTGACGACCAAAGCGCTACTGTTACAGTTACAATCGATGGCCAAACTTACACCGCTAGCAACAGTCCGACAGCCAACAAGAGCGGCACTTACGACTGGCACGCCAAAGTCACCAACAAGCTAGCCCGCGGCCAAACTTACACCGCTAATGTTACGGCCACCGACACCCTAGGCAATGCCAGCACAACCAGCGCTACTATTACCATCAAGCAAAAGCCTGGCGGCGGATCGTCAATAGTTACCAAAAACAATAACCACGTTACTATTACTACCAGCAACAGCCAAAGCGCGGCGTCCGGCAACGCTAGCGCAAGCGGCAACACCAATGGCGGCAACGCCGCTAGCGGCGGCGCTGGCAATAGCAACTCGGCTGCGCTTGGCGCTAACGTCAATAATGGCAATGGCGGCCAAGTCCTAGGCGCCCAGACCAAAACGCCTAGCCAAACCGGCAACCAATCGAAAATTTTCACCAAAAACGCCAGCGCCAATAATGCCCGATTCTTGGGCCTAGGCTGGTGGTGGCTATTGATCCTAGCCGCTATAGCCGCCATATTAGCCTTCGTCTACCGCGTCGGCAGCAAAAACGAGTCGTCATCTAGCGACAAGAATTAAAATTTCTACTTTTTAATAAAGGCCTTCGCCCCCAGGAGGTTTTTATAATTCACCCTAAAACCTTGGGCCGTTAGGTCGGGGGATGTATGCCGCGCTAGCGCATCGTCGGGCGGCAGCCCGATGGCCCAAGAATTTCCAGCACACCTGTGGGCGTAAGCTCGGGTTTGTTGATTAAATTATTTAATTAAATCTTAGAATGTGATATATCTTACTGTTAGCTTTATTTGCAGCCTTTACTATAGACAATGCTTACTTTATCGTAATTATATATTTTAAGGTTTTATGATAAGTTTGAATGACAATCTAATTTTTGAAGGAGGGTAGTTTATGCCAACAAACGATCCTAAGCATACAATTAAAAAGACAAGAAAAATTATTACTAGCTCTATAGTAGCTGCTGTGATTGCGGCGCAAGGTGCCGCTGTGGCAGCGCCGCTATTGCTATCCAGCACGGCCGCGGCTGCTTCGCCGCCAAGCGCCACGGCCAGCGACGCCCAAACCGGCACCGTCATCACGCCGATCAGCCCAACCGCCGGCCAAACCGTTAGCGGCAGCGTACCGGTAACGGTTAAATTAAACGATACGACCAACCCATCCAGCACCTCGTTCTTTGCGGGCGACACATTAACCAATTCTGCCGGCACGGATGTAACTAGCCAGGCTGGCCTGGGTGGCTCTCTACGCAACAATACGACCGGAACGGTTAATCCCGGCGGCCACGTTTACTCCGACGTGCAATCAAGCGGCGCGAAAACTATGCTTGACACCACCAAACTACCAGACGGCCAGTACACTCTAACTTACACCGCAACCGACGGTTTATTCGGCGCCAAATCCACCAAAACAGTTACATTCACAGTCAATAACACTCCGGCGCTAACTGGTATAACCATTACTAACGTCATGCCCGCCGACGGCTCAACTGTTTCGGGCAATGTTACGATCAGCGCCAAAATCACGGCCAATGCCGGCCAAGTTAGCCCAAGCTTCGGCGAAGGTTTTGTCATCAATGGCCCCAATGGCCAACCGAAAAATATCAACGGCCAATTAACCGATGCTAACGGCGATGGCGTTTTCACCAGCCGCGTGCTCGATACCACAACTTGGGCCAACGGCACTTATGTTTTGACCGTCAACGCCGACAACAACCATTTCCAATCCAGCAGCAAAATGGTTACATTCACAGTCAATAACGCACCCAAAGACACCACCGCGCCGACCATCAATATTTTGAAGCCAACAGCCAATTCCAGCACCACTACTCACGTCAAAGTCAGCAACCAAAAGGCGCTAACTTTTTCTGGCACGGCCAAGGATGATCAAACCAGCGTCAGCAAAATCAATCTAAAACTCTATAATTTAACGACCAAAAAGACGTCCTACATCAATAATCAAGTGCCAGTAACTAACGGTCAATGGAGCGCTACGATTCCAGCCCAGAAGCTAACCGACGGCGCGCACATCCAAGTCATCGCCTCTGGCCGCGACGCAGCCGGCAACGTCGGCGTCGACCACGCCTACTTCTACGTCAGCGACACCGAACCAGCCCAACAAGGCCCGACCATCACCAAAATTCACCCAGCCAATGGCTCGACGGTTCACGGCAAAATTAAAGTCCGTGCCAAAATTACAGCTAGCCCGAACGGCGGCCAAGTCAGCCCGACGGCCGGCGAAGGCTTCGTCATCAATGGCCCCAACGGCCAGCCGAAAAATATCAACGGCCAGTTGGTCGATTCTAACGGCAACGGCGTGTTCACTAGCCGCAAGCTAGACACCACAACTTGGGCCAACGGCACCTACAAACTAACCGTCAACGCCGAAAATAATATGTTCCAAGAATCTAGCAAAACCGTAACCTTCACCGTCAACAATTCCAGCAATAATGGTGGCGGCGGCAATCATGGCGGCAATGGCAATCACAACCGCAACAATTTCTTCCGAAGCATCAGCCGTTACATCCGTCACCTAGTCTCGGGCTTGAACTTCAACCTCGGCAACTGGTTCTAACTAAAGGCTTGCTTCCAAAAAAATATAAAGCGCACTTTAACAATTAAATCTTGAGCTATAAAAGCTACGGCCATTAATTTGATCGTAGCTTTTTAATTATTCTTGAACCAGTTGAGGTAATATTGCAGCTCGGCGATGGAAGCTTGAATGTCGTCGAACGCGCGGTGAACTTCGCGCTTTTCAAAATTTAAACTGTGTCGGCCTTGCATAAAAACTTTCCAGGCACTGACGTCTAGCATGCGATAATGCAATTTCAGGTCCAGCGCCGGCCACCAATGTTTGATAAATTTGCGGTCGTTATAAATGCTGTTGCCGGCTAGCACCGCCGGCTGGCCGGCAAATTGCTTGTCGACGAGCGCCAGCAAATCTTGTTCAACTTGCTCGCTTGGCACAGCCTCATCCAGCTTTTGGACAAATTCATCGCGGTTGGCCGGATAATCCGCCCACCAAATATTTTGCTGCATACGCTCGACCACGATTTTCCGCGGCTGCTTGACGCGCGCTTCATAGCTAGCCAAAGTCTTAAAATTAAAATCCGTAACTTCCGCAGCAACTTCTAGAATTACATCTTTCTGTGCGTCTAGCCCGGTCATTTCGAGGTCAACCCATAATAGTTTGCTCGGCCTGAAGTTTTTGTCGGTCATATTTTATTTATTATAGCCTAAACCCGGGCTTTTTGGTCTGGCTATTCTAAGTATTGGGTAATTGCGCCGGCGTGCCGCCAGCTTGTTTGATCAGTGCTTGCAGGTTTTTGAAATATTGCTGCAACATTTGGCGCTCATTGGAATTTTTGCTTTTAGCATAATCGGTTTGGAGAGCTCCAGCGTAATTTTGCAATTGTTGCTGGGCTACTTGCGTGTAGACTTTGTCGTAGTCGCTGGCGGCCACGGCGTTTTGGAGTTTGTTCGCGGTCGCCACCCCGCTTGGTGTGGCAGCGCCAGCGTCGAGCGTGGAGCTTTGCAGTTTGACGCCGCCAGCGGCGACGTAGGCCAAAAATTGGGCTTGATCGGTGGCTACCACCAAGTCAATATTAGTCGCTAAATTTTTGACCGGCTGCGAGACTGCCGATTCAGCTGTATTATTGGAGCTTGTCAATAAATCTTGTTGGTTTTGCAGAACTACCACGGCTGGAGTTATTTTTTGCTTGCCGCCGCCCAACAAAAACGGCAGAGCCAATAATAGCAGCACAAAGGCGGCGCCAACGCCCACCACTAATTTGAAATTAGTTTTTAATAATCCGTTTGGCCCGCCCAGTTTGAGCGGCGATTTTTTCGGCGCTTGCTGCGGATCCATGAAAAAATCATACTGGTTCTGGCTGGAATTCGGCGCGCCACTGTTTGGCATTGGATTTGGCTGGCCGGGGTTTTGCGGTCCAACATTTTGCGGCGGCGCATAAAATCCCTGGCCCGGATTTGGCTGAGCACTAGGATCGTTAGGATTATACCCGTTTTGATTAGGATTTTGCGGAGGCATAGCTATATTTAAGCATAATAACTTTTTTGACTCCAGAGATTTTAATAATAACATTGACAAAAAAGCATTAGTGTGGTAGATTGTAAGCGTAACAAAACAAAACAATATCAAGATTAATTAAAAAAGCAATATAATTATGAATAAATTAACAGGAAGCTAACCCTTCGAACAAGAGCCCAGCAAAAAGTTATCAACGCGCGCTAAAGTTATAACGGCTGTTGGATTGGCAACGGCAAGTCTGGTTGGGCTTAATACTGAACATCAAGTGCAGCAAACGCCGAGCCAACAACCGACGGCAGAATTGGCAAATCCTATTTCATGGGTTTCCACGCCTGCCGCAATGGCAGTCAACGCAGTTGAAGGACGCAAAACGATTTACGAGCCACTTCTAGACCCCGGTACAAATGGAATAAGTGTTCCTGCTGGCGAATTGCCGCCTGTCAGCGAAACTATAAATGCATTTCCTGCCTATAGCGGCGAAGCAATTATTCACTATGGCACAGAACCTAACGGCGAAACGCTTGCGTCTAAAGTCATATCGTCTAATGTAGTGGTGCTTGGGATTACACCCAAACAAGAATACGAAACCCCATCAGATTATCCAGTACGAAACCCGTATGCTGGCTAGTTTTCAGTTGCTACTAATTATTATCGATGCGATTGACAAAGTTAGCTAAGTTAGCTAAGATTTAACTATGAAAACCGTTACGATTCACGACGCCAAAACTAATTTGAGCAAATATATTGCGGCGGCTAAGAAAGGCGAGAAGATTTATATCGGCAGCTTTGGCAAGCCGGAGGTTATGTTGAATTTGGTTACCAAACCAAAAGCCTCGGCTTCAAAAAAGCGTGATTTTAGCAAGTTGCAAGCTAATATTTGGGCGGCTCCGGACGCTTTTAGCGAAGCCACAGACAAAGAAATTGCCGAGCTGCTAACCAAGGACGACTTGAATTATTAATGCCGCCAATTTTGCTTGATACCCATGTCGTAATTTGGCTTTATAAAAATCACAACCGGATTGGTAAAAACGCTATTGTCTCGCTTGAATCTACCAGCCAGCAATTGGCCGTCAGCTACATTTCAATTATGGAAATGGCCATCAAAAACGCCACAGGCAAACTGAATTATGACGATAAATTGTGGGACGATTTGGCCGGGCAAGGCATAGCTGTCATTCAGCCAAACCGTCTAACTGTCAATAAATACCAAATTTTCTCGCCCGAAAATAAAGATCCGTTTGATAATTTGCTAATCGCTACAGCACTGGAAAACGGCTACAGTTTTATGACAGCTGACCGCAAAATTTTGAGCATAAAAACCCGCGGACTAAAATTAATCGACGGCACCAAATAAAGTATTGACTATAAGTAATACTTCTATATAATGAGTAATATGACTTATATCAATAGTATTACATCCAAAGGTCAAGTAACACTGCCAAAGGAATTTCGCGACAAGCTGGGGCTGGACAAGCCAGGAAAGGCGCGAATCAGCCTGAACGACAGGGGCGAAGTAGTGATAGACAAGCCGCCGACATTAGCCGACACGCGTAAACTGCTGGCGCGTCCGGCGGGCAGCGAGCCGCTTAGTAAACGCGAAGCGGCCATATTAGCGCAGATTTCCGAAAAATGACGCTAGTCGACACAAACATTATTCTAAGCTGGCTTCTAGTCGACGACGCGAAGTACGCGTCGCTAGCGGAACAGCTCGTCAACGACGCTGGCGAGAGTGAGTTGATTATTACAGATGTTATTTTGGCTGAAGTCTTCTACGTGATGCGAGGGAAGGCGTATAGTCGCGGACAAATCGTAAGCGTGATCAACGCGCTAGCCGCGCAACCAGCCTTCCGGTTCGAGGCGTCAATCGCCGTTATAAAACGGCTGGCCGCGTTAATCTCTAGCACCAAACTGGATTTTGCCGATTGCTATTTATTAGCCCGCGCCGTCCAGGCCAAACAGCCGTTGTACAGCTTCGACGCCGCCTTAAACAAGATTTACCAAAGCCTAACCTAAAGCCCATCGCCCGCAAAAACTTAAACATGTAAGACCCGCGGACTAAAACTAATCGACGTCACCAAGTAATTTCAAACCGCTTGCTACTTGCTACTTGCTACTAGATAATAATTATCATGGATGCGGTTGATGAGGTTAAGCAGCGGCTTAATATTGAAGATGTGATTGGGGAATATGTCGAGCTGAAGCGGGCTGGGCGGAATTTCAAGGGTTTGAGTCCGTTTGCGGCCGAGAAGACGGCTAGTTTTATGGTTAGTCCGGAAAAGCAGATTTGGCATGATTTTAGCTCTGGCAAGGGCGGCAATATGTTTAGTTTTGTCATGGAAATGGAAGGTTTGGATTTCCGGCAGACTTTGGAACTTTTGGCGCGCAAGGCTGGGGTGGATTTGGAGCAGTACCGCGGCGCTCAAAGTGGTGGGAATGCTAAGCGCAAAGAGGGTTTGCATGAGGCGTTGGAAGCGGCGGCGCATTTTTATCAGGTGCAATTTTCTAAGAATCAAATGGCGCTTGAATACATTTTTAAAAAGCGCAAATTTACGAAGGAAATCGCGCTGGAATTCCGGATTGGCTACGCGCCGAGCAGCGGCTCGGCATTGATAAATTATTTGAAGACTAAAAATTTTACGGAAGATGAAATTCAAGGCGCCGGTTTGAGCGCGCGGGCTTACCGCGGCGGAATTCAGGACATGTTCCGCGGGCGGATTGTTTTACCATTGCAGGACGCGCAAGGGCAGGTGATTGGCTTTACAGCGCGACTGCTAATTGATGATAAAAACGCACCGAAATATATCAATACGCCCCGTACTATTTTGTACGATAAAAGCCGGCATGTATATGGTTTGCATCTAGCAAAAGAATCAATTCGCAAAACTAAATTTGTGGTTTTGGTTGAGGGAAATATGGATGTAATTGCCAGCCAGCAGGCTGGTGCGCGGTCGTGTGTGGCCACAGCTGGCACGGGGCTGACGGAGCAGCATTTGAAGGCTTTGAGCCGGTTTACTGGCGACATTCGGCTGTGTTTTGACGCCGACCAAGCGGGACTAAACGCTACCGAGCGGGCGATTCCGATTGCGGCGAAAGTGGGCGCGTCGCTCAGTATTATCAAAATTCCTAGCGGCAAAGATCCGGATGAACTTATTAAGCAAGATCCGGAAGCTTGGCAAAAAGTTATTCTTAAGCCTCAATATGCGCTGGATTGGCTGATGGAACGCTACATTGATTTGCTTGATATTTCCACAGCTCTAGGCAAAAAGCGTTATAGCGACGTGATTTTGAATGTTGTTAAGGGGCTGAAAGATCCGGTGGAGCAGGAGCATTATTTGGGTAAACTTAGCGACGCGATCGGCGTTAGCAAAGAAGCGCTTAGCGACAAATTAAAGGGCCAAGCTACGCCGCGGCCTAGCCTGAAACGGAACAAACTCGCGGCGCCGCAAGCCCCGACGCTAAGCCAAAAACAAATTATCGAACTAGAAAAAATCCAGGATAGGTTTTTGTCGCTCACGTTGTTGCAGCCCAAGCTGCGGGATTTTTTGGGGCTGATTCGCGCCGATATGCTAATAAATAGTGGTGGGCGGCAGCTGCTGGATTTCTTAAGACTAAATCCGGACTTCGCGGGCGACGCGACGGCTACTTCGGCATTGCGGGGGGTTGAAGATTATGTTAAAATCTTAATATTGCAATACGAAGAGCTGTATTCCGGCGTGGAACTTATCGAACTGCGCTACGAAACGGCGCGCTTGCAGGCTCGACTGATCGAGCATTATGTCAAAACCATAAAAACCGCAATTGCCGGTCGTTTGCAAACGGCCGACGACAATGAAACCAAAACCGCCTTGGCCGAAGCCAAGGAATTAGACAGTTTATTAAAGCAAGTTAAGGAGGCTTAAGACAATTTATGGCTAAAAATAAATTTACTCCAGATGAACCCGCTGAGGCGCTTGAGCCGGAAGCACTAAAACAAAAACTTGTCGCCCGCGCCAAAAAGGATGGGCAAATTGATCAACAATATATCATAGATGCTATACCTGACAAGCCGGAAAACGCTGAGTTGCTTGATGCGCTGTACACAGAATTGGCGGATGCCAACGTGGACGTGACGACTAGCGATGACCCGACTAGCGACGAATGGGTTGCTGAAGAGCCCGAGGAAGTTTTGCTCGATAACAAAAATTATTTGGATGATATTTCGGACGATTCGGTGCGGCTGTATTTGCGCGAAATTGGGCAGATTCCGCTGCTTTCGGCTGAAGAAGAACTAAATCTGGCCAACCGCGTAGTGGCCGGCGAAAAGGGCGCCAAAGACAAAATGGCCGAGGCCAATATGCGTCTGGTGGTATCGATCGCCAAACGCTATGTTGGTCGCGGCTTGGATTTATTGGACCTCGTGCAAGAAGGCAACACCGGCTTGCTGCGCGCCGTCGAAAAATTTGATCCGGACAAAGGCTTTAAATTTTCGACCTATGCTACCTGGTGGATTCGCCAAGCCATAACCCGCGCCATTGCCGACCAGGCGCGCACCATTCGCATCCCAGTACACATGGTCGAAACCATCAATAAACTTTTGCGCACTCAGCGCCGCATGACGCAAGAAATGAACCGCGAACCGACCTACGAAGAAATCGGCAAAGAAATGGAAATCGACGTCGAAAAAGTCGAACACATCATGAAAATCAAGCAAGATATTTCCAGCCTGGACGCCAATATTCGCGACGACGAAGAAGAATCAGTGCTAGCCGATTTCATCGAAGACGAAGACAGCGTCACACCGGAAGAATCGGCCACCGGCCAGCTGCTCAAAGAACAAACCAAAACCATGCTCGGCGCACTATCCGACCGCGAGCAAAAAATTCTGCGTTTGCGTTTCGGGCTGGAAGATGGCAAGCAGCACACACTAGAAGAAGTCGGCCAGGAATTCGCCGTAACCCGCGAGCGCATCCGCCAAATCGAAGCCAAAGCCCTAGCCAAACTTCGCAAACACAAAGACGCCCGTAAACTCCACGATTACATCAAGTAAGGCTGATTTCTTTGAGAATGGAATTAAGTTTGGCGAGCATTTGCTCGGGCGAGCCAACATTTACGATTGTGTAGTCGGCGTAGGCGATCGGGCCGCCTTTTTCGATGTTTTCGATTTCGGCTACTTCGCGTTTTATTAGCTCATCTATAGTATATTTGCGGTGGCCGTCTTGGCGGTCCAGGACTCGTTGTCGGCGCAATTTTTTTGGTGCGGCCAGCGCAATAACAATTAAATTTTCGCCGAAAGTTTGCTCTAAATATTTGTATTCACTCCAACTATACAGGCCGTCAAAAATTATGACGTGCTGGCCATTACTGGCGAATTTTTCAGCTTTTCGCGCAGCCTGTTTGGCTAACACATCCAAACCTTCTTGTTTGCGCATGTCTTCGCGGACGAATATCTCATCTTTGACGTTATTTAGTCCACGCCGCTTGACCTCGTCATAAACCATATTGCCAAAATGCACCACCGGCCAGCCATATTTTTCGGATAAATAATTGGCGCAAGTATCTTTGCCAGTGCCCGGCATGCCAACGAAGGCGATGATTTTTAGATTATTCATTAAGCATTATTGTACTAAAAATTTGCGGCTGACAGTAATCGACATTTTTGGTTTTGGATAAATGGATTTTTAGCGGCATAATATTATTCAATGGTAGAAGTAACTTTTGCAGAGTCGTTTATAAAAGTTGAGGATGATTTAGTTTGCGGGATTTTTGGCAATCAAGCTTTAGGCAATGTCGACCCTCGTTTTGGTTCGGCCGAGGATGTTGCGGCGAACAGGCTTAAGGCGCTTGCGGCGCTGCTTGGCGAGCAGGCAGCGGCAAGTTCGGCGAACTCGTGTTTGTCGGTGATGAAGCCGGCCGGCAAACAAGGTTTTGTAGACTTAAGCGAAATTGCAGACCTGGCGCACATTCCGCCAACGGATGGTCTAATTACCACTAATCCAAATATCTGCTTGAGCGGCAATCCGGCTGATTGCGCCATGCTGGCGATTTACGGGTTTGGCGCGCATCGTCGTCCGGTGCTGGGGCTGATTCATGTTGGCCGCAGAATTGCCAGCGAAGGCGGACATCGCAAAGCATTAGCCTATTTGGCAGATCGCCACGGTCTGGAGCCGCAAAACGCGCACCTCATCGTTTCGCCCGCCATCCACGGCGCGTCCTATAAATTGCACCATTTAAGCCAACCATATACAACCGATCCATCCTGGGCTAAATACGTTTATCAAGATGATGACGACTTGTGGCACGTCGATTTTCACACCAAAATAATCGACGAATTACAAAATGCGGGAGTTCCGATGGAGCAAACCTACGTTAGCCCGGACGACACTGGCAGCGGCGATAAATACTTTTCGCATTGCCAGTTTAGGCAGAATAAGCAACCAATCGCTGGCCGCAACGCGGTCATCTTCCGCTTGCAAAATTAGCATGTTTGACAAATGTTTAATATTGCTTTAATATTTAACTTTATTAGATTCGGAGATTTGGAGTAAAAATGAGTGAAGAAGTGCGGCTAGTGCTGAGTCCAGATCAATTGCGGGCTGCTGAGTGGCGCCAGTTGTAAGAAGTTGGCGTGCGGGCGTGTGCGGCGGCTTTTGTTGATGGTTTTGATCCGGAGAAGTACATGGGTCGGGACGATTTTGAGCGGTTTTTGGTGTCACATTTGGATCCAAACGTTGAAGTCTCGCAAGTGCCTGGCGATGGCAAGCGGTTTAGTGCCAATCAGGGGAATTTCATCACCCGCGCCTGGCAATTGCCTATGACGCCGGCAAGGCGATTGGCTGGGCTTATAGCGCGCACAATGTGTCTGGCGGCGGTGCGCCCGGACGAGCCGCACAACGAATCGCCGGAAGCTCGTCGGCTGCGGCTTGGAAAACGATTAAGCGGCGTAAGCCCTGCTAGCGAAGGCCGACTTAGAAATAGAAATTACCTGCATTTTAGAGAAATTTATACTGACGCGACTCGGCAGGGCCAGGGCGTGGCGCGCCGACTTGGCAAGCGCCTAGTCAGAAACGCTCCGCTGCAACCAGTCACGGCCTATTTTCGACCAGATATTTACAGACCAGAATTAGGCTCCTATTTGCAAAACAAGCTAGAAGCGCTCGGTTTTGCCCAAACCGGCGAAGTCGAGCAAGAATTATACGCAGGCAGTCAACCAACCAAAATGCTGGGCATGCAAGCGCCAAGCGCCTTTGCTGTCTGGCGCCAGTTGTAGCTGTTGATCGCATCAACCTCGGCTTTAAGTTTTAAAAGATAAGATTTTTAAATCTTCAATCCAGCAATTTTGGTTTGATGAATTTCGCGGTGGAGTTTTAGTACGGCGTGGCGGCTGTGCTGGCGGGTGTGGCGCTGGGATAAACGGACGCTCAAATATATCGCTGCGGCTAATATTGCGGTGCCTACATCGGCTAAACTCAAACTGCCGGCGCCGAAGTAGCTGCTAATCCATGGGTTGTAGATGATGTTGGCGATTAAGAAAAACGATACGGCGAAGGCTAGCAATAGCTTTTTGTTGCTCCATAAATACGGGCCGAAAAAGCTTTTTTGCCGGTCGCTGCGCACCATTAGCAGGTTGATAAATTGGCAGAGAACAATCGTTAAGTAGGTTAAAATTGTGGCTTGCGCGTAAATGTGGCTGCTGGTGCCAAGCCGCACGGCGCTGACGCCGTGGCGCGCGAAGAACCACAAAAAGTTGCCGTAGGCTAGTACGGCGGCTAGCATGCCAAAACCGACGAATTCGCTAACGGTTTTGCGGTTGATGATGTGATCGTGCAGGTCGCGTGGTTTGTCGTTCATTAGATTATTTTCGGCTTTGTCCCAGCCTAGCGCGGTAATTGGGAAAATTTGCGCCACAACGTCGATGGCCAAAACTTGCACGGCCGTGATGGCGATTGGCACGTGGAAAATTGCGTCGCCCGCCAGGCTGAACAAAATTGTGATTAACTCACCGGCGTTATCCGTCAGCGCGCAGCGCGCGGCTTTGCGGATGTTTTGATAAGTCAGCCGGCCTTGTTTGATAGCGCCAACCAGAGTTTTGAAACTGTCGTCTAGCAGTATAATTTCGGCTGCGTTTTTAGCCACGTCCGTGCCGGATTTCCCCATAGCTACACCAATATCGGCCCGTTTTAGCGCCGGCGCGTCGTTAATGCCATCGCCTGTAACGGCTACTACCAAGCCGCTTTTTTTCGTCAAATCTACAATCCGCATTTTGTCTTCTGGCGCCACGCGCGAAAATATTACGCCGCCAGTTTTTACCATTTTCAGCACTGCCGCGTCGGACAATTTTTGCAGATCCTCGCCTAGTACAACTGTTATTTCTTCGTCCGATTTTTCTAGCCCAGCCGCTTGCGCGATAGCTTTCGCCGTAGCAGGGTAGTCGCCGGTTACAACCGAAACTTTGACGTGCGCATTCCTTGCGGCTGCCATAGCGGCTGGCACCGCAGAACGCAGCGGATCGACCATCGAAACCATACCGAGCCAAGTTAAATCAGATTCTATTTCGCTCATTTTTAATTTGCTGGTATCATAATCCGCCGGCAATAATTTATAAGCTACGCCCAGATTGCGGCGCGCGTTTTTGGCTTCGTCTTCATTATATTTGTTCAAATTTTCGAGGTCTTTTTTGTGCAATTTTCGGGTGTGGCCGTGGTCCCAGATTTCGCTAGACTTTTCTAGCACACTTTCCGGCGCACCTTTTACGAAAACCGCAATGTGGCTGCCATAACGGCGCACCGAACTCATGCGTTTGCGCGCCGAATCAAACTGGAATTCCTTGATTTCTGAATACTTTTCGTCTAGCTTTTCTGGCTCCACGCCAGCCTTTCGCGCTAGCGTAATAATCGCACCCTCAGTAGGATCGCCCACGCAATACCAACCGTTATGTTCTTCGTCTGGCGGATTAACTTTAGCGTTACTGGCCATTGCACCAGCCGCAAAAAATAGCTTTAAATCCTCTAATTCCTTTTTGCTATAGGCCTGGCCTCTAGCAGTTTGGATTTCGCCTTCGGCTTTGTAACCGGTGCCGGTTATTTTATAAACGGTTTCTCCGACTACGATTTGTTCTACGGTCATTTGGTTTTTAGTTAGCGTGCCAGTTTTATCGGTGGCGATTATATTGCAAGCGCCTAGGGTTTCTACGGCGGATAATTTTTTAACTAGAGCTTTGGCTTTGGCCATGCGGCTAGCGGCCTGCGCTAGCGTGATATTTACTTCGGCGACGAGGCCGCTAGGAATCATCGCGGCGGAAATTCCGATGGCGAATAATAGGGCGTCGTGCAGTCTTAGATTTATGCTCAAGGCTACTAAAGTCAGGATTATGGCTAGCAAAATTGTGCCTTGGGTTAATCTTTTTGCCAGGTGGTTCATTTCTTTTTGCAGCGGCGATGAGCCAGGTTTGGTGGTTCGGCTAAGGCTGGCGATGCGGCCCAGTTCGGTCGCCATGCCTGTTGCGATAATTACAGCGTGAGCCTGGCCAGTCGCGACAGTCGTGCCCATAAATAACAAGTTGTGGCGCGATGGAAGCGGCACTGGCGCTTCCATCGCATGGGCGAATTTGCGGATTGGATCGGATTCGCCGGTCAAGGCAAATTCTTTGGTCGCCAGCTCTTGCTCGTCCAAAATCCGGGCGTCGGCCGGCACGCTGTCGCCTTCGGCTAAATAAATGACATCGCCAACGACCAATTGGCTAGAGGCGATTTCCTGCATTTTGCCGCCGCGAATGACTTTGGTTTGCGCGACGACCAGTTTGTGCAGGCTGGCCAGCAGCGTTTCGGCCTTGTGCTCCTGGATAAATCCGACCGAAGCATTAATCACGCCGATGGCCAATAAAATTACCGCGGCCTGCGGATTGTGCAGCGCGAAAATCGCGATCGTGGCGCTAGCCAGCAGCAGCAAAACCAAAAGGTTTTTGAATTGTTGCAGGAAAATTACAATCGCCGGCACTTGCTTGAGCTTGGCCAGCTTGTTCGGCCCGAGCTGGCGCAATCGCTGGCTGGCTTCTTCGCCGCTCAAACCATGCTTGTCAGATTCGAGACTTTTAATTACTTCGCTAGCATCCAGCCGGTAAAAATCGGTAACCTTGGTCTTCATTACTTTGAATATTATAGCGACAAATTGTCTATTTTGCTTGAAGCTTGCGTTGAAGGTCATAAGCTGGCAAGATTATATTATGAGTTATGAAGCGGCGGATGATGCGGCATTTGGATCGGCGGGCGAAAATGGGGCGTCGGCTGGCGGCTTCGATGCGGATCCTGTGCGCCAATATCTTGATGGGCTTAATCATGATTTATTAACCAAGGAAGATGAAGCACGTTTGTGGCAACTCGTGCAGGACGGAATTGCTGCGACCGAAATATTGGCCGACGAAACGTATATATTGTCGCCGGAAGATCGCCTCGAGTTGGCGTGCTTTGAGCGAGAGGGCGCCAGCGCCCGGCGAATATTTATCGAAGCTAATTTGCGGCTTGTAGTATCGATTGCCAAGCGCCATCAAACCAGCGGCTTAGCCTTGCTTGATTTAATTCAAGAGGGCAATCTCGGTTTGATGCATGCCGTCGAAAAGTTTGATCCCGAAAAGGGATTCAAGTTTTCGACTTACGCCACATGGTGGATTCGCCAAGCTATCTACCGCGGCATTGTTAGCAACGATGCCATTGCAAAGCCCAAGCCGATCCACAACCACCTGCGTACCATGACGGCTATATCGAACGATTTGGCCGGCCATCTTGGGCGCTCGCCAACGGTTGCCGAATTGGCACAGGCAACGGAATTCTCGCCAGATGAAGTAAAAGAACTTTTGATCGTGCAGCGTACCAATAATATACGATCGCTTGACGCACCGCTGGGGCACGATCAAGACGGCGGTATATCGTTAGTGGACGTAACGCCGGCCGAAGAAGTTGGTTATGATGCAGCCCTGGAGTCTGTGGCGCTGGCAGGCATCATGCAGCTGGCGGTCGAAAGGTTACGCGAGAAATTATCGGATGATGATAGGGCATCACAGGCAATCGCTGCCATTAGGCTGCGTTTTGGCCTTGACGGCGAAGAGTCGCATACTACTTATAGTGCAGTCGGCAAGCGGATGGGTGTCTCACAGAAAAAGGCTCGGAATTTAATCATACTGGCAAGGGGTATTTTGTGCAACGACGAACAACTCCAAGCACTAGCCGATGGGAAATTTGGTCCTCCAGACTGAGTCCATATACTGACACCCGCGTCGAACCAAAATCGCCATTTACGCCGAATCCACCTCGATTGATTTATACTATATTATATGACTGATAATTCGGCGCCCAAGAAGCTTGCGATTATTGATGGCAAGTCGGTGTTTTACCGCGGCTATTACGCGATGTCTAATTTGGCTACGAAGGATGGCACGCCGACGGGCGGGGTTTTTGGATTTGCTAGCATGGCGCTAGAAGTTGTTCGAAAGTTGAAGCCGGATTACGTTTGCGTGGCTTGGGACAAGCCGAAGACTAACATTCGCAGCCGGCTAAAAATTTATCCGGAATATAAGGCTGGCCGCAAACCCGCGCCGCCCGATTTTTACGAACAAGTGCCGATTTTGCTTGGGTTACTAGATGCCTTTGGCTGGCCACTTTATGAACTCGACGATTACGAAGCCGACGATATTATGGGCGCGCTGGCACGGCAAGCCAGCGCTAAAAATATCGAAACATTGCTAATCACATCAGATATGGACATGCTGCAGCTGGTCGATAAAAACGTCAAAGTTTACGCGCTGAAGAAGGGTTTGAGTAACATTGAACTTTATTCGCCGCAGAGTTTCGAAGCCAAATATCAGATAAAAGTCGATCAGTTTTTAGACATGAAATCACTAAAAGGTGATTCTAGCGACAATATTCCAGGCGTACCAGGTATTGGCGAAAAGGGTGCGGTTGATTTATTAAAAGAATACAAAACTTTGGACGGCGTGTACGAAAACTTGGCGCTAGTTAAAGATTCTGTGCGCAAAAAATTAGAAGCCGGCCAGACTAGCGCCTACATGAGCAAAAAACTTGCTCGGATTTACGTGGACGCGCCGATAAAGCTAGATTTGAATGCCGTTGATGGAACTAAAGCTAACCCCGCTAGAATCCAGGAAATTTTTAATAATTTAGAATTCCGCAGCCTTGCCCGGCAACTACCGCAAATTATGCAAGTTAGTGAGGAAGCTAGCGCGCCAAAAAGTTCTAGCGCTTCTATTAAAACCGGCAAGCTAGAAACTATCGATTCCGCTAGCAAATTAACTAGCTTGAAATTTGCTAGCGGTCCGACGCTAGCCCACGCTATTGGCGCAGACGAACACGGCCGCAATGCTAAATGGCTAGCGCTTAGTCGGGAAGCTGGGACTGTATATTTATTAGATGTAGAAAAGCTAGATAAAAAAGATTTGCTAGCCAAACTAGCGGAAATTAAATCGATTGTAGGCTACAACGTAAAGCATAGCCTGAAATTGTGGCTAGAACTTGGCGCTAAAGATTTGCCGGCGGTAGAATTCGACGTTTTAATCGGCTCGTTTACGCTGGATAGTTCGCGGCGCGAGCAAAGTTTAACGGATCTCGCCGAGGCAGATTTGGCTTTTCGCGGCGAATCGCTAGAGGATTTAGAGACGGAAGAATTAGCCAAAAGGGCGCCGGAAATTATGGCTATAATTCGCGGATTGCACGCCAAACAAGCTAGCGAGATTGAGAAAACGCCGAAATTTAGCGAGCTGGTAAAATCTATCGAATGGCCGGTAATTCCGGTGCTAGCGCGCATGGAATTCGCCGGAATCGAGCTAGATGTTGAATACTTAAATAAGTTTTCGGACGAGATTAATGACGCCGCTTCCGACCTTGAGCAACAAATTTATGGACATGCCGACCAGGAATTTAATATCGCTAGCCCCAGCCAGCTAGCCGACATTTTATTTACGAAATTGGACTTACCAAAAACTGGTATAAAAAAAGGCAAAAGCGGATATTCTACGGCGGCGCGCGAGCTCGATAAACTGCGCGGCCAGCATCCGATAATTGATTTGATTACGCAGTACCGCGAAGTTACTAAACTCAAAAATACCTACGTTGATACTTTGCCGAAATTGGTCGATGAAAATTCGCGGCTGCACACAACTTTTAATTTAACGATCGCGCAAACTGGAAGGCTAAGTTCGACAGATCCAAACTTGCAAAATATTCCGGTGCGGACGGATTTGGGACGAAGAATTCGCACGGCGTTTGTGGCGGGAAAAGATAAAGTTTTGGTTAGCGCCGATTATTCCCAGTTTGAGCTGCGGCTAGCGGCGGCCATGGCCGGCGACAAGCAAATGCTAAAAGATTTTAATGAAGATGCCGACATTCACTCCACCACGGCTGCGCAAATTTATGGCCGCGAATTAGAAGACGTAACCAAACAAATGCGCTACGCGGCGAAGGCAATTAACTTCGGTATAGTTTACGGCATGAGCCCGCACGGACTTTCGGTCGCCACTGGCATGACTAACGCGCAAGCCGCGGATTTTATAGAAAAGTACAAAGAGCTGCGTAAACCATTATTTGAATATATGGAAAAAACCAAACAATTTGCCCGCGAGCATGGCTACGCGGAAACAATGCTAGGCCGCCGTCGGCCAATTCCAGGCATCAAATCCAGCAATTTCGTAGTTCGCAGTAGCGCAGAACGCGCCGCTATCAACATGCCAATTCAAGGCACCGAAGCCGACCTTATGAAAATCGCTATGATAAATGTCGATAAAAAACTTGAAGCAAAATTCCCAGAAGCCAAAATGCTGCTGCAAATCCACGACTCAATTCTAGTAGAAGCGCAAAGCGAAAATGCCGAAGCCGTCGGCGAATTACTAAAATCAGAGATGGAAGCAGTAGACCAAAAACTCCCAGTAAAACTAACAGTAGAAGTAACAACCGCTAAAAACTGGGGCGAACTTTAATGTTTGTGTCGGAATTAAAAACTGACAGCGGGGCTGTTAGGTTAATTAAACCTAGCGTGGAGCGCGATGCGCCGCTTGGCGTGCAGTGGCTTGAAGGTGATGTTGGTCGCGAAACTTTGCGGTTGATGGGTGTAAATAAGGGAAATAACCAACCGTCAAATATATACAAAGAGCGTGAGCGAGTTAGCGATTTTTTAGAAAGATCAGATCAGCTGAACTGGATGATTGAAAGTAACGGGGTAGTCGTGGGTTCAATTTGGGTAGACTTGAAAGCGACGGAATATCTGGAAGCGCCATCTTCATATTATGATTGGCGACCAGTCGGCTCGCGGCAGGGGCGTCGGCGGCCAGGCTTTTCGCGCGGTTGTTAGCTGGCTAGGGGTAGAAAGAGACGAGCCAGTAATTTATACCCGTCATTTAGACGATAATATCAGTTCGGCTAAATTAGCCGAAAGGGCGGGCTTTGAATACTATGGCGATCAGTACCGCGACAATGATGGGCTAATGTGGCAAAATGAAATATACCAAGTAGCCGGTAACGGCAGGGAAGCATTATAATTAAATTTATAGTTTGACGTCATGACGTCAAAGCGCTAAAATTGTAAGTATGACAAAAGTACTACCTAAAGATTGGAATGTTCCGCTGGAGAAGCAAACCGTCTACTTACCAAAGAAATTTCGGCAATACGTTCGCATCGAGGCTTCACGCCAGAACATCACGATTTCTGATTATTTTATTAATAAGATCGAAGAAGACCTAGAAGATATAGCTGATATCAAGGCTATTGAAGACGCCAAAAAAAACAGCGAAGGTTATTACACGCTGGCCGAATTTACGGAATTGCTAGAAAAAGATGGCATCATTTGAGCTACAAATCGACAAGCAGTTCTATAAAGACCTGAAGCGGATTGACAAAAAGCAAGCATCTAGGGTTTATCAAGCCGTCATAAAATTGCAAAATAATCCTGATCCAGCGGCTGCTAAGCAGCTCAAAGGCACATCATTAAGGCGCCTGCGCGTTGGCGACTACCGCGTTTTGTATGAAATTGAGAAGAAAAAAGTGGTTATTCGTGTACTTCGAGCGCTACACCGCAAGGAAGCCTACAGAAAGTTGTAATTAGATGATTAAAGCAGTGATTTTTGATTGTTTTGGGGTTCTGGTGGAGGATGCTCTTTCGGCATTGCGCCAGAGGATTGGGCCGGAAGAGCAGCAACAGATTATAGATATTTCGCATGCTAGTCATCGAGGCTTGATCGATTCGGAAGATTCTAATCGGCAGATTGCGGCGCTACTTAAAATGAGTCCGGAGCAGTATGTTCTAACCATTCAAAACGGCGAAGTAAAAAACCAAAAGTTGATGGAATATATTGCTAACCTCAGGAAAAATCATAAAACTGCTATGCTGAGCAATATTAGTGCCGGCGGTGTAAAAAAGCGTTTTACAGATTCGGAAATTGCAGGACATTTTGATGTAGTAGTTGCTTCTGGTGATATTGGCTACGCTAAGCCTGAACCTGAAGCCTATGAAATTGCTGCCGATAGGCTGGGTGTTTTGCTTAAAGAATGCGTATTTACAGATGACAAAGAAGAATATTGCGATGGCGCGCGAGCTGTTGGCATGCGGGCGATAATGTATGAAAATTTTGAACAATTTCACGGCGAGCTGGAAGAACTGCTAACTAACGAATAAAAAATCTTATGAGGTATTGCAAAAATGATGCTTATGTGCTATTATAGCAAATGTAAAAGAGCAAGAGTTTTATATGCGTTATATTGCAGGATTTTTAATCGCTATCGGGCTAATCGTTTTAGTTTTTGTGGTGATATTTAAATTGTTTACTGGCGGCGGTTCGCCTGCTCACCAGGCTAAGCCGCTTGTTTCTTATGCCAATACTGGCACCAGCGTGCAGCTGATTATTGACGGACCCGTGGTGGCCAACCAGAATCACCGCGAAATCAAAATTAATGTGGCCGACGATCAAACCGAAATCAGCGTTTTGAAGGGCTACCAAAACACTTTATTAAAGACCAAAACTTATCCCAACAATTCCAGCGCCTATGGTGTGTTTTTGCGCGCGCTGGATTTTGCCGGCTTCACAAAAGGCGTGAACAACTCACAACTCGCCGATTATCGCGGCCGTTGCGCCAGCGGCACGACCTACATTTATCAAATTATTAATGCTAGCGGCAACCGGACGCAGCAATATTGGGCCAATACTTGCGCTGGCAAAGGCACATTTAAGGGTGCCGCGACTAGCATCACCAATCTTTTTGAAGCTCAAGTGCCGGATTACGGCAATTTCACCAGCGACGTAAATATCTCTGGTTAACTTTTGTAGCCTAGTAGCCTAGTGAAATTTAAAAATATAGCTAGCCGATTCTAATGGCCAGTCGCTTGTCTGTGGCGGCGGCTTTTTTGAGGGCTACGGTTTGCATGCGCAAACTGGCGGCCAGCGACGCGCTAGCGACGGAAATCATTATGACGTCCGGGCGGATTTGCACGCCGGCTTCGGCGTCGAATTGGCGTTTAACGAATTGCTTAATCACCGCGACTTCCGGCGGCGTCTCGAAATCTTTCTTGCCTAAAATATTATTTAAAGAATCCATGTAATTTAGTATCTAGTAGCAAGTAGTAAGTAGCAAGGGGTTAAAAACGAGTATTTAGCGGCCTAGTTTTTGTTAGATTATGATGAGTTACGAGCCGTTGTTACAATAAATGTATGCCAGAGTTGCCAGAAGTTGAGACTATTCGAATTGGGTTAGCGCAGTTATTGCCAGGCAGGCAAATTGCTAGCGTGGATTTTAATTGGCCGAAGAGTTTTCCTAATTCTAGTAGCGACGTTAATCAGTTTTTAGTAGGCGCGAAAATCGTTAAAGTTGCGCGCCGCGCCAAAGTTTTATTAATCGAACTTGATAGTAAGTATAGTTTAATTATTCATTTGAAAATGACGGGGCAGTTGGTTTTTCGCGGTGAACAAAATTTTGGAGCAGGGCATCCGAACGATTCGCTGATTCACGAATTGCCGGACAAATCTACGCGGGTTACTTTGCGGTTTAGCGATGGCAGCAAACTGTTTTTTAATGACCAGCGCAAATTCGGCTGGATGAGGCTTTTGCCGATAGCGGAAGTGCCAAATATCGATTTCTTTAAAAAGGTTGGGCCAGAGCCTTTGGCGAATAATTTTACCTGGCAAATTTTAGCCAAGCGCTTAAAACGGCGCAAAAATTCTAGCATTAAATCTGTAATATTAGACCAAACCGTAATCGCTGGCATCGGCAATATTTACGTCGATGAAAGTTTGTGGGGCGCCAAAATCCACCCAGCGACACTGGTTAAAAATGTGCCTGTCGCGAAAATTAAAATATTACACCAGGCAATGATTGAAGTTTTGAAATTATCTATCAAAAAGGGCGGCTCAACCGATAGAAATTATGTAGATGCCGAAGGCAAAAAAGGCAGCTATTTAAGTTTTGCCAGAGTTTTTCGCCGCCAAGGCCAAGCCTGTCCGCGCTGCGCAAGCGAAATCATCAAGACTAAAGTCGCAAACCGCGGCACGCACATTTGCCCGCAATGTCAGAAATTAAAAAGCTAACCAGCTAATTTTTTTAATAAAGCTTCTACGGCGGTCGTAGAGCTTAGCCGGTAGTTGGCTCTGGTGCGGCCGCGGCCGACTTTTACGCTCCAAGCATTTTTTGGTAGGGCTACGAAAGTGTCTTCGTCTGTGTAGTCGTCGCCTAGGGCCAGGATGAAATCGGGTTTGGTTTTTAGCCACTGCCAAGCGACGGCGCCTTTATTGACGGCCGGATGTTTGATTTCTAAAATTTTGTTGCCGCTATAAATTTTTAAGCCCAGCGGTTTAACGATTGGAATTAGAACTTTTTTCAGGATAACGAGATTTTTTTGGGCGTAATAGGGCGAGGCTTGGCGAAAGTGCCAAACCAGCGAACTAGTTTTTTGTTCAACAAAAGCGCCGGGGGTTGCGACGGCGTATTTTTGCAAAATGGGTAGGATGTTGGCTTGCCAATTTTTGGGCAGTTTGTGGGACGTTTGCCAGGTTTTTTGGCCCTTGGTTTTGATTAGAGCGCCGTGTTCGGCGCCCAGATTTATGGGCAAATCGCCAAACCAAGAGTCTAAATCTTGGGCACTGCGGCCACTAATAATTACTAAATTATTGACTTTATCGCCAGCTAATTTTTCGATAATTTTGATGATTGATTTGGATGGTTTGGCGTCATCTGGATTATTTACGAATGGCGCTAGGACGCCGTCGTAATCCAGTAACAAGAGTCTTTTGGCCGAGCTGGAATATTTTTCTAGGAGCTTTTTTTGAATGCCAGAGTTCAAGGTTCTTGTGGTCCGGGCTTTTACTGGCGTAGTGGCGGTCTTTTTGAGTGATTTCATAAATGTACCGGCCCAATCTTGGACAGGAGACGCGGCAATGTGGCGCTGCATGGCGCCTAAGCGGCGATGCAGTTCGCGGGGCGACATGCTTAGGGCGGTTTTTAAAGCTTCTACTAGCGCTTGGTTGTCTAGCGGATCGACCGTGATGGCGTTTTGCAGTTCTTCGGCAGCACCGGCAGTTTGGCTTAAAATTAATACGCCGTCTTTTTTTGGCTGGCTGGCAATGTATTCTTTGGCGACCAAGTTCATGCCGTCGCGCAGCGGCACGACGAAAGCTACGTCGGCTAGTTGGTAGAGCGCGGCTAGTTCTTCGAATGGCAGGGAAGTCGCCATGTAGTTTATCGGTTGCCAGCGCTTGGTGCCGAACTCATCATTTATTTGTTCAACTAGCTTTTCTACGTTTTTTCTAAGTTTTTTGTAGGCGCTGATATCGCCGCGCGAGGGGACGGCTACCATCATCATAATTACTTTGCCGCGGAATTTTGGGTAGGCGCGCAGGAACTCCTGGTAAGCCTTAAGACGGATAAGGAAACCTTTTGTGGGGTCGAGGCGGTCGACCGTTAGGATGACTTTGCGGCTGCCGGCTAGCCGTTTGAACCGGCGTAAGTGCTTTTGCACGATTTGTTTGGTGGCGGCGTCGGCGAATTTATCGTAATCGATCCCCATTGGGAATTCGCTGACGCTGGCAGTGCGGCCGTTGATGGTGACCTTGTCTAATTTTACTGCACCAACATTTAATTGTTCGCAACAATCCAGAAAATTATCGCTATAGCCAGAAGTGTGAAAACCGATTAAATCGGCGCCCAGCATGCCTTTTAATATCGATTGCGCTTGCGGCAGTTCGGCAAAAGCATCGACGGCCGGGAACGGAATGTGCAAGAAAAATCCAATTTGCGCATCCGGCCTTTCGGCGCGTAGCATTTCCGCCGTGGCGAGCATTTGATAATCGTGCACCCAAATCGCGTCATTTTTGCTGCCCAAAGCCAGCACCGCTTGACTAAATAATTTGTTCACGTCGCGGTAGTATTTCCAATAGTTTTCGTCGAATTCATGGTCAAATGGCAGGCCATGAAACAGCGGCCACAAAACGCTATTGCTGTAGCCCAAATAATAATTTTCAATCTGATTTTGGGTCAAAAATACTGGATAACAATTTTGTTCAGCCAGCTTTTGAGCAATAGCGACTTTTTCATCCTCGCTAATTTCATTACTGGCAATTCCTGGCCAGCCAATCCATTTATTAGCTTTATTTTTGGTATAAAAATTCAGGCCGGTGGCCAGGCCGCCGACGCTAGAACTAAACTCCAACTTGCCGCCAACTTTCTTGACACTCAATGGCAAACGGTTAGAAACAATAACAACTCCAGCTTGCATGCGTAACCACAAGTTTACCATACCAGCTTCTATAGTCTTAAACATAAACATTGACATAAAGGCAATAATTTGCTAATATTATATTGAAGATTAAAATAAAAAATCGAAAGTGATTAAACTTTATGGAAAACGGCAGCCAATTTTTACACGAGCGCAACCCCGACTTTCAAGCTAGCCCAGAAGTCGAAGGCGTAGTGGATTATCTGCGCGCCGGCGGCGAAAACATTCCCAACCAACCAGACGCCAAAATTTCCGCCTATTTAGGGTTTCTGGCCGAGCGCGAGTACGTCAATGACGGAATTTTAACTGGCGATCCGGCCAGTATTGACCGCCAAATTGACGCTCACGTTATAGCCGCCGCCGAAGTGCCAGAAGGCTACTTTGACCTGCAACGCCGGATTGCTCGTGAGCAAGGCCACGGCGACGTACAAATTACCCCTGAAATGCGCAAGCAAATGATAGAAGCAGTCCAAGCCGACCAACGGGCTGGTCTTGGCAAATGGGTAGAATATATGGGCGGGAATGATGGTGGTTATCCCGACTGGTTCAAGAATTATACCTGGACATCAGTTACAAAACTTGGTAATTACGACAAAGAAAAGGCCGAGTTTGGCAAACGCAGCCGTGGCACCACCGCGCCGTATCCAGAACTGAACCGCGAAGCCCTGGCCTATGTTTATGACAAACTGAACAAAACTCGAATAGAGCCAGACGCCAAATCCCGGAGCGAAAATCTAGCCCAGGAATCCGAATCCCTACAAAAACTTTTGAACTCGGCCAACTTTGGCAAACTTTATGCCCATGCTGCCGTTGAGGTTATGCCGGGTTCACCCGAACTGCGCGAAAATATTAAAGGCTCATGGACGAAATACGACCAATCTAGCGACCCGCGCACAGCCCGCCGGCTGGCGCAATCTTTGCAGGGCCACGGCACAGGCTGGTGCACGGCTGGCGAAAGCACTGCCGCCACGCAACTTAGCGGCGGCGACTTTTACGTTTATTACACTCGTGATGAGGATGGTAGGGATAGCGTACCACGTGTCGCTATTCGTATGGCGCAAGGTAAAGTTGCAGAGGTGCGAGGCGTAAACGCTGCACAAGAACTTGAGAACGAGATGGCCGACATTACGGCTGAACAACTGCAAGACTTGCCTGGCGGCGAAGAGTATATTCGTAAAGCCCAGGATATGAAACAACTAACGGCTATTGAAAAGAAAACTGCCGCTAACCCAAACGTAAGCCTAACAGCAGATGAGCTACGCTTTCTTTACGAACTAGACCACGAAATACAAGGGTTTGGTTACAAAACAGACCCACGCATTAGCGAAATTAGACGCCCACGTGGTGATAGGGATAAGCCTGAACTTGCCCATATATTGCCCGAGACTATCCGTGAGCAGGTAAAAGGTGCTTTCGAGGCTTACAAGACCGTAGCAGAGCAGTTAGGCGGTAAGCAGCGGTTATTCCGTAAAGGAGAGGCCACACTATCCACACTATCGCCAAACGAGCTTGAACGCCTATTTACTGCTAAAGACAAAGAGTGGCAAGCCAATGGTGTTTACGATTACCTGGTAGATCAGCTTGTAGAAAACGGCGCGCGGTTCACTTTGCTAGCTACGCCGAATATTGAGGCCACTAAAGACCAAATCGTTACTCTAGCCAAAAACTTCGGCCAGGAGCAGCCTTACGAAACATACGTTGCCGACGACATGTATCGCCGCGGCCGCTATTCCGCGCAGGAATGGTCGGGCAGCTACGGCAACGAGCCGGTTAGGTTCAGCCTGATGCCGTCTAATTACGACGCCGAGCTTGGTTATAGGTCAGCAGATGAGCAGCGAAAAATCCTTGCAGCCAAACAAACCAGTCAGCCAAATCTTAACCTTCGAGTGCCCAGTCTCCTAGATAGCATTTCTTACTGGTACGCTTTACGCGCCCAGGGTGATAAACTAAAAGACAGCAGCACTTTTAAAAGAACCTACGTCCGACACATTGATTTAAATCCCCAAAGGCTCGGCGGCTGGTCGTTCGTTCCGTGCTCGTGCGTGCGCGGCGCTGGCAGGCCGTACTTGGACCGCTCGAATGCTGGGAATGACTGCGGGGCTCGTGTTGCGGTGGGGTAAAAACTTGAGCTTTGATGCTCTTTTTGGTTCTTTCCCTTTTGGTATAATCTAAGTTTAAGAGGTAAGTAATCCAAGCTGCTTTTTACAAAAGCTCATCGGTGCCTCAAGTGATGATTGCTTGCATAAAGTGAGTTTGCCTCGGAGTGAACTTTGCCGCGAAGCACATCAATAACCCTTCATACCCCACGCGAATTGCCATTACGATCCCGAAAGAGTGGGATGAAAGAAAAAGAAATTATCCATGCGCGGATAATGGAAATGACCGTAATGGAATTTTAAGGCTCGGCGGCTGGTCGAACGTTCCGAACTCGTACGTGAACGACGATGGCAAGCCGAACTTGGACAACTCGAATGCTGAGAATGACAACGAGGCTCGTGTTGTGGCGAGGAATGAAGGATTTAGTTTTAAGGCAGGCTTTTGCGCCAGCCGCCAATCATGCGGCGGGCTTCGCTCATACGTGCCTGGATTTTTAGCAGGTTAGTGTCGTTAGCTAGATGGAGCTCCAAAATGACGCGGAGCTTTAGCGCGGTTAGCTCTGCTAACGCGTCGGCCTGAATTAGGTAACTGGCTTTTATTGGTTTGGGTGCGTGTTTGGCAAGGATAAGCTGCTTTAAAGTGTCGCTGCAACTTGCGACGGCAGATTCCCCGAGCGTGTGTCGATATTTTTTATCCAAGCTGGTGTTCAGCCCAATCAATTTTTTGTAAACTTCATAAGTGATAGAAATAACAGACAACTCTTCCATAGACTTAAGTCTAACAAATATATGGCGTTCATGGCGGGCATTTCGGCGTGGCAAAAAGCCGAGCCGGGCTATTACGCTATTTGAGTCCGATCTGGAGCGCAATTTATTGCGACTCTGCGCCGACTTGAACCAAAAGAGCTACCAGCACGGACCGTACGATCACAAAATTGTCAGCGAGAAGAAGCGGCGGGATATTGCCGTAGCTGGGGTACGCGATCGAATTGTGCACCGGTTGCTTTATGACTACCTGGTGCCAATTGTTGATAAGCGGTTGGATTTTGACGTTTGGTCATGCCGCAAGGGCAAAGGGCTTCACGCGGCTTTGGCGCGAACCGAAAAGCTGGCCTCAAAATATCCCGGTGGGTGGGTGTGGCGCGCGGACATTGAAAAGTTCTTTGACCACATAGATCACCAGATCCTGAAAGATTGTTTGCGCCGGACTGCCTGCGACAAAGTGGCCTTGGATTTGCTTTACGAAGTAATCGACGGCTATAATTCGTCAGTCAGTCAGTCAGTCAGTCAGTCAGTCAGTCAGTCAGTCAGTTCGGCATACCTATCGGCAACCTCACAAGCCAAGTACTCGCCAATATATACTTGAACGAATTTGACCGATTTGTTCGCCACAACATAAAGCCGCTCGGTTATTTGCGCTACGGTGATGATTTTATCTTATTCGAGCCAAGCCGGCTGGCTGCCGTTATGGCACAATCTATTGCTAAAGCTTGGTTGCTTGATAATTTAAAGCTACAAATTCACGCGAGAAACAATGTGTTGATCAAAGCGAGCCAAGGACTGCATTTTCTCGGACATCGTATTTATCCCAGCTCTATTTCTGTTAGTCCGGCGCTTCTGCGAAAGATAAATCAACAAATAGCCGTCGCTAATACAGCAAGCTATCAGGCCCAAAGGCTGCCCCATAATTTCAGAAGCCAGTTGCCATGGATTTTGGACCAGCGGCTACACTAAGAGCTACCAATTAGAGAGCCTCTAAAAGACAATCAGCTATACTAGAACTGTGATAACTACGCTGGCGGGAGAGAATAGTTTTGCTTTGGGAAACGAGCTGGGTTTGCTGGTGCAAAAATTTTTGAGCGAATTTGACGCTATGGGTTTGGAGCGGATTGATGGGGAAGAGGCGGATTTTAATAAAATTAGCGAGGCGCTTAATAGTTTGCCTTTTTTGGCTGGAAAAAAATTGGTGGTTTTACGAAGCGCTAGCGCCAATAAACAGTTTATCGAATCGGCCGAAGATTTATTAAAAGATTTGCCGGAAACTACGGATGTGATTTTGGTTGAGCCGAAGCTGGATAAACGATCTAGCTATTATAAATTTTTGAAAAAGGCTACGGATTTTAAAGAATTTAACGCGCTGGATGAAAACGGTTTGGCGCGCTGGCTAGTGGAAATTGCTAAGCAAAAAGACGCTAGCATTAGCCCAGCTGACGCCAGGTTTCTAGTGCAGCGGCTCGGACTAAATCAGGAATTGCTCAAGAACAGTTTGGATATTTTGTTGCTAGCTAGCGATAAAATTACTAGAAAAACTATCGAGGAAATGACGGAGCCTACACCGCAAAGCAAAGTGTTTGACTTATTAGAGGCGGCGTTTAACGGCCGTACTAAACTAGCGCTAGAACTTTACGACGATCAGCGTGCCCAAAAAGTCGAGCCGCTAGCGATTATCGCCATGATTGCCTGGCAGCTGAAAATCCTGGCGATTATCAAAGCTGCCGGGCAAAAGCCAGGACTTCGACAAGCTCAGCCTAAACCTGCCGAAATCGCCCAAGAATCGAAAATCAATCCTTTCGTGATCAATAAAAATATGGCTCTGGCGCGCCAATTGCCGCTAGCTCGGGTCCAACAATTAGTTGCCGATTTGCTGGAGCTGGATGTTCGGCTAAAAACTGAATCAATCGACGCCGACGAGGCGCTGCGATTGTATTTGTTAAATCTTGCTAGCTAAAACCAAGCCTCAAATGGTTCAAGCTCGTGATTATTTTAATTTAAAAACATCAACCTTCGCTCACTTAAGCCGCATTAATATAAAGCTGATTCTAATTCAAATTTTACTTTCTTTATATAGTTTATTGAGCCATGGATAGTCTTGGGAGATTTCTTCAATTATAAAACTCTGTTCTTTTGCAGGTAGGTTTGTATCCGTTAGTCTTGATATAAATTCACTGCGTAATTCTGATGCGCTGTTAATTGCGTTGTGCCAATGCTGCTCGGCTAGTCGCCAGCAGCGCAAGATGGCACCTTCTCGGCTAGCGCAGACAGCTAGTAACGATTCTTGGTTTAAGTTGTCTAATTTTGTTGAGTAAGTAAGCCAATTTTTGTTTTTATCTAGTTCCTTAGGTCCGAATAAATCTACAAAGTATAATTCGTTACTAGCTGGCTCTAAAACGCAGTTAGCTAATTTTAAGTCTAGGCCATGTGGTAGTCTGGTTAGTATTTTGCCGGCAAGGCTAGTTCTATGCAAATCTTTTTCCGGATAGTGAGCTAGAGTGGCAATGACCTCATTCATTAAAAACCACTTACGGAAGTTTGGTTCAGAAGGATCGCCAAAGACTTTTTCACCGTCTCCGCCAGCTATGAATTGTTCGTAAGAAAAGATCTGATTTTCTCCCGAAAGTTGGGCGACTTTAGTATAAAGAAGGTGGGGAACACGCCATCCGGCATCGATCAAACTTTGACGATAGGGCTGTAATCTTGATTGTAATAGCTGTGCTTCTTCAGCCTCCAAAGCCTTGTTTGCGCCCATGCGCTTCCATAAAACCCGGTATTTTTGACCGCTGCGCTCATATTCTAATACTGAAACTCTAGATTGCCGACCTTGGCTAAGGTTTTCTTGAACGACATGGAATTCTATAGAAGGTTCATGTTCTTTTAGTAGTTGGGCTTCTTCTGAGTTAATTTGCCCGGCATGGGCTTCATACAAATTAACATGCTGTTCCGACATAACTTTAGTCTAACACTTTATCAACATTAGTTACTGTCCAAAATGCTTTAAACAGTACATGACTTGATTCGTAAGAGACTTTGAGTTTTTGCTCTAGCAACAAGCAAGACGTTTCTAGTCTCATACAATTCAAATACTTAGATTTATTGCTTTGGATGCAGTTGGCTTTTAACTGGGGATTTTTTGGTAACTGCTTGGGACTTATTGGTAGCCAGAGGGTCCTTGGTGAAATGCTGGCGGTTTTTGCGGCGCGGACCAGCTGAGCTTTTTTGCTGGCAACTTTTTGCCAGGTAGATTTTGGAGCAGAATTAAATTGGTGAAACCTTGCGTTCATATCGCTTGAAGCTTGGTTAATTAAAAAATGAATTGCAAATACAGCAAATATATGCTAATATTAAATATATGGAAAATCCGGAAAATCCGCTGACTATCGTTACTCGGCAAACGGCGTTGTGGCAGCCCGAAATTGACGGCCGTAGACGCGATGTGGCTATAGATTATTTGTCTAATTCTGATGACCCGGATTTTATTTTATTTCCGGGGCTTGGTGAAGATCGTCCCCCGGTTAGTTCACGCACGATCCGGGCTTTAGGCGAACGCGGTATTTCGGTTGCCGCGCTAATTGTGCCCTACGACGATTCGAATCGATTGGCCATAGACAAGACTACGCGCGAAGCGCCGATTGCGGTCATGCATCACATCAATCAAGTTGCCGACTTGCCTGAAGACACACCAAGGCACGGCATCGGTCATTCCCAAGGCGGCGGCGGATTGTTAATTACGGCCAAGGAAGAGCCGAAATTATATCGAGCAATTGGCGCTATAGCGCCAGTCGGCATGAATAATGAAGCTTTGGGAGACAATCCTGAGCAAAGAACCAGAGAATTTAGCCGGCGTTTGGCGCGGAATATTGCGCTAGGCGATCAACAACTTTGGCACCGCGGGAACTTTATGGCTGGTCGAGAATTGGGCGCTACCCTTTGGAGCGATTCGCGCGGCCGCGACGGGCGAAAGTTTGGCGAGCTATTAACTGCCAAACTGCACTATGCCATGGAGCAAAATTTGGCGGAAAATGTTGCGATACTAGCCAAAGATCGTCCCGTGCGTATTTTTGCCGGC
>JBOHNS010000032.1:0-25970 GCA_050730835.1 Saccharimonadales bacterium (SeqCode)
GCTTTCGACTGTTACGATGATGGTTTTATCGGGTTTGTCGGAGCTGACAACACCAGTTAAGGTTCGCGCCATTACAAGCTCCCTGCGGTGGCATTGACCATTGACCATTGACCATTGACCATTTTTAGCCAAAAGCTGTTAGCTTTTGAAAAAATTATTTTTTTGAAAAATGAAAAATAGGAAACAAACGGGAAATGGGAAACGGGAAATGGGAAATTGAAGCTCGGCATTAGTTTGTCTCCTTGAATAATTGTTCGCCGAGGACTGTTAAAACGCGCGCCAGATCTTTGCGTTTGGCTTTGGCGACGTGGACGTTGTCGATTTCGCCGAGGTGCAGACGGCGGCGGGTTTCGGCGATTTCTTGACGCAGCCGAGTTGCTTCTTTGGCCAAATCGGCGGTAGATTGTTTGCGAATATCTGCTAATTTCATGACTTATTATCCTAAAAATTTTAACTATCCTCGCGTCTTAAAAAATGGGTTTTGACGGGTAATTTTTGGGCCGCCAGGCGCATGGCTTCGCGGGCGACTTCTTCGCTGACACCTTGCATTTCGAACAAAATTGTGCCCGGGCGAACTTTGGCGGCGAAATATTCCGGGCTGCCTTTGCCGCTGCCCATTTTGACGTCCAGGGGTTTTTTGGTAACTGGCGTGTGCGGGAAAACGCGAATCCAGATTTTGCCGCCGCGTTTAATGGAGCGTGTCATGGCTTGACGGGCGGATTCGATTTGGCGCGCGCTCAGGCGTTCTTGGCCTTGGGCCTGCAGCGCGAATTCGCCGTAAGCGATGTAATTGCCGCTGGTGGCCACGCCGCGAATCCGGCCCTTGCGGACCTTGCGGTATTTGGTGCGTTTGGGCATTAACACGATAGGCTCCCTGCGGTCGCATTGACCATTTGCCATTGACCATTGACCATATTTTTCCAAAAGCTGTCAGCTTTTGCAGCATTTATTTTATTGAAAAATGAAAAATGACAAATAATTGGTAAATGGTAATTGGTAAATGACAAATGAATCACGAGGCTTCTCCTTTGTGAATCCAAACTTTGACACCGATAATGCCGGCCGGCGTTTGGGCTGGCACCGAGGCGAAATCAATGTCGGCTCTGAGTGTGTGCAGTGGCACGCTGCCCTCGACTTGCTTTTCGCGGCGGCTCATTTCGGCGCCGTTCAAGCGGCCGGCAACCTCGATGCGAATGCCTTTGGCGCCGGCGCGCATGGTGGCCGCACTGGCCGATTTGATGGCGCGGCGGAATGACATGCGCCGTTCCAACTGGTGGGCGATGTTTTCGGCAACCAGCTTGGCGTACAGATCAGACTTTTTGACTTCTTCGATATTGACTCGCGCGGCCACGCCGTAAATTTTCTCGATATCGGTTTTTAATTCCTGAGCGCCCTGGCCGCCGCGGCCGATGACGACGCCGGCTTTGGCGGTCGCGATCGTTACCACGATTTGATTGGGCGAATGTTCAATATCGACTTTGTTAATTGCGGCTCGCGAGCCTAATTTTGTGTCGATGAGGTTGCGAACTTTCAAATCACTAGCCAAATATTTGGCGTAATCGCGCTTATTGACGAACCATTTGCTGCGCCAGTTTTTGTTGAGCGGCAGGCGCATGCTGATGGGATTGACTTTTTGACCCATCAGGCAAAACTCCGTTCTGCAGGTAGCAGGTAGCAAATAGCAAGTAGCAGATTAGCTTCGTCGGCTGCTGGTCTGCTACCTGATATCTGATAAATTTCTGTTACCTGAAATTTGTTACCTGCTAAATATTTCATGCTTTTTTATCCTTAGTTGCGGCTATAGTTTTAGCGGCGGGTTTTTTGGGCTGGCGGCGTTCGCCGTCGACAACGACGCGAATGTGCGACGTGCGATGCATGTACGGATGCGCCATGCCGCGCGAAACTGGGCGGAAACGCTTGGAGCGCGGACCGGGCGTGACGAAAATTTCAGTAATTTGCAGCGAGTCGGGCTTATAATTGTGATTATAATCGGCGTTGGCGCGGACGCTTTGGATGGTTTTAGCAACAGCCACAGCAGAGCGACGCGGCGTATGCTGCAAAATTGTTAGGGCGTCGGCCACGCTGCGACCGCGTACCAGCACCACGACTTCACCGACTTTGCGCGGGCTGATGGCGACGCCTTTGGCGATGGCCTGAACGGACATTAGAAACTCCCTTCGGTCGCATTGACCATTGACCATTGACCATTGACCATTTTCGGCCAAAAGCTGTCAGCTTTCGCAGAATTTATTTTATTGAAAATTGTGAAATGATCAATAAACGTCAATTGAAAATTGTGAAATGATAAATGAATCCTGTACATCACTTGGCCGCCTTTGCCAATTTGCCGCCGTGCGAGCGGAATTTACGCGTTGGGCTGAATTCGCCGAGCTTGTGGCCAACCATGTTTTCACTAACAAAAACCGGCACATGGACTTTGCCGTTGTGCACGGCAAAAGTCCGGCCGACAAATTCCGGCGCAATTGTCGAGGCCCGCGCCCAAGTTTTGATAATGGTGCGGTCTTCAGCTGCCAGGGCTGCCACCTTTTTGGCTAGCTTGGGGTCGATAAATGGTCCTTTTTTCAGCGATCGGCTCACAGGACGCTCCCGTTGGTCGCTTCATTTTCCATTGACCATTGACTATTGACCATTTTTGGAATGGACTTTGTCCGTAATAATCTATAAATAACTGCAGAAATGGGAAATGGGAATTGGGAATTGGGAATTGAAAAATTATTATAATTCATAATTATTTCCTCTTGGCCGCGTGGCGGCTTCTGACTATATATTTGGTGGTCGATTTGCGGCGGCGGGTTTTGTAGCCGAGGGTTTTTTGACCCCACGGCGTGCGCGGATCTTTGCCCATGCCGTGGCGGCCACCATCGCCGCCGCCGTGCGGATGGTCGGCAGCGTTCATGACGACGCCGCGGACGGTTGGACGGATACCTTTATGGCGCGAGCGGCCGGCTTTGCCGAGCTTGATGTTCTGGTGCTGCTCGTTGCCAATTACTCCGATACTAGCAGTGCACTGCACATTTACCAAGCGAATTTCGCCGCTCGGCAAGCGCACCTGGGCATTGGCGCTTTCTTTGGCAACAAGCTGGGCGCTATTGCCGGCGCTGCGCACCATTTGCGCGCCGCGGCCGGGCTGGAGTTCAATGGCGTGGATCAGGCTGCCGACGGGAATTGATTGCAGCGGCAAGCGGTTGCCGGTTTCGATGGCGGCCGATTTATCTGATGCAATCTTTTGGCCGACGCGCATGCCGTTGGCGGCCAAAATGTAGTGATAATTACCGGCTTCGTCTTTCAACCGCGCCAATCGCGCCGAGCGGTTGGGGTCGTATTCGATGTGTTCGATGACAGCGCTTGTGCCAGCCGCTAGATTAAAATCGACCAGCCGATAAAATTTGCGCGCGCCGCCGCCCTGATGGCGCGTGGTGATGCGGCCTTGATTGTTGCGACCGCTGCCGCGTTTTTCGGCAACTACTAATGAACGAACCGGCTTTTTGCTCGTAATATCACTGAAATCCTGGCTAGTCATGCCGCGACGCGCCGGCGAGGTCGGGTTGTAGGTTTTAATTGGCATCTATTTGTCTCCTCCTCGGCTGCCGCTGCGGCGACTGGGTAAACGCAAGCCGCGGCGGGCTGGCTGGTCGTCTTTTTTGGCTGCTTTGGCGGCTTGCTTGTCCATGGCGGCTGACATTTTTTCTTGTTTGGCCTCTGAGGCTTCGGCTTCTTTTTCGGCGGCTTCGAAAAACGGCAAGCTGTCGCCCTTTTTGAGCGTAACGTAGGCTTTTTTGAAATCGCTATTGCTGCCTCTTAGAACTACGCGACCTTTTTTACTAATCGTGCGCTTGGCTTTACCTTTGACTTTCATAATGGCCACTTTGTCGACGCTCACCTTGAACTGATCGGCTACGCTTCTGGCTACAGTATGCTTGTTGACGTCTGTCGCTACATCAAAAACGTATACGTTCCTGGTTTGAGTTAGGCCGTAAGCTTTTTCGCTCATGCGCGGTTTTAGAACAAGGCTTTGGCTCATTAGTTTTTATCTCCGAGCCAGGTTTCTACGATTTTTTGGGCCGGAGCAGTCATAACGATATGATCGGCATTCATAACATCAAAAACGTTCAAATAATTGGCTTGGACTAACTTGACGTTTGGCAAATTATTGGCTGCACGTACGAGTGCTTCGCTTTTACTGTCGACCGCTAGAAGCACTTGGCCAGTAGCGCCGATTTTTGTCATGAATTTATGAAGTTCAGCGGTTTTGGCGGATTTTAGGGCTAGCGCCTCAACCACGATAATTTTATTATCTTCCGTGGCTAGACTTAAGGCTTGGCAAATGGACTTGCGCTTGGCCTTTAGCGGCAATTGTTTGGAATAGTTTTCGACGCCGGTTGGGCCGAAGGCGACGCCGCCACCGCGCCAAATTGGGTTGCGGCTCGAGCCGAAGCGGGCGCGGCCAGTGCCCTTTTGGCGCCACGGCTTTTTGCCGCCGCCGCGGACCATGCCGCGAGCTTTGGTCTTGGCTAAGTTTTGCCGGCCATTGGCCAGATAATTAATGTAGGCCTGCTTTAATAATTCATGGTTCGTGGGTACTTCGCCGAACACGGTTTTATCCAGCTTGGCGGACGACGTAGCTTTGGTGCCGGTTTTGGTATAGGTTGCAACAGCCATCCTAAAAACTCCCTCCGGCAATAGTTTTTAGTTGATAGCTTTTAGTTGATAGTTGAGTTGCAGCTGCTATAAACTTCAAACTACAAACTATAGACTGATGAAATGCGAAGCGTTTCATGACTTAGCTTCCTTAATCAATACAATGCCACGGTTCGGGCCTGGCACGGCACCGGTCACGGCTAGATATTTATTGTCCGGATCGACTAGGGCAATTTTCAGGTTGCGTGTGGTAACTTGGGTGTGGCCGAGTTGGCCGGCCATTTTTTTGCCCTTCAAGATGTGCTGGGGGTACATCGAACCGATGGAGCCGGGCTTGCGAGTGTTGCCTTTGCCGCCGTGGCTAACGCGCTGGCGGTGAAAATTATGGCGTTTGATGGTGCCGGCAAAGCCCTTGCCTTTGGACGTAGCCGTAGCGTGCACGCGGTCGCCGACTTCAAAAACATCGGCTGCCAATTGCGCGCCGACTTTTAAATCCTCAGTTAATTGATTGACCCGGAATTCGCGGGCCAACTTGGGGCTGGCCTGGCTGGACTTATAATGTCCGGCCTGCGATTTGCCAAGCTTTTTGGTCGAGCCAAAACCAAGCTGCACGGCCTTGTAGCCATCGCGCTCGACGTCTTTTAGCTGAGTAATAACGTTCGGCTCAGCCGCCAATATGGTGACAGCCCGAACCGCACCATCATCCGCGATAGCGCTCGTCATGCCAATTTTGCGCGTAATTAAAGCTTTCATTTAGCTCCGTTAAATTTAAGTCATAGCTATAAAAATACTTGGCAAAGGTAGTTTCCGTATCTGTTACATACAGACCCGCCTTTTGGCCAAGCGTTTGTTGCAAGCCAATCTACCATAATAGATTATCATTGATGAGCGACTACTGTCAATATGTTGCAAATTCTACATGGTTACTAACCGTCATAGAGCTTACACTAAGTCCAAAATTATGTCAGGCCTACATTTTAATTTCGACATCACATCCCGCAGGCAAAGAAAGGTTCATTAGACTGTCGACGGTTTTGGGTGTGGGGTTGAAGACGTCGATTAGGCGTTTGTGAACGCGCATTTCGTATTGCTCACGGCCTTTTTTGTAGACATGCGGACTTTTGATGACGGTGTAGCTGGAACGTTCGGTGGGCAGTGGAATTGGGCCAGCCAGCGTGGCGTTGGTGCGCAGCGCAGTGTCGATAATTTGTTTGGCGGCTTGATCGATAACTTTATGATCATAGGCTTTCAGCCGAATCCGGACTCGTTGCTTGATTTCTGGTTTTTTGGCGGTGTCTGGCATAGTTTAAATCTATTTAACAATCTTGGTGACGACGCCGGCGCCGACGGTGCGGCCGCCTTCGCGAATGGCGAAGCGCAGGCCTTGATCCATGGCGATGGCGGCTTGGAGTTTGACTTTGAAGGTGACGGTGTCGCCGGGCATGACCATTTCTTTGTCAGCTGGGAGTTCGACTTCGCCGGTAACATCGGTGGTGCGGAAATAGAACTGCGGTTTGTATCCTTTGAAGAACGGCGTGTGGCGGCCGCCTTCGTCTTTGTTCAAAATGTAAACTTCGCTGTCGAATTCGGTGTGCGGCGTGATGGTGCCGGGCTTGGCCAGCACCTGGCCGCGCTCAATATCGTCGCGCTCGACGCCGCGCAATAAGACGCCGACATTATCGCCAGCTTGGCCTTGATCCAAATTCTTTTTGAACATTTCGACACCGGTGACGACAGATTTTTTGGTGGGGTGTAGGCCGACGATTTCGATTTCTTCGTTGACTTTGACGACGCCTTGTTCGACGCGGCCGGTGGCGACAGTGCCGCGACCTTTGATGGAGAAGACGTCTTCGATGGGCATCAAAAAGGTTTTGTCCAGCTCACGCTTGGGTTCAGGAATGAAATCGTCCATGGCTGTAATTAGTTCCATGACGGCGTCTTGGTTGGCGGCGTCGCCGTCCAAAGCTTTGGTGGCGCTGCCGCGGACGATTGGGCAATTGCGGTCAAAGCCGTTTTTTTCTAGCAAATCGCGGATTTCTTCTTCGACTAGTTCGACTAATTCTGGGTCGGCTAGATCCATTTTATTTAGAAATACTAAAATTGACGGCACGCCGACTTGCTTGGCCAGCAGCACGTGTTCGCGGGTTTGCGGCATCGGGCCGTCGGCCGCCGAAACGACCAAAATAGCGCCGTCTACCTGAGCCGCGCCGGTGATCATGTTTTTGACATAGTCGGCGTGGCCGGGCATATCGACGTGAGCGTAGTGGCGGTTGCCGCTTTCGTATTCTTGGTGGCTGGTGGCGATGGTGATGCCGCGCTGTTTTTCTTCCGGGGCTTTGTCGATTTCATCGTATTTAACCGGCTGGTTGATTTTGGATGGTAATTTTTTAGCCAGCACCGCGGTGATAGCCGCGGTTAAAGTGGTTTTGCCGTGATCGACATGGCCCATGGTACCGACATTAATATGAGGTTTGCTGCGGTCAAATTGATCTGCCATAGTGAATAAAACTCCTAAATTATTTATAAGTTATTTTAGCATGAGTATAGCAAACCCACGCTAAGGTTACCAAATCAGTATAGATAGTTTTGATAAGTTTGTAAATAGTTTCCGTTGTGAGTTGGCCTAAATCTGGTCTTCGGCTCGGTCGAGATTGGCAGGATGGATAGGCTCTAGCTAGGCTCTTGCGTCTGTGGTAATTTGCAGTTCGTGGCCGGTGGGGTAATAAACGCTGTGACTGCCGTCGGCATTAGGCTGGCCAGTGGTTATGCCGCCCAAATAGTAAACCCTTGCGTGCTCCGAATCTGGCGCGCCAGGGGGAATGACATTTGGTAATTGGTCGGCCGTGAAGCCTTCAGCATTTTGGCTGGTCATGTTTAATCCTAATTTAAACTTTTAATGACATTAACTATAACATGGCCGCTTAATTTTAGTCAATGCGCCCGATGGCGGCTATTACGCTACTTGGAATTTTTGGCGACTATGGCTTCGGCGACGTTATTTGGCACGTCGGCGTAATGGTCTAGTTCCATCGATGAGCTGGCTCGGCCTTGGGTGCTGGAGCGCAAGTTCGTCGTGTAGCCGAACATTTCGCCGAGTGGCACGAAAGCGGTGATTTCTTTGATGCTGGCTGGCAAGTCTTCCATGGTTTCTATCTGACCGCGTTTGGAATTTAAATCGCCGATGACATCGCCCATGAATTGTTCGGGAGTTACGACGACAACTTTCATGACGGGTTCTAGTAGAACTGGGCTGGCTTTTTTGACGCCTGCTTGCAAGGCCATGGAGCCAGCGATTTTGAAAGCCATTTCGGATGAGTCAACGTCGTGATAGCTGCCATCATATAATTCGGCTTTAATATCGACAACCGGGTAGCCGGCTAGTACGCCGTTGCTCATAGCTTCTTCGATGCCTTGCTGGACTGGTTTGATGTATTCATTTGGAACTACGCCGCCTTTTATGGAGTTGATGAATTCAAAACCTTGGCCGGCTTCGTTTTGGGATAAGCGTAGCCAGACATCGCCGTATTGGCCGCGGCCGCCGGATTGGCGGATGAATTTGCCCTGGATTTCCACGGCATCTTTGCGGATAGTTTCGCGGTAGGCGACTTGCGGCTGGCCGATATTGGCTTCTACGGTAAATTCCCGCTTCATGCGGTCGACGATAATTTCCAAATGCAATTCACCCATGCCGGAAATAATCGTTTGGCCGGTTTCGTCGTCGACATGAATACGGAAAGTTGGGTCTTCTTCGGCTAGGCGCTGCAAAGCTAGCGACATTTTCTCTTGGTCGGCTTTGGTTTTTGGCTCGATAGCGATAGATACTGGCGGCTCTGGGAAGGTAATTGACTCAAGCACGATTGGATTGTTTGGGTCGCACAATGTGTGGCCGGTGGTTGTGCCTTTTAGTCCGACTATAGCCGCGATATCGCCGGCGCCGACTTCGGGCACTTCTTCGCGTTTGTCGGCTTGCATGCGCACAATCCGGCCAACGCGCTCTTTTTCGCCAGTCGAAGAGTTTAGGACATACGAGCCAGACTGTAATTTGCCCGAATAAACACGGAAGTAGGCTAGTTTGCCAACAAACGGGTCGGTAGCGATTTTGAACGCCAGGCCGGAAAGTGATTCTGCTTCTGATGGCTGGCGCTCAATTTCGTCGCCAGTTTTTGGATGCGTGCCCCACGCGCCGCCGCGCTCTTCTGGGCTTGGTAGCAATTCATTAACTAAGTCTAGTAATTTTTCGACGATAACGCCGCGGCCATCGCCGGCGGTAACAGCAAAGAAGTTGCCGGACAAAATAGCGGCGCGAATGGCGTGCTTGATTTCGTCTGCGCTCAAGCCACCTTCGCCAACTTCAAAATAACGTTCTAATAATTTCTCATCTTCGGCTACAGCGTTTTCAATTAGCAGGCTACGATACTTTTTGGCCTCGTCTAACATATCGGCTGGAATTTCACCTTCAACTAATTCGTGATCAGTGAAGTCTTTGTATGTGTAAGCTTTCATGGCCACCAAATCTATGACGCCGTTGACGCTTTGCTCAAAACCAATTGGCAGATGAATTGGGAAAGCTCGTTTGTTTAAGCGAGCGTGAATACTTTCGAGTGATTTATAGAAATCGCCACCGGTTTGGTTGATTTTATTGATAAAACAAATTCGCGGCACGCCATATTTGTCGGCTTGGCGCCAAACGGTCTCGGACTGTGATTCGACACCCATTTTGCCATCGAAAACTACCACCGCGCCGTCTAATACGCGCAGCGAACGCTCGACTTCGACAGTGAAATCGATGTGGCCCGGCGTATCGATAATGTTGATTTGATGGCCCTTCCAGTAGCAAGTCACGGCGGCCGACATAATCGTAATGCCGCGCTCTTTTTCCTGCGCCATAAAGTCGGTCGTGGTTTCGCCTTCGTGCACAGCGCCGATTTTGTGCTTCAAACCGGTGCGGTACAAAATACCCTCAGTCGTCGTAGTTTTACCGGCGTCAATATGCGCGATAATACCGATGTTACGAATTTTCCCTAGCGGGTATTTTTTGGCTGCCATCAACGCTTACTTCTTTTATCTTGGGGACAACGCAAGTCGCCTGCAGCTGTTTGTCCTATTTGAACCTGATACCTAATCCCCAGTCGTTGAGCATTAAAGCACTGTCCTGTTGCTTTAGAATCTTCACAGCTAAATGCTTGTGCGACTAGTGCTTTTGCAATAAGTTTTATTTCTAGTTTTGCGCGCTTTAGAAAACTAGGTTCAGCTTCGCAATATTGTTCCACGAGTTGTTGTGAAGCCGGGCAAACTTCCTGCGTTTCCGGACATAGTATTCTGTTACCATTAGGTTCCATAGACGCTAGCCTCTCGCGAAATGGGCGAAGGCGCGGTTGGCGTCGGCCATGCGCTGGGCGTCTTCGCGTTTTTTGACGGCCGCGCCTTGACCGTTGTAGGCGTCGCTTAGTTCGAGCGCGATGCGCTGGCTCATGCTCATGCCGCTGCGGGCGCGGGCGGCGGCCACGAACCACATGACGGTTAGATGCGTTTGGCGCTGGCCTTTGACCTCGAACGGAATTTGGTAGTTGGCACCACCGACGCGGCGCGAGCGAGTTTCGACGCTGGGTTGGATATTTTTCATAGCTTGGTCGAAAACTTCTATTGGATTATCGATTTTTAATTTGTCGGCGGCTTGTTGCAGGCCGGCGTAGACTAATTTTTCGGCCAGTTGCTTTTTGCCGTCCAGCATAACGCGGTTAATCACGCGCTGCACGGCCACGCTGCCGTACAGGCGGTCGGGCGAAATGTCGCGGACTAGTGATTTGGTGACTTTGCGCGGCATTAGGCAAACCTTTCGGTTTTATTTAGCAGAGAGCAGGTAGCAGATGACAGAAATTTGGCAGGTAACATGTGGCAGACAATTGCTGGATGAATCCGTCTGCTACCTGATATCTGCTCAATTTCTGCTACTTGAGACCTGATACCTGAAAAATGATTAATCATTATTTGCTGGCTTTCTTGGTGCCGTATTTGCTGCGACCCTTTTGGCGGCCAGAGACGCCTTGGAGATCCAGGTTGCCGCGGACGATGTGGTAGCGTACGCCGGGCAAATCTTTGACGCGGCCGCCGCGGATTAGCACGGCGGCGTGTTCCTGCAAATTGTGGCCTTCGCCGCCGATATAAGCCCAGACTTCGTGGCCATTGGTCAGGCGCACGCGGGCGACTTTGCGCAAGGCGGAGTTGGGCTTTTTCGGGGTTTTGGTGGTTACGCGGATGCACACGCCGCGCTTAAACGGCGAGGGCTTTTCATAATTTATATTATTCAAATTATTGACTACGCGCTGCAAATGCGGGGCGCCAGACTTTTTGCCTTTGACAGTACGCGGCTTGCGCACCAGCTGATTAATTGTCGGCATGTTAAGCAGCCTCCGGCTGCAGTAGCAAGTAGCAAATAGCAAGTAGCAAGCTAAAAAATTTACTGGCTAATCGCTTAATACTAATTGCCTGCTTATTGACTCGTGACTCGTGACTGGCCTGCCCTGAGCCTGTCGAATGGGTGACTCTTTTCAACATATTCGTACAATCTATCATGTTTCAGCTACTTCTTCAAGCTCACGCTCAATTTCATCCGGCGATTTGTAGCCGGTGCCGACTGGGATTTTGCGGCCCAAGATAACGTTTTCTTTCAGGCCGTACAAGTGGTCGATTTTACCGCTAGTGGCGGCGCCGATGAGCACGCGCGTGGTGTCTTGGAAACTGGCGGCGCTTAGGAAGGAATCGGTCGCCAGCGAAGCTTTGGTGATGCCCAGCAGCAATTGCTTAAACTCGGCCGGACGTTTGCCCTGTTGGACTAAGGCAGCGTTAGCCCGCACAACAGCCAGTTTGCTGGCGATGTCGCCAGTGACAAACTCGCTGTCGCCCGTTTCATCGACCTGGACGCGGGAAAACATTTGCCGGACAATAATTTCCAGGTGTTTATCGGCGATTTTTTGGCCTTGCGCCACCAGAATCAGCAAAACTTCGTTCATTATGTAGCGCTGGGCAGCTTCCACGCCGCTGAGCACCATTAATTCCTGCAAATTGATCGAGCCGTTGGTCAGGCGTTGGCCGGCGGCAACCGAATCGCCATCTTTAATTTGGACTTGTTTAAAACCGGCGATTTGGTAGCGTACGACGCGCTGCGCGGCCGGCGTGATAATTATTGACTTTTGGCTGACGCTAGCTTTGCCGGCGATGGTCGCGCTGAGCGGCCGCTCGCCGGCTGGCTTGGCGGCGACAATATCACCGATGGCAACATCGCTGCCGTCGGCGATTTGCGGCGTGCGGCCGTCCAAGGAAAGCTTGGCCGATGGCAGGTCATTCTCGGTAATTTGGATGATGTAATTATCGCCATCTTCCCAAACATTGGCAATGCCGGAAATTTCCGATAAGTAAGCTTGACCTTTGGGCGTGCGCACCTCAAACAATTCCTCGACACGGTTTAAGCCTTGGGCAGTTTCGTCGGCCACAACTGAGCCGGAACGGTGTTTGGAGTCCAGACTCAGCTGGGTGCCGAGTTCACCGATACTTTGAGCAGCGATAACCCCGACAGGATGATGTGAGGTGACTAAATCACCTGTGGCCGGGTCCAGACCGTAAGATTTTTGCGACACGCCCTGAACCGATGTGGCGCTCAAAGCGCTCAAGATTTTGACGCCGTCTAGCTTGGCGTCGTCGTCTATGGCTTTGGCAATTTCCGGTGTAATCAGCTGGCCGCGCTTAGTAAAGCCCGGCACTTGAGCGGCCGCAAAGCGACCCTCCAGGCGCGCGGCATAGTCCAGGCCGATGGCTGCGGCATCGGCGCGCAGCATGGCAAAACCTTGATCGTCGGGATCGTCATCAATGGTAAAGACGTCCTGACTAACATCGACCAAACGACGCGTCAAATAGCCAGCGTCGGCGGTTTTCAGGGCAATATCGACCACGGCTTTGCGCGTGCCGCGGGTCGCGGTGAAATATTCTAGCGGACTTAAACCTTGGTTGTAACCAGTGGTGATCGGCAATTCGATGGCGTGGCCGCTAGTGTCGGAAAACACGCCCAGCATGCCGACGCACATTTTCAGCTGCGATATATTGCCGCGCGCACCGGAAGTTATGGAGATGGCGATTGGCGAACTTTGCCCGGTCATCTGCTCGGTTAACAAATTTTGGACTTTGGCATCGACTTTTGTCCAATTATCGACGGTTAGACGGTAGCGCTCGTCGTCGGTGATAAAACCTTGTTCATACTGCTGGCTAATGGCCGCAGCGCGCTGGTCGCCCTCGGCGATAACTTTATCCAAACCTTGGACTTCGCCAAAGTCGTCCATGCCAACGCTCAAACCGGACATCGTGGCATAATGAAAACCGAGGTTTTTGAGGTCGTCGGCGATGGCGGCCGTGCGGTCTTGCCCGTATTGTTGATAAACTTTGGCCATGACTTTTTGCAAATGTTTTTTGGTCATGGCTTCGTCTTGGAAGGCAAAATCCTCCGGAAAAATTTCATTAAACAGCAGACGGCCAAGCGTAGTCGAGCGCACGGCGCCACGAAAGCGCACGCGCAGCGGACTTTGCAAGCTGATGCGGCCGGCGTCGTGGGCCATCAAGGCTTCGTCGAGACCGACAAAGGCACGCTCTTTTTGGTTTTGATCGGCCGGAATGTGGGTTAAATAATAACAGCCCAGCACGATGTCTTGCTCGATGTAGAGAATCGGTGTGCCATCGGACGGCTTCAATAAATTACGATTAGAGGCCATGATGTTTTTGGCTTCATCCTGCGCGGCCTGTGATAGCGGCAAGTGGACAGCCATTTGGTCGCCGTCGAAATCGGCGTTGAAGCCCTTGCAAACCAGCGGGTGCAACTGGATGGCGCGGCCTTCGATTAAGACTGGCTGAAAAGCCTGGATGCTCAAGCGGTGCAGGCTGGGCGCGCGGTTTAATAAAACGTATTTGTCTTTGATCATTTCGTCGAGCGCGTCCCAAACGGCGGTTTCGCCGGTTTCGATCATGCGCGTGGCCGAGCGGATATTGTGGGCTTGTTCGCGGGCGATTAGTTCGCCGATGACGAAGGGTTTGAACAATTCCAGCGCCATCATTTTGGGCAAGCCGCATTGATTAATTTTGAGTTCCGGACCGGATACGATGACGCTGCGGCCGGAATAATCGACGCGCTTGCCGAGCAAGTTTTGGCGGAAGCGACCTTGCTTGCCTTTTAACATGTCGCTTAAAGATTTTAGCCGGCGGCGCTGGCCACTGGCGGCCACGGCGCGCCCGGCGCGCGAATTATTATTGTCAATCAAGGCATCGACGGCTTCTTGCAGCATGCGCTGTTCGTTGCGGCGAATGACTTCCGGCGCGTTCAAATCGATTAATTTTTTCAGGCGGTTGTTGCGGTTGATGACGCGGCGATAGAGGTCGTTTAAATCTGATGTGGCGAAGCGGCCGCCGGTTAGTTGCACCATTGGCCTGAGATCCGGCGGAATCACCGGCAGCACCGATAGGCACAGCGAGCCCGGCTGGATGCCGGCGTTGTGCATGCCTTCCAGCAGCCTCAAGCGTTTCATAATTTTTTTGCGGCGCTGACCCTTGGCGGCTTCTGATTCTTCAGTTAAACTAACGATTAATTGGTCGATATTGACTTCTTCGAGTAAATCTTTAATCGCCGCGCCGCCCATGCCGACAGTGATCAGGCTGCGCAAATCATCCGGCAACGCGCGGAAATCGGCTTCGCCCAGCAGATAAAACTTTTCTAGCGCGCTAAGCTGCTCGCGGACATGCTCGAATTGCTCGGTTAACTCGGTTAGCTCTTTGGTTTGCATTTCGGCCAGGGCTTTGACGTTAGCGGTTTCAGCCTGGGCTTGCTTTTCGTAGCGCTGTTTGATGGCCGCTTCTTGGGCCGCAAATTCGGCTTCTTTGCCCGACAGCAATTGGTTGCGGCGCTCGACGTCAACGCTTTTGACGATGTAGCTGGCAAAATAAACCACGCGTTCCAGGTTTTTGACGGTCATGCCGAGCAACAATCCAACGGCGCTCGGCGTGCCGTGCAAAAACCAAATGTGCATCACCGGCACGGCTAGTTTGATGTGGCCCATGCGCTCGCGGCGCACGATGCTGCGCGTGACCAGCTCGCCCTTTTTATCGACGGCGGCTTCGCGGCTTCTGACGCCTTTATATTTAGCGTCATGCGGATTGATGTCTTTGGCCGGCCCGAAAATGCGCTCGCAAAACAGCCCGTCGCGCTCCGGTTTTTGAGTGCGGTAATTGATGGTTTCCGGCTTCAAAACTTCGCCGTAGCTCCAATCGAGCACATCAGCCTGGCTGGCCACAGCCAAGCGAATGGCTTCAAAATCCGAAATGTCGGAGTTTAGTGAATAATTACGCACGGTAAGCTCCCTCTGGTCGCATTGACCATTGACCATTGACCATTGACCATTTTCGGCCAAAAGCTGTCAGCTTTTGAAAAAATATTGTTTTGAAAAATGGGAAATGACAAGTAAATGTCAATTGAGAAATGACAAATGAAAAATTATTAATCCCTGGCATTAGTTTGCCTCCTGATTATCGTCGCTTGTAGCGTCGTCCTGATCGTCGTCATTGGCTGGAGAGCTCGAGCCATCGTCTGAACCGGCGACAATCCCAGCTCCGGTTAAAGCTTCACCGTCTAGGCTCATGTCTTCAAACTCGTCGACCGAAGCTTCTTCGGTGACATCGACATCGGACGCGACAGGTACCGGCACCTCGACATCAGCCTGATGGCTGGCTTCGCTTTTGATGTTTTCAGCCAGAATTGTTTCAGCGTCCAGGAGTTTATTGGTGTCCATCAAATCGACTTTTAGGCCGAGACCCTGCAGTTCTTTGACTAAAACGTTGAAGCTTTCTGGTATTTTCGGGCCAACGATGGGCGTTTTTTTGATGATGGCTTCGTAGGCTTTGGACCGGCCGTAGAGGTCGTCGGATTTGATGGTTAGCATTTCCTGCAGCGTGGTGGCGGCGCCGTAAGATTCCAGCGCCCAGACTTCCATTTCGCCAAAGCGTTGCCCGCCGTTTTGGGCTTTGCCGCCCAACGGCTGTTGCGTAACCATGGTGTATGGCCCGGTCGAGCGGGCGTGGATTTTGTCGGCTACCATGTGGTTCAACTTGATGATGTACATGCTGCCGACGGTGGTGCGCTCCTGGAAGGCTTCGCCGCTGCGGCCATCGAACAATTGCTGCTTGCCGTCTTCGGGTAAATTAGCTTGTTTAAGTAAGCTTTGAATCTTGTCAATCGGCACGCCATTAAAGGCCGGGCTGGCAACTTTTAGACCCAAAGCCCGCGCGGCCATACCCAGATGCGTTTCGAACACCTGACCGACATTCATACGCGCGGTTACACCGAGCGGGTTCAAAATCACGTCCAGCGGTGTGCCGTCTTCGGTAAAAGGCATATCTTCGACTGGCAAAATTCGCGAAATTACGCCTTTGTTGCCGTGGCGGCCGCCGAGTTTGTCGCCAACGGCGATTTTGCGCATTTGGGCGACAAAGACTTGGATTTGCATAATCACGCCGGCTTTTAATTCGTGGCCATTTTCTTTGCTAAAAATTTTAACGCCGACCACTTTGCCGTGCTTGCCGTTAGACATACGTTGCGAGGTGTCGCGCACTTCTTTGGATTTTTCGCCGAAGATGGCGCGCAATAAGCGCTCTTCGCTCGATAATTCCTGCTCGCCTTTGGGCGTAATTTTGCCGACTAAAATGTCGCCTGGATGTACCTCGGCGCCAATGCGCACAATGCCGTCTTCGTCCAGATGCCTCAAAGCATCTTCGCTGACATTGGGAATATCACTGGTAATAATTTCGGGGCCAAGCTTGGTTTCGCGGACTTCGGTCATGAAATCGACAATATTGATGCTGCTAAGCGTATCGTCTTGCACCAGTTTGCGGCTAATGATAATAGCGTCTTCGAAATTATAGCCAGCCCAGGGCATAAAGCCGACCAGCAAATCTTTGCCCAGCGCCAGTTCGCCGCCATCGATACTCATGCCTTCGATTAACGGATCGCCAGGTTTAACTTTATCGCCGACGCTGACGACGACTTTTTGATTAATGCTGGTGCCCTCGTTAGAGCGCACAAAGTGCTGCACCGGATAATTGACAGTCTGGTCTTTATATTTGACGCTAACTTGCTCGGCCGAAGCCTGGACGACTTCGCCGCGGCCACTCGCCACAATTAATTGGCCGGTGTTGCGGGCAGCCGGCGCTTCTTGACCAGTGCCGACAATCGGCGCCGAGGGCCGCACCAGCGGCACGGCCTGGCGTTGCTGATTGGAGCCCATCAAAGCGCGCAGCACATAATCTTTTTCGACAAAGGGGATTAAGCCGGCGGACGAGCCGATAATCTGGTTCAGCGCCGCGTCCATATAAGTGGCGTCGTCGGCATCAATCTGTTCTGATTGCAAGTAGCGGCGCGCCCGAATGCGCGAATTTACAAAATAACCATGCGCGTCGAGCTGCTCGCTGGCGCTGGCAATAATGGCCGATGCTTCATCAGCCGCGTCGAGGTAAACGATGTTGTCGGTAACCCGGGCTTTCACCGGCCAGGTGGCGCGAGATTTATTGGCGGCCAGTTTTTGGGAGGCAGCCTGGCTGATTTTGGCACCAGCTTTGACAATTACTCGGCCGGTCTCATCGACAAGATCTTGACTAGCAATGTGACCGGGCGCGTCTTTGGCGCTCGCGGCGCTGATAACTTTGCGATAAGGCGTTTCGATAAAGCCATAATCGTTGATGCGCGCGTAATTGGCCAAGTTTAAAACCAGGCCGACATTGGCGCCCTCCGGCGTTTCCACGGCGCAGATGCGGCCGTAGTGCGTAGCGTGGGCGTCGCGCACTTCAAATCCGGCCCGTTCGCGCGACAATCCGCCCGGACCCATGGAACTCAAGCGCCGTTTGTGCGCCAGCTCGCTCAAAGGATTAATCTGGTCCATAAATTGGCTCAGCTGGCTGGAAGCAAAAAACTCGCGCACCGCGGCCACGACCGGTCGGGCGTTAATCAGCTGGCCGGGCGTAACGGTTTCGATTTGGCACATGCTCATGCGGTCTTTGGTGTTGCGCTCCATCCGCAGCAGCCCGATCCGGAACTGGCGCTGGACTAATTCGCCAACTAATTTGACGCGGCGGTTGGCTAATGAGTCGATATCGTCGGCGGCTTCTTGAGTATTGTTGAGCCGGATAACCTCAGCGATAATGGCGATCAAATCTTCGCGCCGCATGATCCGGTTTTCCATCGTGTTGGGCACGTCGAGATCCAGGCGCTTGTTGATTTTGTAGCGGCCAACCCGGCTAAAATCAAACCGCTTGTAATTATAAAAAGTGTTTTCGATTAAGCTGCGGGCGTTATCGACAGTCGCTAAATCACCCGGTCGTAGCCGGCGGTAAATTTCAATCAAGGCTTCGTTTTGGCCGCGAGCCGAATCTTTGGCGAGCGTAGCTTCCAGGTAATTTAACTTGCCCTGATCGACGTGGCTAAAAGCTTGTTTCATTTCGGCCTCGCTCATGCCAAGCGCGCGAAGTAGGGTTGTTACAGCGACTTTGCGCTTGCGGTCAATCTTAACAAACAGCGCACCGGCGGCTGAAGTTTCAAATTCCAACCAAGCGCCCCGACCAGGAATAACTTTCGCACCGTACAAATTAGTCGTACCGTGCAAACCAGCCGTGAAAAACACGCCGCTCGAGCGGATTAACTGGCTGACAACCACGCGCTCGGCGCCGTTAATAATAAACGTGCCGCGCGAAGTCATAAACGGATAATCGCCCAGGTAAATTTCTTGCTCTTTGACTTCGCCGGTAACTTTGTTCGATAGTTCCACTGTAGCCTTTAGCGAAGCTTCATAACCGACGTTATTGTCGTGCGCCTCCAGCTCGGTCATTTTGGGCGCTTCAAAATGATACTGCTTGAACGCCAAGCTCAATTTGGCGCCGGTATAATCTTCAATCGGGCTGATTTCGGCCAGCAATTCGCCCAAACCTTCGTTAATGAACCACTGAAACGAGCGCGTTTGGTGGTCGATAAGATTGGGCAGATCAATTAAATTGTTATTTTCTGTTAAATAAACTCTGTCGTTTTTAGTCTTAGTAATCCTTGCAGTGCTAGAATCTTTAGCCATTAAACCCCTTAATAATTATTCGGATATTCTGTTTTTAAACAGAAATAAAGCCCAAAATTTAGCTAATAATTGTTGTAGTTTTTATAATCGCTTTACGAAGATTACTAAGCGGCTGTTTTCGAGCGCAAAATAAAGCACTACCCGGCTTACACTACTTCTTATATTTTAGTGTGAAGCATGAAAAGCCAAATGTCAAGCCGCGGCGAGGTTTCGCACCGCTTCCACGGAACCTGCGGCAAAACGATATTGGGCTACGGCTGGATTTTCGGTGCCGAAATAATCGTCCAGAATCTTAGGCTCTTGCGGGCTAGACGATTTTTCAAAACCAAGTCTTTGAAAAGCTTTCAGCGCCACCAGGTTTTCCTCAAATATGTAGGCTGTCGGCACTTGCTCGTCCCGAAATGGTCTAAGCGCCTCGCCAACCAGCTGCTTGCCAACGCCAGCCTGCTGATAGGGCGCGTCGACACACACGTGCCGCAGTATAGCGTAGACTTTTTCGGGGCGAAAATGCCGCTTATATAAACGCTCGGCAGCATTACCGGAAACGTCATCGCGAGCTAGCGCAAAAGCTATCGGGTCGGACGAGCCATCTGGCGCCGTGGTTCTGGCTAGCACGAGCCCGTTTAACTCCGCAAATTCCTTATATATTTTCTGAACCCGCGCTAGATGTTCATGCTTGTCGGGGTTAAACTGGTGGCGCAACTCTTGATCGCTGCGGTTCGGCAATGTTTTAGCCCAGCCGCGGAGCGCAATGCCCTGTAAATAGGCAGTTAGTTCTAGGTTTACCTCATCTATATCGGGTCGCTCAAAAGCCACGCTTTGCATAAATTATTCTCCTAAATTATTGGTAAAATGTAACTCATCATTAGCGGATGTAGCTAGTAAAAATATTACAGCGTTACCAAATTAACGTTTGGCTTGGGTTTTTGGCGGGCTGGTTATGACTTTATCGATGATGCCGTAAGTTTTGGCTTCGCTAGAACTGAGCCATTTGTCGCGTTCCATGTCTTGGTGGATTTTGGCCGGCTTTTGGCCGGTGTTGCGCGCCATGATATTTTCCAGTAATTGTTTAATGCGCAGCGATTCGCGCAAATCGATTTCTTGGTCGGTTACTTTGCCGCGCGTGCCGCTAGAAGGCTGATGAATCATGACAGTAGAATTAGGCAAAATGAACCGCTTGCCTTTGGTGCCACTAGACAGCAAAAACGCCGCGGCCGAGGCCTGAACGCCGATGCCGACAGTTTGAATATCGTTAGTAACGTAGCTCATGGTGTCATAAATCGCGAGCGCATCGTAGACGCTGCCGCCCGGGCTATTGATATACAAAAATATGTCTTTGTGCGCGTCTTCGGCCTGCAAAAATAATAATTGCGCGACGACGATGTTGGCCGAGGCTTCGTTGACGTCTTGTCCCAGAAAAATTATGCGGTCTTTTAGTAGCCGAGAATAAATATCATAAGACCGTTCGTAGCGGCCGTCTTGCTCGACAACAGTTGGGATCAAAACTTGGTTGGTTGGTCTAGTCATAGCTTTAAGTCTAATAAATTAGCACTCGCGTGTCAAGAGTGCTAATTCATCTTTCTACAGCAAACTGGTTTGATCGACGGTGGCCTGGAATGGCAAGGCGTTTTCGTAGGGCGCGACTTGGCCTGGCAAATTGGGGCGCCGCTTGCCAGTTAATAATTCCTCGACGGTTAATAATTGGATTTTGTGGAACTGCCCGAATGCGGTTTGGCTCGTGCCGGCCGCGGCGGCTTCTTGCTTCATCGGAGCCGTTGGTTTTTCTAGCGAGACGAACACGCCGCCGACAGATTTTTCGCGCGCGACGTCAGCGATGAGCGTGGAAACCTGGTTGCGCTGCACTTTGCCGCCCTTGACTTGCACCAACACTTTGCCATAAGCAACTTGGCCGTTCTGAGTGTCGGTTACTAGCGTGATGACGCCGTCGATGCCTTTATCGGCGCCCTTCATATGGTCTTTGTCTTTGCCGGCCGGCGGCCGGGCGTCCAGCAAATGCACGGCCACCCAATATTCAAAGTCAAACGGATCGGCCGCGAACAGTGCCCGCGCACCGCCCATGTCTTTGGGCAAGCCATTTATATTAATTTTGTCTTTGAGTTCTTCGTGAGCCTTGACTAATCGCCGCTCAATCAGCTTGACCGCCAACATAGAAACGTCTATTCCGACCCAATTGCGCCCCAACTTTTCAGCCACCGAAACAGTCGTGCCGCAACCGCAAAACGGATCCAAAACCCAATCGCCTTTTTTAGATGAAGCTTCTAAAATACGCTCTAAAAGTTTTTCCGGTTTTTGCGTCGGATAACCCAGCCGCTCTTTGGCCTGCGAGTGCAAGTATTGAATTTGCCAAACATCATTGGCTTCGGTTTCGCCAGAATCCTTGTAAATAACATTGCCATATTTAGATAAGTCCAGTTTGCCCTCCCGGACTAATTTATCAACCGTATCTTTATTATAAACAAGGAGTTGTAAAATTTTTCCGTTCTTGCTCGGGACTGAATTAACGTTGTAGCCTCGCGCCACAACAGCAGCTTGTGAATCGGTCGGCTCAATAAAGATTGGATTAAAAGTATGTGAGGTCGACTTTGTGTAGAAAAAGATTGTGTCGTGCATTTTCTTAAATTCAGTTGAAGCGTTTGTCCAGCGGCGATAATGCCAGATAATTTCGTTCCGGAAATTCTTTTTGCCGAAGACTGTGTCCATTACGATTTTTAAATAATGGCTGGCGGTCGGGTCGCAGTGCAAATAAATGCTGCCGGTGGGTTTGAGTACGCGCCAAAGTTCAAACAGGCGGACGGTCATCATTGTCAAATAGGCTAGCACGTCGTTGTGGCCGACGATTTTTTCGAGCGCCAGCATTAGTTCGCTGATGGCTTCGTTGCTGTTTTCGACGAGGCGCGTGAACTCGGCCTGGGCTTCATTCGTCCAATGCCAAGAGTCTTCGAACGCGTGGGTTTGCGCCTCGCTGTCGACCAAGCCTTCCTTAAACAGCACGTTGTAATTGCGGTTACTATTAAACGGCGGATCGAGGTAAATCAGGTCAAAATAGCCCTGCTCGCCCGGGAATCTATCGCGTAAAATCTCCAAATTATCGCCAAAATAAAGCGACCGATTGTTCATGGCTTTAATATAGCATAAATGCTAGCCGGCTATTTGGCGCTATTAAATTCGGTGAGTTTGGCGATGGTTTTTTCGGTCAGCAGGCGGCCGAAAATTTCGCGGCGGTTTTCGGGTTTGTCTAGTTCGGCTTGCATGCTAGCGTCGGAATATTGGCCTTTTAGTAGTTTGATTCTAGCTTCTAGTTCGTCGTTTGTTATGTCCAAACCTTCGGCTTCGGCCACGGCACTCAAGGCTAAGCCGCCTTTGACTTGGGTTTCGGCTTCTGGCCGGTGCTGCGCGCGGTGCTGGGCTTCGCTTAAGTTTTCGGCCGTCAAGTGCTCTTGCCAGGTTTGGCCGCGGTAGCTTAAGTTTTGGCGCTCGGTGGCTTCGTTTTGCTCGAGCTGTTCTTTGATTAAGGCTTCCGGGATGGTTATTTTGGTGCCGGCGGCAAGTTTGTCGATAATGGCTTCTTCGAATTTTTGCTGAACAGCTTTGGCTTGCTCGGCCTGTAATTGCTTTTTGATGTCGGCTTTTAGCTCAGCTAGGTTTTTAAATGGGCCAACTTTGGCCGCGAAAGCGTCATCGAGCTTGGGTTGCTTTAGCTCTTGGACTTTTTTAAGTTTGACCTCAAAGGTTATTTGCTTGTTTTGCAACGAGGCTACGCCGTAATCTTTTGGAAAAGTTAGCGTGAACGTGCGATCCTCGCTGGCTTTGGCGCCAACTAGCTCCGGCTCGAAGCCCGGAATAAAATCTTTCGAACCCAGCATTAGCGGATAATCCTGGGCGCTGCCGCCATTTATTGGCTGTTTGCTGAGCGCATCTTTGCCTTCGAAATCAATAATTACTTGGTCGCCGTTTTTGGCCGGGCGGCTGACAGATTTTTTGTCGGCCTCGCGCACTTGCAGTTGGGCCAGAACTTTACTAATGTCTTCGGCCAACACTTTGACGGCCTCGCGCTGCAGGTTCAAATTTTTATAATCCGGCACTTTTATCTGAGCCAGCGCCTCGACTTCGACTTTGATTTCGAGCGCCGAAAACGGCACAAATTTGCTGACTTCGACCTGCGGCTGCTCGACCGGCCGCAATTTTTCGCCCGTAATGGCCGCGACGTACAGATTATTGACAGCCGCGTCCAAAAATTCGCGGTTCAAGCCTTCCGGATCAGCATTTTTCTCGACCAAATTTAGCGGCGCTTTGCCGGCCCGAAAACCAGCAATATTGACGCTGCTAGCCAAATTTTGCAAGGCCTGTTGTTTGGCCGCCAGGAGCTGCTCGCCGTCGCCAGTAATTGCCAGCTTAAATTTGGTCGGACTCAGATTTTCGGTTGTAACTTGCATCGAGTAACTACTCTAGCAGCTCGAAATTAATCTGTAAATAGGTGCTTCGTAATCAATTTAGCAGATGACAAGTTGCAGATAACAGAAAATTAGCAGGAACCATTTAGCAGATAACAACTTGAAATCTCGCAGTCTGCTACCTGCTAATTGCTAAATTTCTGTAACCTGTCATCTGCCACCTGTTAAATGTCGTCTGCTAGCCATTGCGAAAATCTTTGATGGTGCTGACGATGCGCTGCAAGCCACTGGAAGTCTCTTCGCCGGTTGATAGGTTTTTTAGCTTGAAACTTTCGCTGCTTAATTCGGTTTCGCCGATGAAAATTACGTAGTTGATGTGTTTTTTGTCGGCGGTTTTGATTTGTTTATCGAGGCTGCGGCCGGTGATGTCGACGGCTAGGTTCAAGCCCATTTCGCGCAGTTCGGCGATTGGCCGCTGGGCAGCGTCGTAAACGTCGCCGATTAAGGCAATGTAGGCTTCGGTTTCGGAGTGCAATTGTGGCAGCAATTGGTGGGTTTCCAGGAAATTGGCGACCGTAACGTCGCCCATGCCAAAGCCGATGGTTGGCACCGGCTCGACGCCGAACAAGCCGACCAAACCATCGTAGCGGCCGCCGCCGAACAGCGAGCGGTTGTTGTCTGGATTGCTGTCATAAACTTCAAACACAATGTCGGTGTAATAATCAAAGCCGCGCATGATGCCGAGATCCAGCTCGGCGCTCGCGACGTGGGCGCGGTCTAATAAATCGGCCAGTTTTTGCAGCTGCTGGACGGCTGCGTGCTGACGCACGGCCAGTGGTAAATCGCTCGGCCGTTTGGCGTCGAGCAAGTCGATTAGTTGCTCGCCCAGGCCAGCTTCGCGCTGGCTGGGGCTGAACAAGGCGTGAACTTCGCTTTCAAAAGCCACCGCGTCCATTTTGCCCCGCCGATCAATCAGTTTAGTCATGGTTTGCGCCTGGACGTCGCCGAGGTGCAGATATTGCCGCAAGATAAAATCCACTAGCAACCGGCTATTAATTTTAATCGAATACATATCGGGCGTAGCCTTAAAAGCCTTCATAATCGAATCGGCAATTTGAATAATCTCGGCGTCTGCTTCGATGCCGTCGGGACCAAAAAGGTCGACGTTTAATTGCCAGTGTTCGCGCAAACGCCCACGCTGCGGCCGTTCGTAGCGCCACAAATTGGGGATCGAATACCAGCGCAGCGGATAGGCTAGCTCCTGGCGCTTGGCGGCCACCATCCTGGAAACGCTCGGTGTCATTTCCGGCCGAATAGCGACCTTACGGTCACCGCGGTCGGTAAAGCTATAGGTCTGATCATTAACAATTTCCTCACCACTTTTCGCCAAATAAAGCTCTAGTGGTTCAATTAGCGGCGCATCGTATTCTTCATAGCCAAACCGCTCCACGGCCGCCCGCATGGTCTTAAACAAATATTTCTGCCGCCGCTTGTCTTCCGGATAAAAATCCCGAGCGCCTTTGTAGGCTAAAGTTGGTAATGCCATAAATAAAAATATTACTTAAAGTTAAATTGTAGCAGAATAAACATTAATAGTGTTAAAAACTGGCCTGCCATTCGTAGCTTTAAAGATTTTTATTGCACTCCGTCGCATAAAGCTATGGAGCGCATTCTTCGCGGTTTATTTATTACCAAAAACTTAACCTACAAACTAAGTTATCGAGAAGAATGGCCTGCCATTCGTAGCTGCAAGCGAAGAATGGTGGAGCATATCGGATTCGAACCGATGACCTCTTCCATGCCATGGAAGCGCGCTAGCCAACTGCGCCAATGCCCCAAAAAAGAGACAAACCTACGGTACTATCACCCCACAAAATGCTTTGCATTTTCCGGGGGCCCCGGTTTTTCTCTTCGCGCCGACAAAAAGACATGACTTTTTGCCCAAGCTGCTCTTTTCCCTTCAAGCTGCAACGAACTTACGAGAGTTGGAACGAAGTTATTTTAACAAAGCTAGACTACAATTAAAAGATGCGCTTGCGGCGGCCGACCACGAATAGCAATATCACTACAATCAATATTGCCGCAATAATCGCCCAAAACGCGTTGGGGTCGTGCTGGCCCGGCAGAGCGACGTTCATGCTATAAATCGCGGTTATCGACAATGGAATGGTAATGACGACGGTGGCAACGGTCAAAATTTTAATTGTGCGGTTTAAATTGTGGCTGCTGATGGCGCTATAGGCTTCGCGGATATTGCGGATGGATTTGATGTTCGAGGTGCAGGCTTCCATAGACTGCTCGTTGTTAAGCAAAATGTCCTCTACTATATCGCGGTCATCTTCGTATAGCGGGATGTGGCGGCCCAGCAAAAGCCGGCGTAGCATAGCGTTCATGGGCTGCAGCGACGAGTAAAATTCGTTTAGTTCGTCTTCGATAGTTACGAAATCGATAAAATCTTGGTTGCCAATTTCGTGGCCACGCAGCCGCGCCCGGATTGACTTAATTTGCCGGCTAGTGCCGCTAATATAGCCATCGTAATGCTCACCAACTTGTTGTAAAATTTGCAGGACTAGCCTAGCCCGCTGAGTAGTAGCAAAATTAATTTTGCCGCCAGTAAAGCTGTCGAGCGACGGCAAATGCTTAAGCGAAATTGTCATCAAAATTTCTTCGCCAAAAACAAATAGCAGCGGCAAGGTATCAAAATCACCATCCTTATTTTTGTCAGCAAACCTTACGAAGATATAGCTAGTTTCGCCTT
>JBOHNS010000033.1:0-3578 GCA_050730835.1 Saccharimonadales bacterium (SeqCode)
ATCCAGAACGTCATCTAATAAACCAACGCCCAGGTTGAATTTTTTAGCCAGCGACTCCAGCTCTTTTTTGGCCGGCTCTTCGACATGAATCCAGCAACCGCGCTTGTAGCCGTCAATTACCTGCAGCTTGTCGCTGTGCAAACTTTTGTAAAAATATCGGATCATGTAAGGCTAGTTCCTTAAGCATTATTCTACACCATAGGGTTTTATTTAGCTTAAAAACTTTAGCTTAGTACAGAACAAAGATTATCTTAGCCACTCACCATATCGTTAGACAAAAGAACCTGAGCAACTTGTTTCTCTTGGCTAAGCACTTCCGGAGGTAGTGTAGGACTTGCTAAATCGCTTACGTCAAGCGATACAATCATGTTATTCCTGCCGTCTCTAACAAGAAGCGAAGCTACATTAGCTAAGCCGCTCTGATACGAATATGCGGCATGGCCATCAATTGAGCCTACCGGGGTTGCGTTGAATGTGCTTTTGGGGCCGACATAATCACTGGCGCTAGTCTTGTCGTTATTGGAAATGGTCTGAGCGATTACGTTATTTAGCAAGCTGCCCTCACCGTCGCCGCCGCCCCAGGCGTAGCCGCTATTAGCATTGTAGCCGCCGCAACATTGGTTATAAAAATAGCCAGAGAAATCAGAGTCATCCGAACTATTAGCCTGAGCATAAGTCTGGCAGACATCAATAGAGTATGACGGATTGACCGATCCGGGCTGGATAGCTCGATCGGCAGGGGTGGTGCCGACAATGTTACCCCAAAAACTTGGCGGAATTTTATCGCACAAACCTGGCGCTAGCAGTTCGGTTTTGCCTGACGCGGCGCTAGGCTCGGATGTTGTTGGCGCGATATTAGGATTAGCCGGAGCAGTTGCCGCCGGAGCCTTATCTCCCGCTAAAGTCTGAGCCGTGGTATTGCCGCCGCAGCCAACCGCGAAAGTAGCGGCCGCCAGACCGGCTGTAGCTGCGGCTATTAACCTACCTAAACGGCGGCGCGTTCTAGGACTAGTTTGCTGGTTTTTGTTAGATTGAGCTTCTTGCATTTGTTTCATAACCTTGAAACCCCTTTAAAATTATTTTAATGAACTCTTTGCTCTAGCTTTAAGCTACTAACTGCTAAGTTTTTTATAATTATAACACACCAAGGATTTACATGATTTAGTAAATAGCCTTAGTTCGTGTTTGTTAGCAATGCTATCTTTAACCTAAAAACTGCCCTTTGGCCAGGCAGTTTTTAGTTCGTGCGCGCCCACCCGAGGCGCGGATTTTTTATAAAATTTTGTTTTAAATTTTTGTTATCCCGCGCCTTTTTAAAGACGCACGAATTAATTTAAGCGTAACCGTGTTGCGGATATTTGTCAATCGCTACTACCTAGTTCGTGCCATCACTGCCTAGCAACGGCTAGGTCTTTTATGGCTGCTTGCAACTCTTTTACAGCGACTTGCAAAACTACGTAGTCAACCAATTTGGCCTCGTATTTCTGAGCGCCAAAGCGCAAACTCAGCCAATTGTGCATATCGTTACTTTCTTCTATAACGCTAGCGCCAGCCTTGCGCAGCGTTTGATAAGATTGCTGCAAATCTTTAATTATAAAGTCAATACTGTCGAGTCCCAGCAAGTCGCTAGAGCCAGCCCGGCGCTCTAGAATTTTAATAATTTTGATGCCATCTTTAACCGGCTGGCGCAGCAAAACCGAAGCTATAAAACGTTGATTAACCGTGCCAATGTGCACTTGCTCGGTCTCCGGCATTAGGTTAAAGTCGCCCAGGATTACCTTAGGCTCTTTTATATTTCTAAAATAATCAATGATGGTGCTAGACTGTTCCAGCCGAGCCGGCGTATCGAGCTTGTCGCCTGGATGGGGACTGCCGTGGATGCTACAGATGTAAATATCTTGATTATCGACATTCAGGCACAATACTAGCGCCAGGCCGGCTGTGGTGTTTTTTAGCAGCGGCTCCGAGCTATTGGCTAGTAAGTTTTTGCGCCAGTAGTGCATCTGGGCGAAGTCGCTGTCGCCCAGCTCCTTTTCGGCCCGGACCGACTCAAAATCAGCCAGCAGCAATTCGTCGCACAGCCGCCTGGCCGACATGTCGTACATTTCCTGTAGGCAAAACACGTCGGTATCGGCCATTTCGGCGGCGATGAACTCGCGCAAATTATCCGCCATAGCCGCGTGCCAGGTATTTAGTGAGACGATCTTCATTTGACTAGTTAATATCTATTATAGCCGCTTATGTTCGTTATCTTAAATTTTGGGCAAACTCCGCTTATATTTGACGTTAGCGGCTATCGCTACTGGTTTTAAACAGGCTTATCCAGATGCGGCGCGACTACTACTGGCTAAGATTTATACTCGGGAGCCGCGTGCGCCGGCTGGGGTGGCATGGCCGGCAAGTTGTCGTATTTATATGTGGTAGTCCCCGTCGAGCCGCCAGACTTAGTAACAACTTTTAGTAATCGATGCTGCTTGACCGATATATACAGCTTGCCGGTCTTGGCATAATCCGCGCCCGCTGCTGTAAATAATGTTTTGTAGAGATCAGAGTTCATACCCATATCGGCCGCCGCTTTCTGATTGAGTAGCTTTAGCTTCGGAACATTTTCGGTGATGTCGTAGACGAATACTGGCTGACCGTTTAGCGTAGATTTGGCTACCTTGTCGGCATCGTACTGGTAAATATTATTGTTGATTGTATAAGCTACCAGCTGGCTTCGCTGTTTGGCCGGAAAATTACCGAAGATAAAATCACCGAAAAGTTCAACCGCCGGATCTGGGATGCTACCACCCTTTATGACGGATGACAGACTATTGCCCCGGCGTACTTGCAGCCACTTTTTCGGCTGGGACGCAGACTGGCCGCTGCTCTGCCCTTTTACTCCGGCACTTTCCAGGATTAAATACGAATCCGACAGCGTAGCGTAGCCTTTATACTGTAGGCCGTAAGTTTTTGAAGGAGTAACGCTCGTATCTGTCGAGACTTTGGGATTTTTCATATCGGCGAGGTCGTAGCGGGTAGATTCAGTGGCATTGCTAGTACCGGTAACGACTGTTTGCTGCGCCAGCTGGCTAGTCGATAGCGCGCTCGCGACAGCGTCTTGGAAGACTTCATTGGGGGCTGGCTGTTTGGAGTGAAATAGCGCAAAGGCGCCGCCACCAATCACGATGACTAGAACTACAACAATTAGCAGCGCCAGCAATGGTGATTTGCCGTGTTTTGGCAGATGTTGGAGCTTGTACAGGTCCGGCTGGCCGAAAGTGTCGATCGGTCTCGGCGGCGATTGATCTGGCGGCGGATTCTGTGCTATGGACGGTTGCGCGCCGGGCACCGGCCCCTGAGGAACTGGTTGTTGCGGCTGGCTTGACTGCGCAAATGCCGCCTGCTGGCTGGCGAATGTTTGCGGCGTCTCCGCAGGATTACTACCATTATCGGGTGGCGTCGCGCCGCTCGATACTGGAGCGGGAAGCGCCGGCGGTTCGTTGTTGGAGTTCTGTTCGTTTGGTGGCATTGTAGCTCTTATGTTTTAGAGGTTTTACATTGCAAGTTTACTATAAGGTCGCGCAAATACATAG
>JBOHNS010000034.1:0-18766 GCA_050730835.1 Saccharimonadales bacterium (SeqCode)
GAATAATGCCAGTGGCATGCTGTAATGAGGAGTCGTCGAGCCGGTTGTCGACTTTTACAAACAACTAACCAAGATGTGTAGTCCTGCCCTAAAGTTTTTTGGTACCTTTTTTGCTATCAAAAAAGATACTGCTAAAGTTCCTGGCAGCAGGAACACCAAAAAATTGTTTTTGAAAGCAAGCGGTGGTGTGCTAGCATAAATTTATTATGCTTAAACTAAAATTTCGGGGACTCAGAGCGTCATTTAATAATTTTGCGTTTGTCTTGGCGCTGGCCGGCGCGCTGATCATTACAACGGTTTTGCCGGCCGGCGCGGCCAGTGCCCAATCGAGCGGCGCGCAGGCCAACGGCTTTGTGATTTCGCCGGTCAAAAGCGAAATTACGGTCAGAAAAGGTCAGAGCCAGAACGTCCAACTGTCGGTCGAAAATCCGACTTTGGTCAAAACCACGGTCAAAGCCGTGGTCAACGATTTTGTGGCTAGCAATGATGAGTCCGGCACGCCGCGCTTAATTCTGAATAATAAAACACCGCTGCCGGCTAACAATTTTAAAACTTTAGTTAATAATATTCCCGAAATTAAGCTTGCCCCAAACCAAAAGCAATATATTAATGTTACGATTTCCGTGCCAGCCAGCGCCAATTCCGGTGGTTATTACGGGGCTATTCGGTTTGCCCCGGCTAATGTTAGCCAAAAATCCAATGTTGGTTTGACGGCCAGCGCCGGCTCGCTATTTTTGGTCACGGTGCCGGGCAATTTGACAGAAAAGGCCAATTTGGTCCAGCTTTCGGCGGCCGGTGCCAGCGGCAACGCCAGCAGCTTTTTGACTTCTGGCAAGGTTTCGGTGCTAGCGCGCCTCAAAAACGTCGGCAATATTCAAGTCAAACCATTTGGCAAAATTAGAGTCATAGGCACGTTCGGCCACCAAGTCGCCAGCTTTGAATTTAATAGTAGCGGCGGCGACATTTTGCCGGCCAGCACGCGCAAATTTGTTAAACAATTAAAACACCAAAGCTGGTTTGGCCGCTATCGTATAACTGCCAATCTGGCCTACCAAAACGGCGGTGGCAGTTTGATCAACGCCAGCTCGACTTTCTATTATTTTCCGGTTTGGTTTTTGATTGTGGTGGCCGTCGTTATTCTGATAATAATCGGCCTAATTTACCGCTTGGCGACGCGCAAATCGCGGCGGCCGAAGCCAAAATCTGGCAAAAAAGCTTGAAAAGCTGCTATTTCTAAAAATAGAATAATTAGACCAAATTTACATTTTGCCAACGCTTAAGCTATAATTTAAGTTAGTTTAAGACGAAAATATTTATGCCAAAATGTAATCCGCGGTTTTGGAAATTTATAGCGATTATGATCGTGGCTGTTGCGGCGGCGGCCATATTCAACGCGCCGGCACGGGCTTTAGTCGAACCGCCCAGTCCTGGTCCAAGCAGCGGTTCGGTCGGATTGGAAGGCAAGATCGGCGCGCCGCCGCCCAAGCAGCCCGCCACCATCACGACGCCAAGTAACGGCGCGTCGTTTACTAGCAACCCGATTACCATAGCCGGTTTGTGCCCGACTGGCACGCTAATCAAAGTTTTCGCCAATAATATTTTTATCGGCTCGGCGGCCTGCAGCGGCGGCAGTTTTTCGCTAAAAGCCGATTTGTTCAACGGCCAAAACGACCTTTTGGCGCGCGACTTTGACGCACTCGGGCAGCAAGGGCCGGATTCTAAAATTGTTCATGTCAGTTTTACCAGCTCCGATTTCGCCAAATTCGGCACGCTATTATCTTTGACCAGCCCGTACGCCGAACGCGGCGCCAACCCGGGCCAAAAACTGACTTGGCCAATCACCATTAATGGCGGCAACCAACCTTACGCCTTGAGCGTCGATTGGGGCGATGGCAGCAAACCCAGCCTGCAAAGCCAACCGTTTCCCGGCAACGTTACCATTAATCATAGCTACCAAAACGCCGGCACGTACACGGTTTTGGTCCAGGCTAGCGACAAAAACGGCGAGGCCGCGTTTTTGCAATTAGTCGCCGTCATTGCCGGCAAGCCGGCCCAATCCGGCGCCACAACCGGCGGCGCAGCCACCAGTCAGCCAAGCGGTGGCGGCTCGCACGGCCTGAGCCGTGGCTGGGCGATTGGCCTGGCGGCGCTGGTTTTAATTTTAATGCTATTAACCTTTTGGCTTGGCCGCCGCCACGAATTATTCACTCTGCGCAAAAACCTGGAACGCACCGGCTCAGAGTAGAATCGGTTAAATGTTAAGCTCTATATTTTTGCTAGTTTAAAAATCTTTAAACATCAAGTACAATAAATATAATTAATTGGAGTTGTTGTTATGAAACGAGCTGAATTTTCCCAACCAAAAAACGTGACTGAGACTAAAAAACCGCGCTCACGCCGAGTTGTGCGCGCAGCATTTGCCGCCAGTTTGACTGGGGCTGCTCTGGCCGGTTGCCAGCAAGCCACCAATCCTGCCGCCGAAAAATCACCGACAACTACCGCGACTCCAAACAAACCAAGCAATCCGCAGCCAGAGACGCCGAGCAGCACGTCAACCACAACCCCATCCACCCAGACGACCGAGACAACCAGCAAGAGCGGCAAGCTAGGCAATATAATCGGCAATATAATGCCCGACACTAAGGCCATGAAGTTGAACAGCGCTATAGCTGCCCATTTGTGCAACATTATACCCGAATTTTCAGCCGAACAAGCGTTTTCTGCCATTGACAAGCCAGATACTCACACGGCTAACGATAGTATCAATGGTTGCAATAACGGCAATAACGGCCCAAGCGGATACGGCGCAACCACGTGGAACTTACCCAACGATGTTGAGTTTGACGTAGGTGTCGTAGATATTCTTAAAGGTAATTCTAGCTTTTATCAGCGGCTGAAAGCCGGCGCAGCAGACCCCTACAAAGCCAACGACAAAGCCAAAGCCAAAGGCATCAATATAAACATAAACCTTAACAAAATTGCGTCAATTCAGGGTCAGCCGGCTTATACCGAAATCACCACATTTACGGGCAGTAGTTTTGTTGAACTATCGACTTTGTACGTTGCCATAAATGGCGATTCATCCAACACCCAAGCGCTTGTCACGACTGTTACCCAAAACGCCCAGCCTGCCGACAAATACTATCCGGCCAAACAAATTATTGCCGAAGAGGTGGCCATGGACAAGCGAATTCTGGCTCAGCCCGATTGGCAATTTGGCAATTAGCGGCCAGTTCGATTGCTAAAATTAATCGGCCTGGCTTTAAGCTTAAAAAATATATTTGATGAATAAGCAAGCCCCAAAAGTCTATGTCGGCCTGTCTGGCGGCGTCGATAGCTCAGTGGCGGCGGCTTTATTAAAAAATCAAGGCTACGACGTAAGCGGTGTCTACATGAAAAACTGGAGCCAGGATTTGCCGGGCATGATTTGCCCGTGGCGCGAGGATTATCAGGCCGCCAAGCGGGTGGCCGTGCAGCTGGACATTCCGTTTAAAATGTTTGATTTCGAGACGCAGTACCGCCAAAAAGTCGTCGATTATATGGTCCGCGAGTATCAGGCTGGCCGCACACCCAATCCGGACATCATGTGCAACCAGGAAATAAAATTCAAATTGTTTCTAGAAACCTCACTAGCCGACGGCGCGGATTTAATTGCCACCGGCCATTACGCCCGGATTCAGCGGCAAGCAGCTTCGCCCACCGCACGCCGCCCACCGCACACCGCTCTTCTATCCGGCATCGATAAAAACAAAGACCAGTCCTACTTTCTATATAGACTTACAGATTACGCATTAAGCCGCAGCTTAATGCCAATCGGCTTTTGCGAAAAGCCGGCGGTGCGCGAATTGGCGCGCAAATTTGGCCTCGCCACTGCCGAAAAAAAAGACAGCCAAGGCATTTGCTTCGTCGGCCAAGTCGGCATCAAAGATTTCCTTAAGCACGAACTAGGCGAACAAAAGCCAGGCGGTATTATTGATCAAAACGGTGTCAAAATCAGCCAACATGACGGAGCAATTTACTACACCATCGGCCAGCGCCACGGTCTGGACGTCGGCGGCGGCTTGCCGTATTACGTAACCGGGAAAGATATGGCCAAAAATGAAGTTTACGTAACAACCGATTTGGATGATCAAAATTTGTGGCGCAACCAACTAAAACTAACCAACTTACACTGGATTAATGCCGTACCCGACTACCAACTAAAAACCATAAACTATAAACTAAGAACCCGCTACCGCGCTCCGCTAACAAAAATCACAAAAATAGTCGCGGAGGACGGACCTTGGAAAAGCAGAAAATGTGGTGTAATAAATATTTTTTTGGAAGATGAGGTTCGAGCTATCACGCCGGGGCAGTCGGCCGTAATTTATGACGGCGAGCAAGTTTTAGGCGGCGGCATCGTCGTTTAAGCACAAGCTTTGACCTTAGACCCTTGACCTTTATTTGATCATTGACCATAGACCTTTTAAAAAATGATCAATGGTCAATAACATAGCAATGATCAATGGTCAAAGATCAACGGTCAATGTTTAAGTAGCTGTCAACGGTCAATCATAAATATTGTTTTGCCTTTTGCTATATTCGCAACCTGCTAAATTCCAACTTCCAAATTCTATCTACTAGCTACTATTTATCCGGATGTTTGCCAGCCGATTTTTGCTCGGCCAATTTGGCTTCCAGCCGACGCAGAAATTCTTGATGGCGCTCGTGCTCGTAATTTTCGTAATCGCGCATTTTATTTTTGAACGAAATCTCCAAAACTTTCATGATGCTTTAATTGTCGCAGCGTCGCGCAATACATTACAGTAAAAATTCTCATATTTTTTCAAATTTTGCAAACTTGCTAGAGGTGCGTACTCTAGCATCAGTGCTATTAATTGGCGGCGCGGACAGTTTATAATTATAATTAAGTTTAATATGCAGAGATTTTTAAATAAGCTGGACGAATGGCAGCGGCGGCGGCCGATAGCGAGTTTTATATTTGCCGTGATTAAAAAATCGGGCGACGACCAGCTGGGCTATCAGGCAGCGCTGATTACTTATTATGGGTTTTTGGCGCTGTTTCCGCTGCTGCTGATTGCGACCACGGTTTTGCAAATTGTGCTGCGCTCGGATCGGCATTTGGAGGCGCAGGTTTTGAATAGTATTAATCAATATTTGCCACTTATCGGCGGCGATTTGAAGAGTAATATTCAGGGGTTTCACCGCAGCGGTTTGGCGCTAATCGTTGGCGCGCTGCTGACTTTTTACGGCGCGCGCGGCGTGGCTGTGGCGCTGCAAAACGCGCTCAATCATTTGTGGGGCGTGCCACGGTTCAAGCGGCCGGGCTTTCCGAAAAACGTGCTGAAAAGTTTTGGGCTGATAATTTTTGGCGGCGGCGGGTTTATTCTGGCCTCGGTTTTGTCGAGCGCAGCGGCCAGCCTCGGCCGTTCGTTTGTTTTTACCGGCGCGTCGATTTTGATAAGTTTGATTATTTTGTTTGGCACGTTTTTGTTTATTTTTCGCTTTGGCACGGTTTCGGCGGCGGCGCGGCGTAGTCATAATTTCATTGGTGCGCTGGGCGCGGCCATCGGTTTGCAGGTTTTGCAGACCGGCGGCGGGTTTTTGCTGGCGCACGAAATCAAGCATTTGGGCGTTTTATACGGCACGTTCGCAGTGGTTCTGGGCCTGCTTTTTTGGCTGTATTTACAGGTGCAGGTGGTGCTCTACAGCGTAGAAATTGCTACTGTGCATAATTTAAAACTAGTCCCGCGCAGTTTGACCGGCAATCGTCCGACGGACGGCGACGAACGGGTGCAAAAATTGGCGACCGCGCGAGGGCAATTACAAAAAAGTCGCAAATAGCCCCAGCGCCGAGGCCGCCATCACGCCAAAAGTCAGCCAGACCAGCGCGCGCGACAAACCGCGCCCGCGGTGCGCGCCCATAATCGCGCGGCTGCCATTAATTTTGGCAATAATATAAACCAATGGCACGGCCGCGATGCCATTAAAAACAGAAGTATAAACCAGCGCCTTGATGGGATTTATGCCGATAAAATTGATGCCCAGACCGATCAGCGTCGAAACTATAATCACGCCGTAAAAACCTTTGGCTTTTGAGAATTTGCGGTACAATCCTTGCTTCCAGCCAAAGGCCTCGCTCATGCCGTAAGCCGCCGAACCAGCCAGCACCGGAATGCCCAAAAAGCCCAGGCCGATGATGCCGACAGCGAACAAGTCCTTGGCAATTTGTCCGGCGTTCGGGAATGATTTAACGAGCGGCTTGAGCGCCTGCGCCGCCTGCGCCGAACTATTAATATTGTGCACGCCATGGCTGAAAAACACCGTGGCGGTCGTGACGATAATGAAAAACATGGCCAGCTCCGAGGCCAGCATGCCGACCGCGGTATCGATTTTTAAATCGCGCAAAAATTTCTTGGTCAGCCGCGGAATGCCGCCGCGCTGCGCCACCATGTGCGCCGAAATTTCCTCTTCAACCTCGCCCGAAGATTGCCAGAAAAACATATACGGCGAAATAGTCGTGCCAAAAACCGCGGTAATGATAAACAAATATTTGAAGCTGAATTTTATTTGCGGCACAAAAGTGGCATGCAAAATCTGCAGCCACGGTTCGTGCACAATCAGCGCCGTTATCGGATAAGATAGTAGCGCCAGCGCCAAATATTTCAAAATTTTAGCATAAGCCGCGTAGCTGACAAAAACTTCCAGTAAAATAATAATCGCCGCCACAATTATCGCCAGGGCAAAAAAGGGCAGATTGACAACCAGTCCCGCTGCGGCCGCCACAGCGCCAATATCGGCGCCGATATTGATGGTGTTGGCGACAACCACCAGCGCAACAATGCCAAACAAAGTTTTGCGTGCGTAATGCTGTTTGACGACGCCGGCCAAACCCTGGCCGGCCACGGCGCCGATGCGCCCACAAGCCTCTTGAATGGCAATTAATAGCGGCAATTGGTACAAACTCGTCCACAATTGGCCAAAGCCAAATTGCGCGCCGGTTTGCGAATAAGTCGCGATGCCCGACGGATCGTCATCGGCCGCGCCCGTAATTAGTCCCGGCCCCAAAATGCGCACAATCCGGTTGAACTTCAGCCGCTTAATAATCCGCCGCTTGTGCAAACCTTTGGAATGTTTGAGGTGCAGAAAATGTGAGTGTTTAGCCATTTTTATTGATTTATGCTTGTTTATTTTTGTAATTTTAGAAGCGCACGCGGCGCATTAATCTGTCGATATAATCGGGCTGATAATTTTCAATCGGCAAACATGCCTGCAAGACATTCATGATTTTCGGCTGGTCGTCGGGCGCAAAATAGATTGATAGCGGCGGCACAAACCGTTTCAGCGGCAACAGCAGAATGCTTGAAAAGGCGCCTTCATTGACAAGCGCAAACGATTTGAAGTCGCCAAAAGCATACAGCTTTTCGGCCACCGTCAAACCTCTGGCGTCCAGCTGATAATTCAAAACCCGCGGCTGACGCGCGGCATAATAGCCAAAAGCCAGCGCCACCAACGGCACCACGACGGTCGAGGCAATGCTGTGCGTCAAAAAATAACTGGCCGCCGCCAGAACAATCGCTACTAGCGCCAGCGCCGCGTACCAGCCAACCGATTTTTTGTGCGCCACAAATTCCGAGGCCGACCAGGTTATTGGCTGAATTTCGGCGGGCTTTTCGCGCTCTGCCGGCGCATCAGCCGGGACGTCGGACGTTAAATTATTGACCGGCGCGTTATCGGCCGCAAGATCTTTTTCCGATTTAAATTGCCAGGGCGAGGCCGGCGCTTCGTCCGCGGTGCCACTGGCCGGCGCGCCAGACCCGGCTTGATTAGGCGACGTCGCTTGATCGGCTTTTTGCTCGTCCATAAGCGTTATTCTACACTGTAAAACTTAAAAATCCAAAACTACTTTTATACATTTATTGGCTAATTACAAACTCTAGCGCTGCGCTTTGTGCTGCAGGTGGCCGCGCAATTTGGCCGCCCGCGGCAATATGTAAAACGTCAGTATCAAGGCAAATAAAACCGCGAAGCCACACATGATGCTCGGAATTCCCCGCCGCGTTGACGGCTTAACCGTATTCGCCACAGCCGTCGGCACCAGAAAAATCAAATAGCCAACAATTAGTCCGCGCGCCATTTGCATTCGCTTGAGTCCTGGTTTGCCAGCCTTGAAAAATTCCTGCGCCCACTTAAATCCCAACCCTATGGCCGTAAATAGCCAGCCGTAATAATAAATGCCGTACGCCAGCGCCAACCGATCGCCAATTTGAAAAATAACATAATTTCCGGTGCATTGATGGCCAATAAAAGCCGCGTGATAGCTCAAAAAATAAATAATAAAAACGCCCATCGTGGCGTAGCTCGCCGCCACTAACCGCCGCCCAGGCTTGCCGGCCAAAAGATGCAAAATGTGCAACCCGAGGGCCGGCATCAGCGTAATCGCCACAAACCCCAACCGCGACCAAATCACCGCCCGCGCACCAAACCCAGTGCAAACGTGATATTCGCTGAGCTGAAAAAACGCCAGCCCTACCACAATTACAACCACCAGCCGCGTCAGCCGAGTCAGCTTGTAGCGCCAAAGCGTGTATAGCACCAAAACTGACTCAATAATCAGCGTCGCAATCATCACCGGCGGCGAAAAACAATTTAGCCGCTGCCCGCTACCTCGTTTAAGCATTAGCTACAATTATATCAGCCTAGCGGCTAGCGTGTATTAGTTCTTGGCGTGTTTAGGTTACTAATTTCCAGCCAAATTGCCAGCGGCGATTGTTGCTATTGATTAGCAAAGACGATTTTGTTTGGCGGAGAGGGAGGGGTATCGCGCGAGCTTAAAAGCTCGCACTCCTTCCTGCGGTACTCGCCAAAAATGTGCAAACACTTTTTTGGCTCCGTTCCTCGTCCGCCGAACCCTAAGGGGTTCTCATAATCTTTGTTCAGCAGTAAAAATAGACCCACAGAAATGGGTCTATTTTTACTGGCGGAGAGGGAGGGATTCGAACCCTCGCTGGAACTTAAAGCCCCACTATCAATTTAGCAAACTGACCCCTTATAGCCACTTGGGTACCTCTCCATAAAATATGGGACAAACCTGCGGTTTTTCCCACCAGCGCGGTCAAAATGGAATACATTTTTCTTTAAGCTGCTCTTTTCCTTTAAGCTGCCACGCGCTTAATTGATTATAGCATAAAACCAGCTCGCTAACAGAGTAAATTATGTTATCCAAAAGTTCGCCAGTTTCTAGAGGACGCTGCTAAATGGGTTGACGACCTTTAATGATCCGAATTGGCGGTCGGCTTGCAAATCTTCACTATAGAGCGCCTGGCAGTTCAGGTCTATGGCGGCCTGGATAATTAAGGCGTCGTAGAATTTGAGCGAGTATCGCTCAAATAGTTCAACTGCGCGGCAATAAAAATCTAGGCTGGGAGCGTGGCGCCACAACCTGCTCATGGTTACTCGTAAATAATCTTTTAGGTCGGATGAGCTGATTAACTGCGCGTATTTTGAGCCGGCAACGTTGCAAAATTCCTGAACCACTTGTGAGCTAACAGTGCCCTGGCCGCTGCTCAGGGCTTGACGGATCAAATCCTGCGCAATCTGCTGCTTAGACAGATTGTCGGGATCCTGGGCGTAGATAAAAATATTGGTATCTAAGAAAAAAGCTTGACTCATATTTAAGATATTTAAGAGCCGGGCTTAACGCTCGTTCATTTCTTCGCGGGTGAATTTGCGACCGGGTCGGACATAATCCAAGCGTTTCATCAAAGCGTCATATTCTGCTACGGCCTGTTTGCGAGCCGCGACCTGCGCTAACCATTCTCGAAAAAGATCGTTGAGTGTGGTGTGCTGCCGCGCCGCTTGTTGGCGCGCCTCACTGATCAGTTTTTCGTCGGCCGATAAAGTGATGTTTTTCATAAAATATAGTGTACACGAAAATAGTGCAAGAATCAATCCAAAACTTGGCGGAACAGACAGGCCTGGAACTTTATGGGTCTTTCGACTGGCTTTACTCGCTCAGGATCATTCTCAAATCTCTCGTCTTGCCATAAGCTTGTCGAATGGCGGAAGGGGTGGGATTCGAACCCACGGACCTATTGCTAGGTCTCCGGTTTTCAAGACCGGTGCACTCGACCAGACTATGCGACCCTTCCATTTGTAGTTTGCGACGGTTTAACGCTACAAGATAAATATTATATCTTGTAGCTACTTGGTCAAGCCGTTTCAGGCTTGACTGGCATCAAGACCGTTACCATCGACCACTCGGTCACCCTTCCTCAAATCCAATTATAACAAAGAGTAAATATATGCCCGACACCAAAACTAACTAATTTAAAAACGTTTGTTACAAAATGTGCCCGATCGAGTATAAATTGAAACGTTTAGGCTTGGGCGAAAACTGCGGCGTCGACGGTTTTGGCGCCGGCGGATTTGAGGGTTCGAGAGGCGGCTTCAATTGTGGCGCCTGTTGTTAAAACGTCATCAACTAAAATGATGTGACTGCCGGCTATAATTTTTGGGCGGCAGGGCACAAAAGCGTGTTCCAGTTGCTTGATGCGGATGGCACCTTTGCTGCCGACTTGGCGGCTTTGGCCGCGGCGAATTAACAGTTTTCCGTATTTAGCGCCAGTACCTTGCGCTAGAGTTCGGGCAATTAACTCCGCTTGGTCGTAGCCGCGCTGGCGCACCCGCGAGCTGGCTGTCGGCACGGCCACGATTATTGTTTCCGGCACAAGTTCTGGCATGACTTTTGCCAGTCTGGCTGCCGTTACGTCGGCCGCCGCGCCGGCGCGGCCAAATTTCAATCGACCAATCAGCGCCTGCGCCGCGCCGTCATATTCAGCGCCAACCCAAACCCGCCCAAGCGGGCTGACTTTGCGGCACTTATTGCAAGTTTTACAACCTTCAGACAAAACGCGGCAGCGATAGCAACGCTCCGGCAGCGGCGGAAAAGCTCCAGCTCGGCAGTTTATGCACAGCAAGTTGCCGGCCGCGCCGCAAACCACGCAATAATGCGGCGCAATTACAGATATCAGTCGTTCGATACTAGACATTGTTGTAATTATTCTGTTGTAAATAATTCTTTTATGGTTGCGGTTAGCCGCTCGGCTAAGTTATACTGCCAATAAGACAAAAACTCAAGCAATAGCATTTTAAGTTATAAGCTAAACACTCGGAGGGTAACCACTATGGCGCGAAGAAGCCATGACAATGATCTTTTAATGGAAGAAGATGAATTAACCGCCGCCTTTTTGGGCGACGACGATTCGGCAGGATCGACAACTATCGACCCGACACAACCGGCCGCCGCGCAAGACGATTGGGATGAAGACGAAGCCGTGCAAGGCCAATTGGCCGTCGACGTCTACGAAACCCGCGAGCGCCTGGTCGTCAAAGCCCGCACCGCCGGCGTCAACAAAGCCGACCTAGACGTCAGCGTTTCCGATAACACGCTCAGCATCCGCGGCACGCTGGCCGCCAACGAAGAAGATGTCGAAAACTATTTCGTCCAGGAATGCTACTGGGGCGAATTTTCGCGCAGCATCGTGCTGCCCGTGCCAATCAAAGAGGACGAAACCGAAGCCGTCCTAAAAGACGGCGTTCTAACCGTCAGCTTCACCAAAGTCAAGCAAGAAACCGTCAAAAAGATCCAGATCCTTTAAGATTCTGATATAGGAATTTCGTGCTTCACTTCAGCTCAATTTGGAGTCGCAAGCCTTTGATAGACAGAATAAGAATTAAGGAACAAGAAATAGCGCTAGAGCTTTTGCGTGCTATTTTTAGCTTAATTATTGGACAGTTATTGCCAACGGAAGTTTTCCTCGCTACCAAGAATAAAGCAAAATGCGCTTGAGCCACACAGCAAAAATCCGGACATATTCTTTCCGGATTTTTTGGCAGTGAAAGTTTTTGTCGAGACTTTTAGGTAATAGTGGTACTGCCGCCAGAAATTTTAGCCAGGACGAAATGTACCACAATTTGTGCCAGAGCTACGATTACCAGGCCGATTAAGGCATACAAAATCGTGTTTTTGGCACCGCTCACAGCGTTCGATTCGCCGCCAGAGACAACGTATTTCAGACCGCCAACGATAATCATGATCACTGAAGCTATACCCACGATAACTGAAAATATATTCACAATCGCTTTGGCTAAATTGCTCAGCTGAGTTACTGATTTAGTGTTATCGCTAGTGTTGGATGTACAGCTGCTATTGCCGCTGCCAAGACTAAGGTCCGCGCCGGTAGTAGCACACTTACTTAGTGCTTGCTGCGTGGACTGGGCATGAGCCGTGCCGACGCTAGCTATGGCTGGAGCCAGTATCACGGCCGCGCCGCTGGCGATTAATAATGCGTTTTTTAATTTTTTTAACTTTAACATAGTTTCCTTCCTTATGGTTTATTTATAGCATATTGGTTTCGGTTATAGCAAGACTTATTATAAATCTCAAGCATGCCATAATGCAAGCTAAGATCCTCCGGGCAAGTTATTAAGCACGAAATGGACAATTATCTGCGCCAGCACGGCGATGATGAGGCCGATGATGGCGTAAAGAATGGTGTTTTTGGCGCCGCTGGCAGCCTGGGCGTCGCCGGCCGAAACAACGTATTTTAGTCCGCCGACGATAATCATGATGACGGCCACGATGCCGACGATAATGCTCAAAACATTGACGATAGATTTCGCGACACTGGATAAATTTATGCCACTGCCCGTACAGCCGCTGCTGGAACCGTTGCTGCCAGTTTGACCGAGACCGGCACCGGCGCTAGCGGCTGCGCCGGCACCAGAACTTGAAGCGCCGCCAGAGCTATTACCAGAAGCCGTGCCAACGCCCTGACAAGCATCTTGCGCAGCGCTCAATGCGCTGGCCGGCGTCGGCAAGCTAATCGAAAATATGCCGCCCACCAACGCCATCACGGTCAAAATAATAGTTAGTTGCTTCATAATAATTAGCTTAAGAATCTTCCGATCACGAATCTGATAATAACTTGCGCCAGAGCAATGGCAATTATACCAATAAGCGCGTACAAAATCATGCTTTTGGCCGTACCCACGCCTTTGGCGTCGCCGCCCGAGGTGGTAAAAACTATGGCGCCAACGATGATCATTATGACGGCCACGATGCCGCCCAAAACGGCAATGATATTGGCGGCTTTTAGCAGAATGCCTTTGCTGCCGGTGATTTGGTTGCTGCCGCCGCCGTTTTGTTTGACATCCTTACAATAGGCGGCAGAGCTCGTGCCATTAGCGCCGGTGCAAACTGCGCCGCCGCCACTTCCGCCTACCGGATTATTGATATCAAACGCCTGCGCCGCCGGCGCCAGGCTAAAAGCCAGCCCGCCAAAAACAATTAGGCCAAGCATTATTAGGGCCAGGCCTCGAAAATTTTTCAGCCAACTCATTTATAATTTACCCAATACGAAGCTAACGATGGCGTAGGCGCTGACCGAAATAATCAGCCCGATGACGGCGTACAAAATGGTGTTTTTGGCCTGGGAAGCATCTTGCGGATCGCCGGCCGATAATATGTAGCGAAAGCCGCCAATCACGATGAACAGCACCGATATGCCGCCGGCCGCCGCGAACAGCAAACTCAATAAACTGGTCAAAGTGCTGGAGCCAGCCGTAACCTTCGGAAACGGATTGGCCACGCCCTGCGCGAAAAACATCCACAATCCAGACATAATTTTAACCACCGCCCAATCTATGGCCAATAAAGGCCACCGTGGCCGAGGCAATCACGGCAATCGTCAAGCCTATCAGCGCATTAATAATTGTGCCACGCGCCGCTTGCGCGCTTTGCGGATCGCCGTTGCTGGTGCTATAGCGAATGCCGCCGGCAATCACCACAAACACGGCCACCAAGCCGGCAATGCGCAGAATGTCTTCGAATACCGCCAGCGCGATCAGCCAAATTGCGCCCAAACCGCCGGAGCCGCCGTTCAGGCCGCAGCCCGTGCTATCGCCCGGCGCGTTTTTGACGGTCGCGTTTTTGCCTTTGGAAAAAATCTGGCCATTATTTTCGCTCTGGCCGCCGCCTCCGCCGCATTGGCTGCCCTTATTATTAATCGTCGTTTTGGTGAATTGGACGCACGGGGTTGACGACGATTTATCGTTGTTGTTGCACTGCGGGCCGGTGCAGGGCAAATAATTATACCAGGGCAGCAAGCCGAAAAATTGGCTGTAGCTGCAGCCGCCCGGCGCAGTTTTTGCAAAATTGCCAACCGGTGCCGGCGCGGCCGCAGCGCTTTTGACGCCGCCTAGACCGATAAGCAGACCGCACGCCAACAGCATTATTACCCAACACGGCGCTGACAAAATTTTAGCTATTATTTTCGTTTTCATATTTAACAAATATTATTATAACATTTTGATTTCGGCGGCAACCTTAGGCGAAAATATTACACCAGAACCAGAAACTGAAGATGATGACGAGCTCGAAGCTGAGCTCGAACCATTCGACGACGCACCGTTCAAAAACCCGCCCGGCACAAAAAACTGCAACACGGCGTACATCAGCGCAAAAGCCACCAGCGCAATCACCGAATCAGTAATCCGCTTGCGCGCCTCTGCCGCTTTGTTGGGGTCGCCGGCCGAAGTTATGTATTGCAGCCCGCCAATCGCCATAGAAATCACCACCAAAATCCCAACCCCCAGCGACAAAAAGTTAATCACCGGATTAAGATAATTTTGGATGATGGTGTTGTTGCATGGATTGGCCACACCGCTTTCATTGGGCGCGGCACAATTAAGCGCTTGCGGCGTGCAGGTTTTGTTGTTGATGCCTAGATTGCCCGCTTGCTGGCCATTTTTTTGGGCGTTTTGACTAGCGGTGCCGTTGGTTTGGCACTTTCCAGAACCGCCAGACGACGCGCTGCCACCCGAACTGCCGGCGGAGCCTCCCATCGGACCGATTGGTACAGTCGATGACGCCAAAGCCGGCGAACTCAAGCTAACCAAACACAACCCGATCAATACCAATCCAAGTATAAATTTTTTGCGATAGTTTTTGTTTGGTGCGCTCATATTGGCTGTTTCTACTTAAAATCCTACCATATCAAAACCGAAAAAGTCAAAGCCGGAGTTGGGAATATTGAATATGGAAGTTGGAAGTTGGAAGTTGGCAAGCTGCAATTTGTTGTTTGCGGTTTGCTACCTTCTACCTTCTACCTTCTAAAATTCTAGCTGCTAGAGCCTAATTATTGCTTCGTGCCTGGCAACTTTTATCCTTAAGAATATAGTTGACTATGCTTGCCAACGGCTACGAATAGCGCAATGTCATCAGGCACGACCTTGTAATGCGCTTGGCCATAGCCACCAAAAGCTATCGAGCGATGGCCTTGCCAATCGCCGGCTAGCGGATGGTTGTATAAGCTTGGATGGCTGGGCTCGGTTTGAAACAGTTGCAGCGCTGCCTGCAGGCGCTCTAGCTGTGCTGGTTGCAATTTTATAACTTGTTTCTGGAATTGCTTATGGTAGCGCACTTTCATGGCGCGCTTCAAGCGCTAGCTTTTAGGTGTTTGAGCATGTCGTCTGCGGAGTCAAAAACCGGCGAGATGTTTTTGCCTTTGGCATAGTCGGCGTCCGCCTGTTTAATAATTTTTTGCAGATATGGCGTCGGCTGCAGGCTCGTGCTAAAAGTTATTTGCTGAGCGCGCAGCATTTGTTTGATGCTGGCATTGACCAGCGAAGTTGCCGGTATGCCCAGCTGGCCGGCGAAATCCTTGAGACCGCGGCGAGTTTCTTCATCCATGCGGATGTTCATGGTAATTGCTTTGTTCATAAATGCTATTGTAGTGCTTTTGTGTATCATATGTCAACTCGTTTTAGATAGAATTTGGAATATGGAATTTGGAAGTTGGAAGTTGGCAAGCTGCAATTTGTTGTTTGCGGTTTGCTACCTTCTACCTTCTACCTTCCAGCTGCTAGAACCTATTTTTTCCGCCCAGACACTAGCCATTTAATTTAAAATTATGCTATAGTTTAAATTGATTAAAGCAGCAATAAAAATGAAGCACAAAATTTTCGCCCTAGCCTCCGTCGCGCTAATAATTTTCAGCGCCGTAATCAGCCTAATCCCAGCGCCCCAAAAAGCCAAAGCAGCTCCAGCAAACAACGTCAGTCTTAAATTCACCAGCTTTAGCACAGTTCAACTTAACGCGACCATACATGCCAATATTACGACGCCAAACAGCAGCCCCCCAACTCGTATGCCAGTGACGTTTTCGTTCAAGAATGTTACATTCACTGATGGAGCGCCTTGGGACGCGAACAACGAATATGAACATACCAACAGTTGTGGCAAATCGACAATTCAATTTTCGAATAACGACCTGACTAACGCAAAGCTAAAGCTTTATGCAAAAACTGCCTCTATTGGCTGCCCGTATGTAGGGTATACTGCTAAAGCTACTAATTTATCCGCCTCTTATCCAGTGTTCGACTGGACCAGCCCGACTACCATTACTGCTACAAACTCGGCAGATCTTGGCAGCAATGCTGTGTTGACTAAAACGAGTGGTGGATCTTTTGTAAACACAAACATCAAAAAGGACCTAGTCAATAGGGGTGGATCGGACAGTCGAATTCTTGGTATCGGCGGTTTGGGCTCGCTTAAAAGCTGTACAATATCGGTTACACCCAAAAATTCCGGCGGCAATAGTGGTACTGCTAATGCAACATGTAAATACTCAGAATTAATAGGTAATCAATCTGCCGGCACTTATGTACATGCCGTCATAAACGGCTCGCCCAATAATCCAGTTACTGCTGGAATCGGTTCTAATGGAGGTTCCGGCAGTGCCGGCGGCTCCGGCTCCGGTTCAAACGGCAGCTCCAGCGCGGCCGTAGGCGCGGTGGCCAAATGCCAAGGGACAGCTTCCGATCCGCTAAGCTGGTTTATGTGCCCCATTATCAACCAAATGCAGCACATTATGAGTTATGTTGGCAGCGTGATTACCCAATACCTGACCATACCGGGCAGATATTTTAATAAATCGACTGCTGCCGGCGCAGCCGTCTACCAAGCTTGGAGCAGTGTTCGCGATTTGGCGCTGGCGCTGCTGGTGATCTTTGCGCTGATTATGATAATTTCGCAGGCGCTTTCGATTGGCTCGATTGATGCTTATACCGTCAAAAAATTGTTGCCGCGGATTTTGGTGGCCATTATTTTAGTAACGTTATCGTGGCCATTATTACAATTAATGATTGCTGTATCTAATGGCATCGGCGAAGGCACGCGGGCGCTGATTTATGCCCCGTTCAAAAATCTACCGGGCGTCGACATCAGTGTCAACGGCACAACCAGCATATCTTTAATAGGTGGCCTGGGCGCAGGCGCTGCTTTTGGCCTATTGGGCTCGCTTAGTTTTGGCTTAACGGCTATTCTGGCGCTGCTCACCGGCCTGGCCATCATTATTCTGCGGCAAATGCTGGTGATATTCTTGGCCATTTTTGCCCCGATAGCGTTAGTTTTGTACGCCCTGCCTGGCACCGAAAATGGCTATAAATTATGGTGGGATAGTTTCTTCGGCGCGCTGCTACTATTCCCAATTATTGAAGGTATGTTGGCTATGGGCTCGGCGTTTGCGCAAATTGTTTCCAATGGCAGCACGGGCAACATAATCGATGAGATGATCGCCTTTTTCGCCATTTACATCCCATATTTCCTGTTGCCGCTAACCGTCCGCTTCGCCGGCGGCGCCCTGCGCAACATCGGCGGCACCGTGCACGCCGGCGCCCGCGGCGGCCACGGCGCGCTCCAAAACTTCCGCAAGGGCCAAGCTACCCAGCGACTTGAAAGAGCCAAGTCGGGCACTTTGTATGGACCAAAAAATGTCGTAGGTAGAAAGCTAAGTAGTGTTGCCCAAACTGCCACGACCGCGCCTGAATGGATGAAAGGGGCTCCCAGAAATTGGTCTGGCGGCATTCGCAACATTAAAAGAGCTGGCGAAGTTGCTAGGGGTAATGAACTTGCCGAAAAAGATCCTATGCTGGCGCGCGCCAATGGCGATACTGGCCTTCTAGCTGCTGGCATGGATTATGACAATCATCACTCGACTCGAAAACTTAGAAAACAACTGCTTGACTCAAAATATGGTGGCGACGAGTCAAAACTAAACAAAAAACAAAAGCAAAGCCTAAACGACGATCAGGCCCTGGTTGAAGACATGTACAAAAATCATAACACTGCAGCTCACGAGGCGTTCTACGCTATGCGTAGAAGCGATGCTAATGGCTGGAAAGCTAAAACGACTGCAGAGGGGAAGCCGGTTAGTCACTCGGTCACTCAACAAGCCTATCAATCGGCCATCGATAGCTCTGGTGGAGACATAAACAAGGGTATACAGAACGCCATGGCTGTTAGGTCGGGCCAGGGCAGAGCTGGACGCGGCGATGTCGGAGACGCCAGCTCCGGTATGGTTGCTGATACAATTAGGGAAGCTATGACAAGCGGTGGCGGCAAAATAAGCGACGAGGCGGCAAAAAAGCTGATACTCGATGGCGTTATGGGCAAAAATGCCGTTGACCAAACACGTCAACACAGGAGATCAATGGAATCAAAAGTTCCAGAGGTTACTACTCGAATTACTGAGATAACAAAAAATGGTAAACTATCGCCAGCGGAGGTTCGACAAAACAGCAGCGACGAAGGTGCTGAGTTAGATCGTCTATTGGACACAATGAAAGAATTTGGCGGCGGTATGGGTGCAAACTACGCCTCAGCTCAAGTTAGGCAAATAATCAATAATACCTCGACCACCAT
>JBOHNS010000035.1:0-21131 GCA_050730835.1 Saccharimonadales bacterium (SeqCode)
GTGTTCATATGCGTCGTAACGTAGCTTTGCAAATTTTTCAGTGCCAGCTCAACATTAGCATTATTTTTATCAGCCGTATAAACCGCGCTACGCAAACTAACCATATGCAAATTGTTAGCCCGAAGCGCGAAAATCGCCACAACCGCCCAAACAAGCGCCAAAATCAAAAAATACCACGGCCGCCAGCCGCGAATTCGATCCATCAAACCTGCCCCAACAATTTTATTCATAAAGCTTTATTCATTATAGCCTAAAAAGCCCTTTTGTGGCGCCGCTTCAAGTCAAATTATTATAGCTGCTAAAATTTTTTAAAAGCCGGATTCAAGACAAATAAATGGTAGACTTAAATTATATGGCATTATTATCAATCCCCGAGGCTTCCAAATGGGCTACAAAATTTTTGGAAAAAGACGTCTCGCCAACAAATATCTCGTATTTGGTGCAATACGGCAAAGTAGCCAAACACGGCCAAAACGGCACAACGCGCGTAGACATAGAAGATCTGAAGCAATATTATGAATCTTGGCGCGGCCAAAGGCAGACGGCTTGGCAAACGCGGCTCGGCGGTGACCTCAACTGGGCGCTGTCGTTCGACCATTTGCGCGAGAAAGACACCACCAAGCATGTCCACCGCTTGCACCCATACAAGGGCAAATTCATCCCGCAATTGGTGGAATATTTTTTGGATCAACACACCGATGAGTTTAAGCGGCAAGTGTATTTTAAATCCGGCGACATCGTACTAGACCCGTTTTTAAGCTCCGGCACAACCATTATTCAATCGTTGGAAATGGGACTGCACGCAGTGGGCATTGATGTTTCGGCGTTTAATTGTATGATTGCCGGCTGCAAGGCGGCGCGCTACGACAAAAACTACTTGCGGGCATCGGTAAAAAACATGCTGGACTCGCTCGCTCGTTTTGAGCGCGACCACGCCATTACAGAATTTGAAAATTCTCTAATGGCCGAGCTGGCAAAATTTAACACCGAGCATTTTCCCGGCCCTGATTTCAGATACAAAATCAGTCATGGCCAAATTGATGAAAATAAATATACCACCGAAAAAGCCAAACAGTTTTTGCCAATTTACCAAAAACTTGTAAAAAAATACAACGTAAAATTGTGCCAAAATAAGTCCGCGACATTTTTAGATATTTGGTATTTAGATAATGTGCGTCAGGAAATTGATTATGTTTTTCAGGTCATCCGGCGCGAACCGGACGTCAAAATGCGTAAAATTTTGGCGCTGATTTTGAGCCGAACCATCCGCTCGTGCCGCGCCACAACGCACAGCGATTTGGCGACCTTAAAACAGCCCCAGCTAGAAACTTACTATTGCTTCAAGCACAAAAAAATCTGCAAACCACTTTTTTCGATCCGGAAAATGCTCAGCCGCTATGGCTATGATACATTGCAACGAATTGCGCAGTTTGATGCCCTGCGCCAGCCGGCCTATTATTCTGTAATTGCCGGCGACGGAATAACTGTCAACATTTATGACGAGGTTAATAAGCAAAATCCAGCGTTTGCTAAACTCTTGAAGCATCAAAGCTTAGCTGGTATCTTTTGCTCGCCGCCCTATGTTGGACAAATTGATTATCACGAGCAACACGCCTACGCTTACGACCTGCTTGGCTTTGAACGAAAAGACGACTTAGAAATCGGCCCGCTTTATGGTGGACAAGGCATCGAGGCACGCAAAGCCTATGTTGAAGGAATTAGTGATGTACTTAGCAATTGCAAACCATACCTCAAAAAAGATGCTAATGTCTTTCTGGTGGCGAACGACAAATACAACCTATACCCAGAAATAGCTGCAAGAGCTAATATGAAAATAGTCAACCGCTACAAGCGCCCGGTACTAAACCGCACCGAGCGCGACAGAAATCCATACTCAGAAACAATCTTTCACCTTAAAGGACAAAACACATGAGCCTAACTCAAGATCAACAAAATAGGATTAGCGAAGTCATAAAGGCTATCCTAATTAAAAGAATTGAAAACTTTCCCGCATTAGGCGCCCAAATCCGCAACGCGCCTTTTCACGACGCCTTATTAAAATGTTTCAGCCAGGAATTAGGCAAACTTAACTTAGAAACGCCATATTTAATTGCTATCGCAAGCTGGCTGCCGGACTAAATACGTCGCTCGGCTCTGGCTTCGAAAGTATTGCTCATGTCTTGTCGGGCGGCTACAAACGCAATTTCAGCGGCAGTTTTAAGCTAACGGTCAAACAATCCCAAGCCGAACAAGTCGATCAACTGGTTAGAGACTTAAAGGCTGGCGCACGTAAGCCAAATTTGGATCAAGAAAATGAATTGCTATTTAATTTTGATCCGGTGGCGGCAGAAGTCGACAGCTTGCCTTTTACGGCAGATGTCTACATCGAAAAAGCCAACGAAATTATTGCTATCGAATTAAAATCGGTCCGGCCAAACTCCGGCGAAGGCCGCGGCGAAAAGCAAAAAATACTCTACGCCAAAGCTGCACTAAGCTGCGCTAACCCCGGAAAAGATGTTAAATTTTTACTCGGCTTTCCGTTTGACCCAACATCCGATACGGCAACTGGCCACGAGAAGGCAAGATTTTTTAACTATTTAATCGAATTTAAAAAGTTTTTCGCTCCGGAAGAAGTGCTAATCGCAGACGAACTTTGGGATTTCTTAAGCGGCGGCTCCGAAACCATGCAACAAATATTAGAAGTAATCCGGAAAACTGTAGCTGAGATAAGCCAATAAGATTAGTTCTTTTTAGGCGTGAAGTTTTCAGCTTAATAACTTAAATACAGCCTGGCGCTGGCGCTATTTGGAAATAGTAATATTTGCTATGGTAATATTTTATCAGTTTTTTGGTTTCTAGCTGCTTATGATTATTTCCTATTTGCCGTTATAATTAAATATATGCATATATTCTTTAGCGGGATTGGCGGGACAGCGATTGGGCCGTTGGCGCAGATTGCCAAGCAGTCTGGGCACGAAGTTTCCGGCTCGGACAAGCAGGCTTCGCAGTATATTGCCTATTTGAAAAGCCATGGGTTGGACGATATTCACATCGGCCAGACGCGCGAGCAAATCGCCAAAGATCATGCGCGGCGAGCGATTGATTGGTACGTTTATTCGTCAGCTGTGACGATTGAGCAGCCGGATAGCCCGGAATTAGTATTTTGCCGCGAAAATAATATCAAAACATCCAAGCGCGATGAGTTATTGAATGAAGTTTTGCATGAAAAAAAGCTAAAGCTGGTCGCCGTCGCCGGCACGCACGGCAAAACCACGACGACCGCGATGGTCGTTTGGCTGTTCAAACAATTAGATTTGCCGCTGAGTTATTCCGTGGGCGCCAAAATTTCCTTCGGCGACATGGGCGAATATCATACAAATTCGCAGTTTTTCGCCTACGAAGCCGACGAATTCGAGCGCAATTTCTTGAAGTTCCAGCCGCATTTAAGCCTAATCAGCGGCGTGTCCTACGACCATCACGAAATCTTCAAAACCCGCGATGATTATAAGTCGGCCTTCCGCGAATTTATTGGCAAATCCGAACGCACAATTCTCTGGCACGAAGATTATGAATATTTGAAATTAAAGTCGCCGGCCAATTTATTGGTCCAAAATTCTGACCAGCCGCTAATAGAATTAATCAAATTAAAAGGCCGCTACAACCGCTTGGACGCCTGGCTGGCCGTGCAGGCCGTGCACCAATTAACCAAAACGCCGCTGGCCAAACTGATCGAAAAAATTAATAATTTTCCCGGCATGCAGCGGCGGCTGGAGCAAATCGCACCCAATCTCTACAGCGATTACGCGCACACGCCGGAAAAAATCCGCGGCGGCTTGAGCGCTGCGCTCGAGACGGCCGACCAAAATCAAAAAGTAATCGTGGTTTACGAGCCGCTAACCAACCGCCGCCAGCACTATATGATCGATGATTACGGCGATTGTTTCAATGGCGCCGCGCAAGTTTATTGGCTGCCCAGCTACCTGGCGCGCGAAGATCCCAACCAGCGCGTCATCGGCCCCAACGAAATGATCAACCACCTGACAGGTCCTGCCATCGCCGAACCGGCGCGCCGCGGTGAACGACTCAAAAAAACCATCGAAAATCATTTACGCGTTGGCAATTTGGTAGTCTGCATGGCCGGCGGCGGCGGCGACAGCCTGGACGAATGGCTGCGCCAGGAATTCATAAGTTAATATGGTTCAAATAGCATAAAAAGCTAGCGGTTGTCCCCCGAGCCTTTTATGGCGCCGCGTTTTTGGCGGTCAGCCAGTTTGGCAATATTGCGCGCCGCCACGTCATTAAAATTTACCTCAAAATACTGCGACAAAACTGCCGCGTACCACAGCACGTCGCCGAGCTCTTTGGTCAAGTCATCTATGTCTATTTTGGTTTCGTCGGAAGCTTGATCGCGTACCCATTTTTTGATTTTTTCAGCGATTTCGCCACTTTCGCCGACTAGACCCAAAACCAAATGAAACAGTTCATTTTTCTGGCCGAGATTAGCGGTGCGCAGGGCAGCCTTTTGGTAATCGTCGAATGTCATTTAGTTTTATTGTAACAAAATGTTGCCCGAAAACTGCTACAAAGCAAGTGCCAGTATGATAGCCAAAATTACCAAAACTACGCCGCTCCAGAGCAGCAGGTTGTCGGTGTTGAAGTTGGCGAGCGGTGAGCGCATTTGACTGAATGTGCCGAAATCTTTGGCCAAGTCGTAATTTTTGCGAGCTGGTCGGGATTTGGTTTTTTCGGGTGCCACTGGCGGCAAATTGACATCCGGCGAATGACCAACGGCTAGCTGGCCGCTGGCGGCGCTGATTTCTGCCTCGCTGTCATCATTTTGACTAGCTGGATTAGCTGGATTTTCGTAGGCCGATTCTGGTTTTTGTTCCTGGGCGAAAGCTTGGCCGTATTCTAATTCCGGATTGGCCAGCGGCCGGCCGGTGCGCGGATCGACCTCAATGCGATGCCAGGCGCTGTGCTCGATTCGCGGCGCGTTTTTATTGACCAGCTCTTCGAACGGATTGGTTAGCTGATCGGCTGAGCCGGCTAAGTCCAATGTTTCGTGATTAAGCGCGCTGGCGGCAGTATTGGCGGCCGGCTCCTTGGCAGCCGGATAATAATTTTCGCTAGCAGCGCCATCGAGCGGCTGACCGCTAAAAAACGGGCTGTCCGCCGGCGCGGCGCCTGGCTGCATCCATTCCGGATCGGGCCAGCTTTCGGTCATTTGCCACTGCGGTTCGGGCGTGTTCGGCGACTCAGCGATGGTTGGCGGCGGTACATTGAGCGCTGGCTCGTCCCTCGCTTTTAACGCCGGTTCGGCCGACTGTTCGGCGGCTGGCGCAAACTGCGAAGCAGCGGCATTTTGCGGTTCTGTGTCGTCTTTTTGAGTTTGCCTAGACTTTTCTTGTTCTTGGCCAGATTGCTGGCCAGATTTTAGATCTTTTGGCTCAGCTTGTGGCTGGCTTTTGTCGCCTGACTCAGCCTGGTGTTTGCTTGATTCGGACTCGGCGCGGCTTTGCGTCTGGCCACGATGCAGCTTCGATGTAGCCGCTGGTTCGGCGGCCGCATTGCTAGCATGCAGTGGAATTTCCCATTCCTGGCTCATATTTTGGTGCAGCGGCAAATCGCCGGATTCTTGAAAATTTGGCTTAGATAATTTTTCAGGCTGTTTGGATTTTTTGTGGTGCTTTTCGGCGGCCGATTGCGGCAAGGGCACGTGCATAGGCTTAGAGCGCGGCTTTGGTTTTTTGGGCTCTGGTTTTTTGCCGCTGCTAGAGTTTTTCCGCTCGAGCCGATAATTATCATGCTCAAATTGGCTGGAATGGTTATTCATGATTTTTAAGATTTATTTGATTAACTTTATCATAAATTATAGCTGTTAGCAATAATCTGCGGGGTTGATTAGACAGGGCGTTAGCCTGGTTGGTGTAGGAGGCTTGGCCGCCAGCTATAGCGGCCGCTTTTTCTTGATTGGTAGTATTTAAGTCTTGGTGAATGTTACCGAGCTGTAGGCCGGTAGCTTGCAGGGAATGACGCTAGGCCAGCTGGAGTGGCTGTCGAGGTGCCTGTCGAACCTGTGTTGACGGTTTGCGGCGTGGGCGCTGGGGCCGTAGCCGGGGCATTTTGTCCGAGCACCGAAACTCTGGCATTAGGCGAAAAGCTCATTAAACCGGCGCTGCCGATTCCTCCACCACCTAAAACTGATGAACCTGAGGCTGAATTTGGCATCATAACAAAGTATCTCCTTTTAAGGCGTTCCCCTTAGGAGATATTTTGTTTTAAAAAAACACCCCTAGAGAGGAGTGCCATTCATTTTCTATGAGTAGGCTGGTTCGTCGCGGTTGGCCGCTTCGTTAGTTTTATTATAGCAAACAGTTTAGATTAATGCAAAAAATTTAGTTAACGGGGTTGAGAGTATAAAGAATCGGTTTACCAGCGTTCGTTTGGCAACCATGTTGTTTAGCGGCTTGGGCGTTAAGACTGTACAAATCATTTATAGCGGCATTGGCTTTAGTATAGACTTGGTTCATAAACGCGTTTTCCTCACTGCTGCTCATGACGCCGGCTTCTTCTTTACCCAGAGCGGCTTCGGCGGTTGAGGTCGTGGCCTGTTGGTCGCTTAATACGGCGTTACCTAACGCGGTGCCCGCTGACAGTAAATATGGCATACATTCAACCGGATTATATGTTCCATTCCCTGAGTAGTATGTTTGGGAATAGTTAGAAGTTGTAGGCTGCGCGCTAGGAGCAGACGTAACTGTTTTCGCGGCAGGCTTTTTAGTGTTAGTAGGTACAGCATCTGGTACGCTGCCAACAACTATTGTCTGGCCTGAATCATATCCGGTAGGCTCGGTAGTTATTTCAGTAGCGGGTTTATGACTAGTGTTTGCTATAACAATGACGGCTAGAACACCGAGTACCAAAACCAATGGGGCGGCTACCGATAGTTTTCGAAGGTGTTTAGTCAATGCGTTAATCTTGACAAGGAGTGTACCACAAAGTAGTGAATATTACAACCCACTTACAAGAAATGGTCTACTCGTAGGCGACTATCCCTTCATAGCAAGTAGACAGGTGCAGTCATTCCTGTTAAGGTTGAAAATGCTAATTCTTGGGTGTAAAATAAAAGTAGAAAGACCAAACAGTCCTCAGTTTCGAGGGCTGTTTTTTTGTACCTTAAAATAGGTGTTTCATAACGATTGTGGTAAAATACTAAAAGCTTAACAAGCGCCTCTACTCATAGAAAATGAATGAGGGACACACAATTCGCGCTGAGCAAGAAAATGCAGGCTGCGACCATATGAAACATCAAATGTATTCGTATGTGTCGTGGCCTTTTTTGTTTAATCAACCGATTGGCACTTTTATATCACAATAAGAATAGGCTCGGGTAGCTCAGTTGGATAGAGCGGATTCCTGCTATATTTAATTATACAGTATCTATATTAAACGTGTCCATTAAATTGCGGGATGTAGCTGTTTATCCTGTTCTTTTGGAACGGGCGTCGAAGCCTTCTTAATCAGTTTCTTAAATAGTTTCTTGCTCATAGGCTACATTGTAGCCTTTTTTATTATCCGTGTGTACTTGGCGTGAGGGGATAGTCGCCTCTGCGGGCATAGTTTGGGATAGTTATTCTGCCTTTTTAAGCGATGCTAGCTCGAAAATATTTTAGCTTTAAATTTTGGCCGCGCCCGCTCGCACGATTTCGACAGCATCGTCAATAATCCGAATAATGGTCGAGTTTTGCCGGCCAGCCAAATCGCCACCGTCGGCGTAAAAATCCAGGCGCGCACCAAAATAATTTTTGGCCTGGGCAATGTTTTCGGCCGGCGGCTGGCCCGGCAAATTAGCGCTGGTGGTCAGAAGCGGCCCGGTTTTTTCCAGCAACTGGTTAATTTTTGCCCCTGCCGGCAAGCGCATGGCCAGCGTCGGCAAATTTTGGCTTAAATAATGTAACTGCTCGCCGACCGGCAAAATCACGCTGACAGCGCCCGGCCAGAACTGGCTGACGGCTGTTAAATAGCGGCGCTTAATGCCCAAATCAACCAACTGATCGATGCTCGCCGCAATAATCGTGCCGGGTTTATCGGCCCGTGATTTTAACTTATATAAATTTTTAACAGCCGGCAAATTGTCAGCTTTTGCCACCAAACCATAAACCGTATCCGTCGGCAAAACACCAACCGCGCCCCGATTAATCAATTCTACAAGACCGAAATCTAAAACATCATGAAAATTTTTGACAGCCATAAGTCCAATTATAGCGCACTAAAAACGCCTCAATTTAATCCAAAAATTTTATAAATAACTACGTTGCAAAATGTATTTGGGTCGAGTATCTTTTGCAACGCTAAATATTATAATTTCACAGTTTGGAGGTTAGTGTTTGGTAATCGGCTGGCTGGAGGGCTGGCTGGTCGCGTCAGGCGCTGGCGGCGCGGAAAATTGGCGGTAGGCGACGATGGCAATAATTAAGACAATCACAATCAAACCAAGAGCTATTAGCCAATTACGCAATTTGCGGTGCGATTTGGCCACGGCCGCGGGCTGCGCGGCGCTCATCTCGGGCGGCGAAACAAATATCGGCGCGCTGCTGGCGCCAGCCGATTGATTGTGACGAGGTTTAAAAAGTTTCATCAAGCTTATTTTAGCACAAGCTAATTTAGGCAGTTATGGACTTGTCAGAAACAGCCCCCCTTGACCGTTTTTAAAAGGTCTATGATTGATGTTCAAGGTTCAATAATCAGAAGCTGGGGTTGGCACCGCTGCTATTGACGACGTTGACGATTTTGTGCGGGCTGCCGCCATTAATATTGAGCGCGTAATCGGCGGTTTGGCTGGCGGTGGCGACGCGGTAAATAACGATCGAATTATTGAGCCAGCGCAGCGGCTGGCCGAGGCCGGGCGCGGCCGTCAAAGTTGTATTTTTTGACGCAGCAATGTTATGCAAAATCAGCGTGCCTTGGCCGTTTCGCACGTCGCTCCAGAGGCTGTTCGCGCCGTTCGGGCTGACGAAAAAGCTATAATTTTCGGGATCGGGCGGCGTGGCAATTTGATTCGGCGCCTGGAAGCCGGGATTATAATCGTACCAGCCGTTCGGCGTTTGCAGATCCAGCGTATTATAATTTGGCCGATAAATCTTCCAAATTTGCTGATTGAATAATTTTTTCTTGCCCGAGCCGTCAGCATTGACAACGAAAAATCCGCTCGGCGAATTAACCGGGCCGGCCGGCGCGTAATAAATTTTGCCCTGATCGCTAAAAACGGCGCTAAAACCGCTAGCAGTATCCAGCTGCACTCGGCTGTTTTGGGCAACATTATACGATGTTATCCGGCTGGCCGTGCCTTTGGCGCTATAGTCGCTGGCCTGGTAAACCAAGCGGCCGTTCAGCCAATCGATGAGCTGGATATTCTGGGCATGGTCGATAGTTAAATCCGCACCACTAGCCACGTTTATCACGCTTAAGGTTTGCAGCAAATTGCCGCTGGCGTCGCGCATATTGTCGCGGGTGTCGACCAGCGCGGCTTGCTGGCCGTCCGGGCTGACGCTTAGCGTAATGTTAGCGTTTTCGTTGCCGCTGCCGGCCAGCAACAGCTTTTGGTTGTGGCCGTCCAGATCAAATTTATAGACGTCATAATTACCATTAGCGTTGCTGATAAAAACGTCCTGGCCGGCTGGCACTAAACTAATTGGCGTTAGTTTATTCCGCGCGTCGAACTTCACAGCTACTTGAGTAGTTTTGTAGCCTTTGGCCGAAATGCTAGCCGTAACTACGCTAGCGCTACGATTAATTACGCTTAAAAGCACTTTGCCTTGAGCGTCGGAAAACGCACTGGATTTACCGCTTTTGGCCGCCGCATCGCTGACCGGCTTATCGCTTAAATAATCAGTTACTTTGAATTTATATTGAATGCCGACGGCTTTTAGGCCGATTTTGCCCAAGCTATTTTGGCCCAGATTAATGCTAATTTGGCGCCTTAGGCTGGCGAAGCCGGCTTTTTGAATAACTAAATTGTGCGCGCCGAATTTCAGATGTTTTAGTCTGGCGACACCTTTATTATTGGTCTTAGCTGATTGGCTGGCTAGTTTAATCTCGACATTTTGCAGGGGTAATTTAGTCGTGCCGTCAATAACGCTCAAGCTGGCTTGTTCGCGAAACCCAAGACCATTGAGCACAAAAAAGCGCGACGGTTTGACCAGCGCAGCCACAATAATAATTATAAGTATTGCCAAAACGGTGCCGTAGCGAATTTTCGGATTATGCCACCAGCGGCTGAGCCGCGAGCGAGAAACGGCGCCGGAATTTTGATCGGCGCGCTGATCCTCAGTTGCTAATATTTCATCACTTTCATTCCTAGCAATATCATCAACCGCCAAATCCGTCTGCTCGTCCTCAACCACATTCTGCCGCGGCAAATCTTCACTCTTTGGTTCTGAGCTATCCGCTTCGGGAGTTGGTTTTTGTTCGTCAGGCACTTAATATTTTTCCTCTTGAAGCTTATTCTAGCAAAATAAAGCTTAATATTTAAATCAATCTAACTGCCAAAACTTTTCCCGCTCGTCCAACCAAGCCCATAAAACGTTACAAAAACTACCCGATCGAGTAACTTTTGTAACGTTTTGATGATAAAATTACTACAACCCAATGGCCGAACTCAATTTCATATGATGATTATTTGCTGTGCAATATTGATTTGCCCATATGTGTGGCAATAATGGCCATACGCATAGGCACTAAATTTTCCATTTGTTCTACTTCTGCGGATTGGGCAGCGAAATCTATGTCGGGATCAGATTCTTGGCCGCGCGGCCGGGGATGAAGCTCTACGCCATCGGGTCGCATTTTTTGAAGTCTAGCCAAATTAACTATATTTTTCGCGTAATATTCGTTCATTAGTCTGGTGCGTTCTTTTTCGATCTCATCTTCCCCGTCATATTCTTTGGGTTTTCGGCCTAGAACTAGAACGTGGGCATCGCTCAAGGCTTCGTCTAAATTATCAGTTCTCTGAAGTCTGTCGCCAAATAAATTAGCTATAGAACCAGGAACTCGCACCGCATCTGATTCTACGGCAATTACATACATACCGAGTTTTGCGGCCGCAATCATAAATGAATGATGCGCCCTATATCGTTCGTGGTCGCCCATCATTAAAGCCACTTTGCCTTCAAGGCTGCCAATTCTACTATAAATAGTAAACATGTCGCTGAGCGCCTGGGTTGGATGTTCGTTTTTGCCGTCGCCTAAATTGATGACTGGTACTTGGCGTTTTAGTTTGCCTTTTGCGTGATATTCGCCAATGGTTTGAGCGGCGTATGCCGGACCGTAGTCTTCGGCCGTACGCGTAGCAAGTATGTCGGTCTGAGTAGCAAAAGCTAGCCAAGAATCAGACCTAGACTCGTCTTTAGCTTCGGATGAACTGCTCATACCGCTGATTACTTCGCCGTCGCAGCCAAGTTTATGCATAGCCGTAGCCATAGTTCCGGCTGTCCGGGTTGACGGCTGGCGCATAACGGCTTTTAAGACTGTAAATTGCAATAGCCCAGTTCCACCGCGCGCCGGATCGTTTACAATTTCGCTAGCTGCGCGCGCTTCTTCAATATAATCATAGATATCGCTATCACTGAGCTGATGAATAGACAATAAATTTTTGCCGGCAACATCGCCATTAATCGGCTGAAAAACATCAAACTGGTCGGATTGCTGTGGATCAAACTGCCGCGCCGAAAGTATCTGCTCCATTGCTTAAAAAATCATATACTAAATGCTTGGATAATTACAAGCAAATATTCCGGGATTTGTTGTATAATTTGATTAAGCTTAAATCATCAAATTGAAAAATTTTTATAACCCGAAGTCCAAAAACCAAAGCGGCCGATTGTTGGCACTATTAATAATATTAGTGTTGATTATCGTGGCCGTTGCTGCTGCCTACCGGCCGCTTGCTAACCATTATGTTTTGGCTAACGCTCGGCCGAAAATCAAGTCGCTGGCCGTCCAAGCCGGCTTGTCGCGAACGGGCAAATTGATATTATTTAAGACGCATCCACGGCTGGTTAGCACCGGCCAATTGGCGAGCGATTGCGGTGTCAAACAGGGCAAAAAATTTATTGAGCAAGGCTGTTTTGTGGCTGGTTCCAGCGGCCGCGAACAGATTTATTTGCGGCAAATGCCGGCCAGTTTGCACGGCGTCGAAATCGTCACGGCGGCCCACGAAATGTTGCACGCCGCCTACGCCAAGCTGAATTCATCGACCAAAAACAGCGTCAATCAGCAAGTCCTAGGCGAGTATAAAACGCTGGAAAATAAAGATTTGAACGCGCGCCTGGCCGACTACGCGGTTAGCGAACCTGGCCAGCGCGGCAACGAATTGCACTCCATTTTGGGCACGGAATTTGCCCCGCTGCCGCAAAAATTAACTAATTATTATCATCAATATTTCACCAATCGCGGCAAAGTCGTCGCCGCCAACAAGCAAATCACTCAAAAATTTGCCAGCCTGAAAACCAAAATTAACCAGCAACAAGCAGCCGTTTACGCGGGCGAAGCCAGGTCAAACTCACTATTTAGCGCCAGCGGCAGCGCCGCCGCAGCCGGCAACGCCCAAAGCGACAACTATTATTACGCCCGCTACAGCCAAGAAGTCAACACCATCAACCACCTAATCAGCCAATACAACCAATCAGTCAATCAATACAACACTCTGGCCGCCGAATATAACGGCCAGCCGCAAGGCTCCATCCCAAAATTGCCAACCAAAACCAGCTAAAAATTCTAAACCTGCAAAATTTTCATCTGCACAAATCCCAGGCGTTTTTGAACTAATTTTGTATTCAATTTTAGTTGAGTTTAAGCGATTTGAAGATGGCCAAGGCTTGCTGAGCGGTTGCGGCGTTTTGCCAAGTCGCATTGGTGATGCCGAGCGGCGCGGTGGCCGAGCCGCTGCAGGCCTGCGTGGAACATTTGTAAAATCTGGCGCTGATAATCGGATCGAGGCCCGTCAAACTGGCGGATGTTATCGCGCTGCCTTTGGCAAAATGCTTGACGCCGGTAATCATCACTTCCTGGAATTGGCCGCTTGGATCAGCGCCGCCATTCAAATTAATAAACGTCAAATATGGATACCTGTACTGATCTTTGGCTGGTTGACTGTAGCCAAACTGCGCGGATTTTTGGGCGGTTTCGGCCTTATCGGCGCTGAGTTCGCTGATGGAGCTGGATTTTGGCCGAATGCTGAGCGTCACTTTGCCAGTTACGCTGCCGCCGCTAGCCGAAGTTAGGCTAGTCACCGGCGAATTAAGCGTAATCGTTTGATCGCTAGAATTATTATTGGAGGCCGGCGTAACCGTCCAACCAGCCGGTTTCGTAAACGTCAAATTCAAATCCTGGCCGTTAGAAACGTATTGCCCGGCCGAGCTAGAATTTGAACTATTGGCAGCTGGATTAGCAACCGGCTGGTTGCTAGTGGCCGCGTGTGGCTGCACCGGCTTGTTATTGTGACGGCCCACCAGCCAATAAATTCCGCCAGCCAAAACAAGCAAAATTATAATTACTGGCGCGGCCAAAACCGGCTTCAACCAGCGCCGACCGCCTTTTTTCGGCGACTTATAAGCAGCCGCATGCTCGGCAAAATTCTGCTCAGAATGCTTGGCCGAAGCTTCATCTCCGCTAAAGTCCGGCTTATCCTGCCCATTCATAAACATTATTATACGCTAGCTTAAAAAATAGGTCGCAAGCAAACTATTGGCAGTGTTTTTCCAGCCAGCTCGCGATAGCTGAAACGTCTAAACGCTCCGTGGCAACCCGAACCGCAAAATCCTCCAGCTGTTTTGGGCTGGCGCTTAGTTTTTGCCCGCTATGCATCAAAAAAATTCCGCAAACCGTAACGGCCGTCCGTTTGTTGCCGTCTGCAAACGGGTGATCGCCAATAATATTACGCAAATAGACCGCTGCTTTTTCAAACAAGCCCGGATATTGCTCGGCGCCAAAAACTGCTTGAGCCGGAGCTTCGATAACCGACTTTAGCCTATTTTCATCGCACACGCCGTGCGCACCCCCAAAATCTTCAACCACTTGAAAATGCAGCCACAAAATTTCTTCCAACGTCAAATATTTCATTAGCGGTCAGCTAAGTTTTTGAGCGTCGCGCCGTATTGCTTGACAAACGAATCATAATCTTTCATCAGCTTGTCGTGCTTTGTCTGATTTGGTTTAGAAGCTAGCGTAACGCTAATTTGTAGCTCATCGCCACGTTTCGCACCGAGTTTTTTTAAATCTTTTTTGGGAATAGTAACGCCATCGCTAGCACCAATGCCAATAATCTTCTGAGTAGTTTTAATCATAATTTGATTATATAGCTTCGCTCTAGGCAATCTATTATTTTAGTTGAATGATTGCTTAGGCTCATCATATAATTCTCCTTGAACCAGTCGAATTATAACAAAATTATAATTTTTGTCTAGCACTAATTATGGCTTTGCGATAGGCTGGGCCGGAAATCTAGCCGTAGCGCCATTACCAGGAATAACTTTATAGCTAAAACTAGTCACACCGCTAGCGCTCAAACTAACCGAACCCACGCTGCTAGCAATTGGCGCTAAATCATGCTCGGTCAGTATCAATTTGTTGCCCATGGGAGATTTGGCTTTATCCAAAAGCGTAATCACCGCGTCGCCGGTAAACGGCTTGGAGCCATTATTGGTTACCCGAAAATTATATTGATAATGGCCGCTAGTGCGGCTAACGCTAGTGCTAGTAACCACAATGCCTTTGGCGTTTGCCCCGCTATTGCTAGGGTAAGTTTTAGATTTGCCCAAAAATACGAAACTCAAAACAACAATAATCACCACTACCGCTAGCACCGCACCAGTAATTCTGCGAGATGTTTTTTTGTTCATGGGTAGTTTTTATTTTAACTGATTTTGCTTTGATTACTAAGCTAGAATGGAGTTATGATTCTAGCCACGCCAACCAATCTGCGTAAAGCAGAAAAACATTTGATGGATAACGATCCGGTACTAGCGGCGGTGATTACCGAGGTTGGTCCTTGCCGCTAGCGCCGCATAGCGATTATTATGGCGCGCTAGTAAATTCGATAATCGGCCAGCAACTTAGCGTCAAGGCGGCCGCTAGCATCAAACAGCGTTTCCGCAAATTATTTGCTGGCAAGTTTCCAACGACCGAAGAAATATTACAAAAATCGCCAGAGAATTTACGCGCCGTAGGCTTTTCGCTAGCAAAAGCCGGCTACGTCCGGAACCTAGCCCAGCACATCATCGACGGCAAAATCAGCTTCGACAAACTATACCAGCAATCCAACGAACAAATAATCGCCGAACTTACAGATGTAAAAGGCGTCGGCGAATGGACCGCCCACATGTTTTTACTATCTTGCGTCGGCCGCCTAGGCGTTCTGCCAAGCGGCGACCTAGGCATAAAAAACGGCATCCGAAAACTTTACAAACTAGAGTCCGCCCCAACCCCAGCCCAAATAACAAAAATTGCCCTAGCAAACAATTGGCGCCCTTACGAATCCATAGCCAGCCACTACATCTGGCGCAGCCTGAACAATTCCCCCGCCTAGCAAAACTGGCACAAAAAGCCTTACTTTAGTCCCTCCCTAGGACGTTCTTCTATAGGTTCTCAGAGTGAGGCCTTATTTTTTCAAATCACTGCCCGCTGGCAAGGCTCGGCAATCGAACCATCCAAGCTCAAATGCGGTGGCCGGTCAGCCAAAGCCAGAATCTTCATGTAAGCAATTGTAGCAGAACCGTATCTAGCCGCCTCAATCTAAACATTGCGAAGTTATAGTAAATCCAAGCCAGATGCATTAAAATTATTAGCATTATGGGACTTTTCGGATCGCCGCCAAAAATTATAATCGTCGAGGACAATACGGCCTTGGCAGATATTTACAAAACCAGGCTCGAACTAATCGGCTATAAATGTTTAGTGGCGTACGACGGCCAGACCGCGCTAGAGCTTATAGAAAAAGAGCTGCCAAAATTGGTACTGCTCGACCTAATGGTTCCGAAAATCGCCGGCGACCAAATTCTAGAAAGAATGCGAGCCAGCGCTTGGGGCCACGATATAAAAGTCCACATCATATCCAATCTCAATGAAGCCGACGCGCCGGCTGGCCTGCGCGAGCAAGGCATTGAGGGATACTCCGTAAAAGCCAACCTGGCCAACGACCAGCTCGACCAACTTGTAAATCGCATCCTGCAACCGCCATCCACTCCCGCTTAAAACTTGCCTTTATACACACTTGTTTCCTAGGTTTTCTAGGGGGCTGCCCCGTAACAGATGAATAAATTACAGATTTGCTAGTTATTGTTTAATTTTCGGGGGTTGGTTGGATTTGGAGTTCTTCACACTTTAAACGGCTTTGCTAGCGAAATTAAAGCGATGCCGGGAATTTTTTGCTTTAGTAGTTTATGGTCATTAGTAACGAAATAGTCGCAGCCGCGCAAAATGGCCGTCGCTAGGTGAATGGCGTCGGGTGTTTTGATAGAGTTGTGTTGGCGGCGCAACTTAGCAGCGCGTAGAAGTACAGCTATAGCTACCGGCTGCGCCCTCAGTGGTAATTTTTGGGATTGTTCATATAGACCCTGAGCTTCGATGTCGCTAAAATTTGATTTGGCCAGAAGTTCTAAAAATGTCAGTTCGGACACAATCAGTTCTGCCCCTGAATTGCCGGTTGCAATTAACTCCGCGGCTCGGTCTTGAAACTGTCCGGCCACGCCGAAGAAATAAATAATTACACTGCTATCAAGCGCAATTTTTGCCACTTAGTCGTCCCATTTGTCGCGCTGCTTACGAATGTAGGCTACCGGATCACTGCCCCATTTTCCGGCATATTTGCCTTTGAGTTCCTGCACCGGATCGGTTGCCGAAATCTTAAGATTGCGGTTTCTGTCCAGCTCAAACGATACTTTTTGCCCAGGCTTAATTTGCAGTTTTTGGCGCAGCTCTTTGGGAATAACAATCTGATATTTCGATGAAACAGTGCTGGTATTCACGAGTTGAATTCTAACAAGCCGTAAAACCATTGTCAACCGTTTTACGTTTTTATAGGTTCAACTTTTAGGCCAACCCAGCCACAAAAAACTAACCAAGCAAACTACATACTATAAAATAATTTCCAACATTAAGAGGTTCGACCTCTTAAACTCTTAAACCCGTCTACTACACAACAATCCCCGCTGGCTGACTTGGCATCCGCTATTACACCATGCCCCACTGCCCAAAGCGAACAATATGGTCGAACATTTGAGCCAATTTGATTATAGAAAAACGGCGTCCTTTTTTGACTAACTTAGACGCGCTTGATAATTTTGACGATTAGTACGATTAGCGCGATTACCAGCAAGATGTGGATCAAGGCGCCGAGATGGAACACAAAGAAACCCAGTAGCCACAAAACTACCAAAATTCCAATTATTAGTAATAGCATAGCGTGATCCCCCGTTTACGTTTATTTATTGGTTTAATTGTAGCATAGCTAGTGGGGCGAGTTTCATGGTTTAGCTAGCGTTGTCCGGTAGGTCTCAAGATTGTTTTTCATTTCCTTAAGACGTAACCGTCTAGCTCCTCGGCCAAACTTTCGGCTGGGCTCCTAGGCTCCTAGGCTCCTAGGGCTCCTGGCGGGCTGCCTCTTAAGGGATGAAGAAATTACAGATTTGCTAGTTCGTGTTTTATTTCGGCTAACATGTTTAGGTTTTCTTCGTAGTCGGCTACAAATTCTAAGTAGGCCTGCCTTGTGGCATGTTGCGCTAAAACCCTTTCGTTTTGCAGCCACTCCGGCTCGCTTGCACGGCGGATGTGTATTAAGCTCGAATACGGGTAATATTTCCAGCTTCGTGGGTTGAGGTAAATGTAGCGCGAAATGTGCAGCAAGTATGCGTCGCTCGTGATGCGCGACGATTTGTAGCGGTTTTCAAATAAATGCCCGCTGCGCTTATATTTGCGGTTAAAGTACGCCGAGTAGCTAGTCATTATACTTTTCATGAAAGCACTCAGCGCGCCGATTTCATGCTGGAATATCAGCAAATGGAAATGGTTATCCATCAGGCAGTAGGCTAACAGCTCGACATGATCTCGATGGTGAGGATACGCTACGCCGCTTTTGCTTGTAACTTGCTTGTGTGAAAGATAACGCGAGAACAAATACAAAAAATAGTCTTTGTCGGCCGATTCCAGAAAAATGTTGCCCTTGCTAGCACCACGCGCATAAACGTGATAGTAGCTATCCGGGCTATCAAACCGAGTAGTATTCCGAGAAGGCATGCTTCAAAACTACCTCACAGAATCAATATTTGCAAATCACTCATCTGTTACGGGGCAGCCCCTTAAATCCCTTAAATCCCAGCACATCATCGACGGCAAAATCAGCTTCGACAAACTATACCAGCAATCCAACGAACAAATAATCGCCGAACTTACAGATGTAAAAGGCGTCGGCCAATGGACCGCCCACATGTTCTTACTTTTCTGCGTAGGCCGCCTAGACATCCTACCAACCGGCGACCTAGGCATAAAAAACGGCATTAAAAATCTTTACAACCTAAAATCCGCCCCAACCCCAACCCAAATTATCCAAATCGCCGAAAAAAACCATTGGCACCCCTACGAATCCATAGCCAGCTACTACCTCTGGCGCAGCCTAAACAATTCCCCCACCTAATCTAATAAACTGACACGAAATTACACCTATAGAGGAACGTCCTCTTAATTTCATTTTTGTTTTCCTCTGTTTATATTATAGCGGTTTTAGCAATTAGCTAACCACTTGCTTGTTGTCTTTTTGCCAGGCAATTAACTCCGCATACCAAGGCTCTGGGTCTTTGTAGCCAAGTTCTGTAACGTCGTAGCCGCCCTCTTTCATTAGAATGTAATCAAGGTCAATCCAGTCGTCTAATTGGCGTTTAGTTGGCGGCGGTAAGTTCCAGTCCATGATAAAGTTTCTGTAATCAGTCTGTGAGTATGGGTTTATGTCAGTTACTTGGTCGCCGCTGTTGTAGTCAATGCTAAAGTCCACGTCAGTACGGTCGTCTAGTTCCTTAGCCGCTACGGAGTCTTCGTCTACTAGGGCTTGGTGTTTGTCGGCTTCAGTGGCGCTAGACAGCTTCCTTGCGTAAGCGTCTTGGGCGTTAATGTAAGCTTGCTTCATGTTAAGCCGTGTAGCGTTGTAATCGGCTATTTCTTTAGCTCGGTTTTGTTCGGCTTTTGTAATAATGTCTTGAGTAGCTTTTGGCAATTCTTCAAAGGTAGCACCCCTGTTAATATCGCCTGCTAGTTGTGACTTTTTCTTGTTATCAAAAGAAACAAACGGCTCTACGTTGTTAATTAGTCCTAGTCTTTTGCTTAGTTGTACGTTTACTGTCATTTGTTATTGCTTCCTTCCACGTGTTATAGAGCAGACTCTCAGTATACTACTTCAGATACTTCGGGAACGCGGCAGCCATTGAGTCGAGTTTTTCATTTAGCCATTGAATTAACTCGTTCTGAGAGTCAGGGTTTTCTATGCTGCCGGCCTTATGAATCTCGGCATGACTGGTTTTGCGTCCAGGTTTTGGTTTCCATTGCAGATTAAACCCTAGCTCTAGCTCAATTTCATCTTTTTTTGTCATAATTTCGTCGTATAAGTTTTGATCATCCCAAATTTCAAAATTTACCCCGACATAGCCGCGAGTCTTATTTATGTTTACAGCCAGCTTGGCTTTGGATGAACCAATACTGACGTTATACCAATGCTGCGGCAAAGGTTTTTGCCAGCTTTTGACATGCTTGGCGTGAGCCTTACCATACTCGCGTAGTTTGGTGAAAAAGTCCTGCTGTTTCAGATTATATTCACTAATTCCACGATTGCCGACGCCAGTTTTTTGGATAATTTTCGCCCACTCGTTTGGCTTGGATACGATATTGAAGCGAGGTGCCGGTCGCGAAGTGTCTATTTTCCAAGCCTCCAGTTCAATTAAAAATAAATTAACCCGGTCATTGGTATTCTCGTTCAGCCATTGTACTGCCTGCTCGTGTTCTTCACGTGCTCGTTTTACTAGCCAGACGATAGTCTCGGCTTGCAGTCCGGCGGCATAAGTTATTATCTTGCCTAAGTGATCATGATCTGTATCTTCTAGTTGATTTTCGATGATTATTTTATTGCCAGTATCGTCCTCGGCCAAAATATCGACCGAAAATCTTCCAACACCCATTTCCGTTTGAGCATTAAAAAGAGTAATGCCCAACGCATCGCTAAGTAACTCAAGATTCTCGTCTAGCGCCAACCAATTAGTAAAATCCAAAGCCTCGTGCCGCCAAATTTCTCTTAATTCTACTTGCTTAAATTTGCCGACGGATATCATATTCATAAGTACTCGCTTCCTACTCGTTAGCCTTAATATTTAGTTCTTTTAGTTGGGATTGTTCTACTGGAGATGGGCTGTTCACCACTAAAGTCTATGCCGGAGCCGTTTCTAAAGAATGCCTGCTCCATTTTATTCATAATAAATCCAGGAATTCGTCGATTGTCATTGCGGCTTCTTGCTCTATGATTTTCTTTAGTAGCGGTTTTTTAATGTCCTTGCCTTTGTGCATGGGGATTGTTACGCGGCTTTTGGTTTGCTGGTTATATAGAATCAGATGGCTGCCTTTTTGGCGCAACTCCACGTAGCCGCAACGTTTTAGGACTTTGACTACTTGGTTAGGATTGAGACTTGGCAGCGATTTGAAGCCAGCCACTTAAATGGCAATCTCGATTTTGCCTTGCCACAGATGTTCTGTGGGCGGGGTAAGTTTATCGTCATGCAGCGTTTCAATGTAAAGCTCCATAGCTTCGGTGATATTGCGCTCGGCCTCTTCCAAATTATCGCCCTGACTAACGCAACCAGGCAAGGCCGGCACAGACGCCACAAAACCGCCCTCCGGGTCGGCTTCATAAAGTACTGTGTAGCTTTGCGTTTTCATGCGGTCTATTATACCACGTTATTATAATCTTCTGGGGAAGCCTACATTCTCACTAGAATCCGAACACCCCTAAGTTTTTAAGCCGGTTAAAGAATACCTCATTGGGTGTTTGGTAGTCCAATCTTTTTCTCGGCCGGTTGTTAATTTCTTCCACTATGTCATCAAGT
>JBOHNS010000036.1:0-15266 GCA_050730835.1 Saccharimonadales bacterium (SeqCode)
CTACTTGCTACTTGCTACTTGCTACTTGCTACTTGCTACTTGCTACTTGCTACTTGCTACTTGCTACTTGCTACTTGCTACTTGCTACTTGCTACTTGCTACTTGCTACTTGCTACTAATTATTCTATCCCACCATCCGATAAACTTCTTCCAAAGTCGTCTCGCCGGCGACGACTTTCAAAATGCCGTCCTGCAGCATGGTGCGCATGCCGCTTTGCACTGCCGCGGCCTCGATATCTTCGGTCGATAAAACTTGCTTGGAAGTTTCCATCAATTTGCGGATTTCGCCGGTCATCGAAAATTGCTCGCGGATGGCGATCTGGCCAGTGTAGCCATAAGGATTTTCCTCGGACGTGCCGGGTTTATATAGTTTCAGGCCGTCCAGGTTTGGACGTTCCATATTGGGCGGCAAACCGTCGACAACTTCGCGGATTTTATTGAGCTGCGCGGTTTCTGGATCGTAGGCTTGTTTGGTGGCATCGTCCAAGCGCCGCGCCAGACGTTGCGCCATGACCAACCGGATGGCCGAAACGAATAATGGATTTTGGCCGATGACATCCATTAGCCTGGTGATGGCCGCGGCCGCCGAACTGGCGTGAAACGTGGTCAGCACCAAATGGCCGGTCAACGCGGCTTGCAGCGCCGTACGCGCCGTGTCGTTGTCGCGAATTTCGCCGACCATGACAATGTCCGGATCGAGCCGCAAAATGGCGCGCAATTTGTCGGCAAAACTGTCGTCATTGCCATGCTCGCTGCTTTTCACCGGAATCTGCGAAATGCCCGGAAATTGATATTCCACCGGATCTTCGATTGTCAAAATCTTGCGCTCTTCGCTGTTCAAAGTATTAATAATCGAATACAGCGTCGTGGTTTTGCCCGATCCGGTCGGGCCGACCATCATGGCCAGGCCGCTCGGTTTGACGATAATTTCGTCGACCAATTGCCGCTCGGACGGCGACAAGCCAAGTTTATCCAAGCTGTACATTTCCGGACGCATGTTAAACAAACGCATGACAACATCCATGCCGTTGATGGTCGGCACGGTTTCCAAGCGGATGTTGATGTCAACCTTGGCGCCGTCGGCCATAGTAACTTTCTGGGCAATATGGCCCTGCTGCGCCTCTTCGGCAGCGGTCGAAATGTTGCCGGCCGCCGCCACGGCCGACATTAAAATGTGGTGCTTGGCGTAAGCCAAATGGGCAATCGGGTGCAGCACGCCGTCGATGCGAATCCGGATGCGGGCATTTTGTTCTTCGGTTTCGATGTGAATGTCGCTGGCGTTCAATTTGTGCGCCTGGCTGACGAGATAGGCCAGCATATCGTCGGCGCGGACTTGCTCGAGCGTCGCCGAAACTTTTTCGATTAGTCCCTGACTGCCAGCGGTATTGATGGCGATATCTTCGTAAACGATCTGTTTTGGCGGATCGTATAGCCGCATATAATCGCGGTAGCCGCTGTCAGAAATCAGGGCAAAGCGGATCACCTGATCGGTGAAGCGCCGGCGCAAATTTTCCATAGTTTGCTGCGACGTAGCGTTAATTATGCCAAATAAAATATTGTGCTGGTCGGCGCTAATCGGCACCAGGCGCAAATCATACAGCTCCTGCAAACCGAGCACATCGCGGTACAAATTTTTTTCGCCCTGCGACGTATCATAATAATCAACGCCTAAAATATTGGCGCGATGCTGGGCACCGCGTTCTTCATCCAGTCGCACATCTTGGCTCATATAATTTCATTATAAACCATAAGCGGCAAGATTCAGAATTAGAAGCACGAATCAAGGATTACGAGTTGTGAGGCAAGAAGCAAGAATTAACATTCTAGGTTTTAGTTGATAGTTTTTAGTTTATAGTTGTTAGTGGCTGCTGGCCTCCGCTTGCCGTCTGCCACCTGAAACCTGCTAAATTTCATTAGGTTATAGTTGATAGTTTATAGTTTGTAGTTACTTGCTACTTGCTACTTGCTACAATGATTATATTATGAACCAGCTAGTTTTGATCGCCCACAATTTGCGCAGCTGCCATAATGTCGGCTCGCTGCTCAGAAGCGCCGACGGTCTGGGGGTCCAAACAGTTTATTTGACCGGCTACACGCCGTATCCGGCCGGTGGCACGAATGATCCGCGCCTGCCGCATCTGGCCGCCAAACTAAATCGCCAAATTAGCAAAACAGCGCTGGGCGCCCAGGCAAGCATAAATTGGCAACATCACGATGATATTTTTGAAGTTATAAAAAACTTGCAGCAATCTGCCTTTACGGTTGCCGCCCTGGAACAAGCCGAAAATGCTGTGGCCTTAGAAACTTATCAGCCGGCACCAAAACTGGCCTTAATCGTCGGCCGCGAAATCGGCGGCATCGAGCCGGCAGTGCTGGCGGCCAGCGACATAATCCTAGCAATAGCTATGCTTGGCAGCAAACAATCATTCAATGTCGCCGTCGCCGCCGCCATGGCTTTGTACCGATTGCGCTTTTTTTAGCAAAAGCGTGCTAAAATAATTTACAGCTCATCAAATCAAAACTAAAATTATGGTTCTAGCCGCACAACCAAAACATCCGCCAGTCAGTCCGCATCATCAGCGGCGGCATGGGGCGCATCAGAAACATAGCAAGGGCTTTATGAAAACTTATTGGCCGTATTTGCCGATGCTTTTGGTGGTTGGCCTGGGGCTGATGGCCGGCAATTATATTAGTCATAGCTCCAAAAGCGTTTTGGGCTACGCCACCAATCTTAGTCCGGCCGAGCTGCTGATCGATACCAATCACAACCGGCAAAAATTCGATGAAACTAATTTAAGTTTAAATTCCCAGCTGATGAATGCCGCCCAGGCCAAGGCAGGCAGTATGGCTAAACTTAATTATTGGTCGCACAACACGCCAAGCGGCCAACCGCCGTGGCTTTTCATCAAAAAGGCTGGTTATAATTACGCCAGTGCCGGCGAAAATCTGGCTTATGGTTTTGGCTCTAGTCAGGCGACTTTGGCCGCCTGGATGCAAAGTCCCAAGCACCGCGCCAATATTTTGGACGGACAATACCGTGATGTCGGCTTTGGCATCGCCAACGCGCCGAATTATCAAGGCCATGGGTCGGAAACGATCATCGTCGCCGAATACGGCCAGCCGGCCAGTGCGGTTGTGGCAGCTAGCGCGCCTGGCAATCAGGCAAATAGTGGCAATTTCCAGGCTGCCACCGCCAAACCCGCCGCCGCCCAGCACCTATCGCGGCTGCAAACCAGCTTTGGCGCCAACGCACCGCTTGTAATCGCCCTGACGCTACTAGTCGTCCTAGCAACCGTTGTATTTTTTACTAAACACTGGCTGCATTGGCGGCGCGCGTTAGTTAAGAGCCAAGAATTTGTGATCCATCATCCGTGGCTGGACGTAATGCTAGTGGCTGTAATTATGGCCGGCGTGGTGCTGAGTCAGGGTGTGGGATTTATTAGCTAGTTTTGGAATATAGAATATAGAAGACGGAAGTTAGAAGCTAGCCAAGCGGCTAGAAAGCCTCTTTAAAAACAATCGCTTTAGCGATTCCGATCTTGCCAACTTCCAACTTCCAACTTCCAAATTACTGCACTTTTATATTGCCGCTGCCGGCGGCCAGTTCCAAGCTGTTCAGCGCGGCGCTGGATTTAGCGACTTTGACCGGCAATTTGATAATTTGTTTGTTATCGTCCGGGCCAAGCACTAGCACGACTTCGGTTTGGCCGCGGAAATCGTCAATAGTCGATTTTAGCCTAAGTAATTGCTGCTCGTCCTGGCTGGTAGTCAAGCGAATATAGACGCGCTCGGAATTGTTGGCAGTCTCGACGGCCGGCGGCCGAGGCGCAGTTTCAGCGCGCGCTAGGGCCTGGCCGGCACCAGGCAGTTTTGGTTTTTGACCGCTGGGCTGATAATTACTGGCTTCTTTAATGGTGACTTCTCGGGCCGTTTCGACAATAATTTTTAGCTCATCGCTAGCGCTGCCGTCTTTGGAACGATTATTAACTTTGCCATTAACTAAAATTACCCGGTCCAACGCCCACACGCCGCCAGTTTCAGAAAATGTTTTCGGAAAAGCTAACAGCTCGGTTTCGCCGAAGCGGTCTGCTAATTTGATGAAAGCCATTTTCTGGCCGTTTTTAGTTACGATTTCGCGGATAGCCGTAATTAGGCCGCCAACCGTTACCGGTTTGGCTTCTGGGACAGAGTTCAAGGCATTGAGCGGCCTGGTTTGTTCGCCCAAAAAAGTTTCATAAGCTGCCAGCGGATGTTGGCTCAAATACAAGCCCAAAAGTTCGCGCTCCCATTTTAATTGTTCATTGGTGGTGTAGATTATAGCCGGCGCTTCTAGCGTTACCGAATGTTTAAGGCCGCTATCTTCGCCAATTTTGTTGCCAAAAAGATCAGTCTGGCCGCTAGAAGCTTGTTTGTGGCGGCGCGCCGCGTAAGCCGTTATGTTGTCTAAATTATGCAACAGGGTCGAGCGTTCGTTGTAGCGGTCAAAGGCACCGGCTTTGATTAAACTTTCCAGGGTTTTTCGGTTTACAAGCCGCGGGCTAACTTTGGCTAAAAAATCTTCCAAGCTTAAAAATTCTCCATCAATTTTGCGGCCGCGCAAAATTTCCTCGACTGCGCCCGAACCAACATTTTTAACCGCGTAAAGCCCAAACCGGATTCTAGGTTCCTGGCCGGGCACGACGGCAAATTCCAAAAACGATTCATTAATATCGGGCGGCAAAACTGCTATGCCCATGCGTAAGCAATCGCTAATATCAATCGCTAGGCGCTCGCTATCGTCGTACGAGCTGGTCATTAGCGCCGCCATAAAAGCGGCCGGATAATGGGCTTTTAAATAGGCCGTCCAATAGGCGATTTGGCTGTAGCAGGTGGCGTGGGCTTTGTTGAACGAATAATCGGCGAAGGGCTGGATTTGAGCCCATAATTTTTCGGCGTTTTTCTGGGTCAAACCTTTCTTCAGACAACCCGCGATAAATCTTGGCTCTTCAGCCGCCATAATGTCGCGCTTTTTTTTGCCGATGGCTTTGCGCACCAAATCGGCTTCGCCCGGCGAATAGCCGGCGACTAATTGCAACAGTTGGATGATGTTTTCCTGGTAAACAATCACGCCAAAAGTGTCTTCCAGCACCGGCTTCAAAGATTCGTGCGGATAAGTAATCGAGGCGGCGTCGTTTTTACCTTTGATAAATCTGGGAATTTCGGCCATCGGACCGGGGCGATAAAGCGCGTTCATAGCGATTAAATCTTCAAATTCGGTCGGCTGCAACTGGCGCAAATAGCGTTTCATACCAGCCGATTCAAATTGGAAAATACCAGTCGTATCGGCTCGAGCAAACAAGTCGATGGTTTTTTCGTCGTCATTTGGGATATCGTTTAGGCTGATATCGTTGCCGTAAACCCGGCGGATAATTCTAAGCGCGTTATTGATAATCGTTAAGTTTGACAGCCCTAAAAAGTCCATTTTTAAAAGGCCGATTTCTTCGATCGGACCCATTGAATATTGCGTGGCGACCACGCCTTTTTGCGCCATTTCGAGCGGCGCGAATTTGACAATATCGTCCGGCGCGATAACTACGCCCGCGGCATGCACGCCGTGCGAGCGAATGGTGCCTTCTAGCTGGATTGCCAAATCAAAAACCTTTTTAGTGGTTTGATTGTTTTTATATTCCGCGGCTAGATTTTTATCATCTTTTATAGATTTTACTAGCGGAATATGGCGGCCTTGAATTGGCGACGGCACCATTTTTGACAAACGGTCAGCCTCGGCGTATGGCACCTGCAAAACCCGGGCGACATCGCGGATAGCGTTGCGAGCGGCCATTCGGCCAAAAGTTACGATATTGGCCACGCGCTGGCTGCCATATTTTTCGACGCAATATTGGATGACTTCGTCGCGGCGCGTGTCCTGAATGTCGATGTCAATATCGGGCATGCTGATTCGGCCGGGATTTAGAAATCGCTCAAACATTAAATTGTATTTTAGCGGTTCTATTTCGGTAATTTTCAGCGCGTAGGCCACGATTGAACCAGCGGCGCTGCCGCGGCCCGGGCCGAAAATTATGCCGCGGTCTTTGCCCCAGTTTATAAAATCCTGAACGATTAAAAAATAGCCGTTGTAGCCCATGTCATCCATAACGCTTAGCTCGTATTCGGCGCGCGCGATGATTGTTTTGGGCAGCGTTTTTTTGACGGTTTTTATGTCCAAATCGGCTAGTTTTTTGCCTTTTACCTGGCCGTAGCGTTCGGCTAAGCCGCGAAAAACTAAATTATCCAGGTGCGTCTTTTCGGTTTCGCCTTTTGGTAGCGGGAATGTCGGGATTAGGATTTTGCCAAGCTCGATTTCGACATTGCAACGCTCGGCAATCTTTTTAGAATTTGTGATAATTTCAGGATGATCTTTGCCCCAGCGCTTGATAATTTCTTTTGGATCCGTTACGTGCAATTCAAAATCTTTTAGACTCAGGCGCTTTTCGTCGCTCAAAAAACTGGCCGTTTGCACGCATAATAAAATTTCGTGCGCCGCTTGGTCATCGTGGTTTAAATAATGCGCGTCGCAAGTAACGACGCACGGAATGTTTAATTCTTGGCCGAGCTGAAAAGTTTTTTTCGTGACCGCCACTTGTTCCGGCCAGCTGCTGGGATGATCGGGGTGGCCATGGTCCTGAATTTCTAAATAATAGCGATCGCCAAAGATTTTTTTGTACCATGCGGCAATTTGTTTGGCCTTGGCGTATTGGCCGGCGCGCAAATTATCGCCAATTTCGCCGCCAATGCAGCCGCTAAGAACTATCAAACCTTGATTATATGTTGCTAATAATTCGTGGTCGATGCGCGGTTTGTAATAAAAGCCTTCCAGGTTAGCGATGGTCGACAGCCGCATTAAATTTTGGTAGCCTTGGCTGGTTTCGGCCAGCAAAATTAGATGAAAATTGGGTTTGTCTTTGGTCGGCTCTTTGTCTAAATGTCCGCGCGCGGCGACGTAAGTTTCCAGGCCGATAATCGGCTTGACGCCGGCGCCAGTGGCGGCCTGGTAAAATTCGATCGCGCCCGACAGCGTGCCGTGGTCCGTCATAGCCACAGCCTGCATTTGAAATGCTTGGACGCGCTCAATCAACGCCGGCACTTTGGTCAATCCGTCCAGCAAACTGTAGTGCGTATGGTTGTGCAAATGCACATAATCTTTGGCGCCGAGGCGCGAAGTTGCCGGCATCATCCCCCTCTAATTTTACCTATATAATTATAGCAAATTGGCGGCCGGATGTTGAGTTCGTTGTTAAGTCTACAAACTTTTATAAAAGCTTTATTTTTGCAGATAATCTTTGAGATTTTTCAGCGCGCTTTTGGCGTTATCCAAGGCTTTTTGCAAATCTTTGTCGCTGGTTGCGCCGCGGCGCACAGAATCGAATACGGTTTGGGTCTTATCTTTGGCGAGCTGGGCTTTGGCGGCGGCATCATTGAGCTCGTCCTTGGCCTTGCCGCTGAGTTTGGCAGCCTCCAGCTTGGCGTCGTCCAAAGCTTGGTTCAACTGGTCTTGCGTTTTAGCGTATTGGCTGTCGGCTCGGCGCAAACCTTTTTGGCCGCTTTTTTTGAGCTGATTTATGGTCTTTTGGCCGCTTCTTGGCGCCGTTAAAATCCCGGCCACAAAGCCGGCCGCCGCGGCCATGGAGGTGCCAACGGCTAATTTTTTGGTTTGATTTTTTCGGTTTTTTCGTTGGTAATTCATAAACTTATTCTCCTTTAAAAGTCTTAGCTTCCAAGTGCCTTTGATTTTCACTATCTTGAGCCTACCTTTTTTTGGCGGCCTTTTTGATAAGATGATTGAGCATCCGGCCGAGCGTAACTTTGTCGACCGATTGGCGAAAGGCATCGCCGACCGATTCGGCGACCTCGGCCACGTCTTCAGCCTTAGCGGTTAAGGTTTTAAGCTGATGCACCAATTGGATAATTTTAATGAGCGTAGCAATGGCTGCTACCAAAAAAACGCTCAATACGCTGGCGACAATAATAATCAGAATTTCCGAAGCGTTGGCTAAACCGTCCATAAAAATAATTATAGCACCGACCGACGTGAATTACAAAATAATTCTGGCTATTAAAAGCCCAAGCTGGCCAAATAGGCTTTGAAATCAGCGGCGATGTCGTCGTGCTGCAGGGCAAAATCGACGACGGTTTTGAGATATTCCAGTTTGTTGCCGGTATCGTAATATTTACTGTTTTTAAGTTCGCAGCCGTATAGCGCTTTGCCGTCAGCAATCATCGGCTGCAAAACGCAATCAGTTAGAAAAAATTCTTTGCCGGGTTTTATGAGCTGGCGGCCGCGCTCGATATAATCGAAAACCTCCGGCGTCAGCAAATAGCCGCCGATGCTGGCAAAGTTGGACGGCGCTTTAGCGCGGCCGGGTTTTTCGACCAAGCGATTCATTTTCAGCACGTCCGGGCGAATTTGATCGCCGGCCAAAATGCCGTATTTGGCAAAATCTTGGTCGTTTTCGATGCGCAAACAGGACAAAATCGAGCCCTGCAATTGGCCGTAAAGCCGCATCATTTGTTTGAAGCGGTTGGGATGGGCCACAATCAAATCATCGGCGAAGGTGTAAATAAACGGCTCGTCGCCGATTAAATGCGCGGCGTTAGATAGCGGCGTGGCCGTGCCGTATGGCCCTTTTTGGCGCACGTAGGCAAAGTTGGCCAGGTTGGCAATTTTTTCAATCTGCTTGATGTAGGGTCGTTTTGGCACGCCGCCCTGGCGCAAATTGACCAGCAAATCTTGGTTCGGCGTATCAAAATGATCCTCAATACTGCGTTTAGAATAGCCGCTGACGATAATGATATCGCTAATGCCGGCCTCGACCAGCTGCTCGACGACATATTGAATAATCGGCTTGTCGACCAGCGGCAGCATTTCCTTGGGCATAGCCTTAGTCTGCGGCAAAAACCGCGTGCCAAATCCGGCCGCCGCAATCACGGCTTTGGTGACTTTGGGTTTCATAGCTAATTGATCTCCAATTTTTGCTTGACTAAGTCTTGGGCGAGCTTTGGGTTGGCTTGGCCGGCAGAATTTTTCATGACTTGGCCGACTAAAAATCCAATTGCTTTTGTCTCGCCGTTTTTGACGTCAGCGGCGGCTTTCGGGTTTTCGGCCAGGACTTGATCGACTATTTTATTAATGGCGGCAACGTTCGAAACCTGGACGTAGCCTTGATCTTCGGCGTATTTAGCGATGTTTGCTGGATGCGCGCCTAGTTTTAATACGTCGGTGATTAAGGCTTTGGCTTTGGTGGAGCTTAACTTGTTTTCGGTTTGCAAATTATGAACTTCGGAGTAAAAGTTTAAGCGTTGGTCATCATTAAATTCGTTTAGGACTGCTGCTTCGTCGCGGCGCAGCGGGATTTCGATATTGACAAACCAGTTGGCTAATTGCCGGGCAAAAATATCGTCGTTTAAACTTTTTTCTAGCGGCCATAAATAATCCACTTGGCCGGTTTCGACCTGGGCTTCTAATAAAGTTTCGGTTTGCGAGGCGTCCAGGCCGAGTTTAGCCAAACGCTTGCGCCATTCGCTAGGCATTATTGGCATTTCGGCGCGGACTTTTTCGATGTATTTTTTGTCTAAAATTGTCGGCGGCAAATCTGGTTCTGGGAAATAGCGGTATTCTTGGATGTCTTCTTTGCTGCGTTGCGAGAAGGTTTTTTGTTTGGCGTCGTCCCAGCCGCGAGTTTCTTGGTCGATTTTGCCGCCTTTTTCTAGAATGTATATTTGGCGATTAATTTCGTAATCAATGGCTTTTTCAATGCTGCGGAAGGAATTTAGGTTTTTGGTTTCGCTGCGTGTGCCCAGCTCACTAGTTTTGCTAACGCTGACATTTACGTCAAAGCGCATGTTGCCATAATATAAATCGGCTTCCGAAACGCCGGCGTATTTCATGCGCAGTTGCAATTCGTGGGCGTAGGCTTTGGCATCACGCGAGGAGTGCATGTCTGGTTCGGAAACTATTTCCAGCAGCGGCGTGCCGGCGCGGTTTAAATCTACCAAACTATAATCTTTGCCGGCCGGATGCGTGCTTTTGCCAGCGTCTTCTTCTAGATGCGCGCGTGTAATGCCGATACGTTTTGGCTGGCCATCAACATCTACAATTATTTCGCCGCCTAGAACGATCGGATGATGAAACTGCGAAATTTGGTAGCCTTTAGGCAAATCAGGGTAAAAATAATGTTTGCGATCGAACCGACTGTATTCTTGCGGCGTGGTGCCAAGCGCGAAAGCGGCTTTGCAAGCTAAATGAATGGCTGCTTCATTTAAAACCGGCAAGCTGCCCGGCAAGCCAAAATCGATATGGCTGATGAGTGTATTTGGCTCGCTCCCACGGGCGTCGTTTCTAACGGACGAAAATAATTTGCTCGCGGTTTTGAGCTGAACATGGCATTCAATGCCGATGGTGGCCGTGTAGCGCCTGCGAACTTCTTCTGAAATCACAACCAAGCTCCGGCTATTTCACATTTACCATTTACCAATTCACATTTATTTTTTATTTGCCATTTTTCAAACAAGCTAAAATGAGAAATGAGAATTGAAAAATAATTGAGAAATGAGAATTGAAAATTGAGAAATTCAATCGTCATAGCGCGCCTAGGTCTTTCAGCGCCTGGCGGATGCCGACCAGGCTGCGCTTGACGTCATTTTCTTTTAAGCCGACATCGGCCTCGTGCACCAGGCGATTGCGCAATTTGTGCGCCTGCCAGGTGCTATCGTTGTTGCTTAGTTTGCGTTGCGCGGCGACCAGGCGTTTGCCCATGGTATCGCCCTTAAAATGCAATTTTTTGAGGGCTTCGTCGAGCAGCTGATCGCCGTTAATGATGGCCAGCGGCCAGGTCGATTTGTCCTGGCACAGGCTCTGCACGGCTTGCCATTGACGGCGAAAATATTCTTGGTTAAGCGTGCGCGGCCGGCGGCGAAGCAACAGACTGGCTAGACCCAGCACAATCAGCCCGACAACAATTATTATGACTTCATTCTGTGAACTAAGCATTTTGGTGCCAGCCTAATAATGCTTCAGTTGCTCTAGCGGTTTGCAATAGTTCGCGGTCGGCGCGGCGCGGCGCCATCAAATGCAAACCGACCGGCAGCCCCTGAGCGGTTGTGCCGGCCGGCAGGCTGATGGCACAAATGCCGGCCAAATTGGCAGCCACCGTCATCATATCAGTAAAATACATTTGCAATGGATCGTCAACAATTTCGCCGATCGGAAAAGCCGTGATACCAGCCGTCGGACCAAGCAAAAAATCAACCTCACTAAAGGCGGCCTCAAACTCGTTGATGATTTTGGTGCGCACTTCTTGCGCTTTTTGATAGTAGGCTTCGTAGTAGCCGGAGCTTAAGACATAGCTGCCGATAATTATGCGGCGCTTGGACTCTTTGCCCAGGCCAATTTCGCGCGCTTTGAAATAACTTTCGTCCAGATTTTTGGCATCCTGGCAGCTGTAGGGGAAACGTTGGCCATCGTAGCGGCTCAAATTGCTGCTAATTTCCGCCGCTACAATTATATAATAAACCGGCAGCGATAAAGCCGTCGCTGGCAAGCTGATTTCGCGCACCGTGGCGCCGGCTTGGCTGAGTTTGGCGAGGCTTTGCTCAATTATCACGCGCACGTCGGGATGCAAATTGTCTTGGCTGATATATTGTTGGACGAGGCCGATGGTTTTGCCTTTCAGGCTGCCGTTTGGCTGGCTGTAATTTTCGGTCGAGCGTTCGATGCTGGTGCTGTCCAGCGGATCGCGGCCAGCCATGGCCTCTAAAACTAGCGCCGCATCGGCCGCCGATTGGGTGATCGGCCCGGCCACATCGCAGCTGCTACTCATGGCCACAATGCCGCTGCGCGACACCAAACCATAAGTCGGTTTGTAGCCGACCACGCCGCAAAAACTGGCCGGCAAACGGATCGAGCCGCCGGTGTCGCTGCCGATGGCAAACGGTGTTAGTTGCAGCGCCACGGCCGCCGCCGAGCCGCTGGAGCTGCCGCCTGGCACGCGCGATTTATCGTAGGGATTTTTGGTAATTTTGTAGTCGCTGTTTTCGCCGCTAGAGCCGTGCGCGAAGGCGTCCATATTGGCCTTGGCCACGCACACAGCGCCGGCCGCTTCCAGCCGCTCGATGACGGTCGCCTGATAGGGCGCTTGAAAACCTTGTAACATATGGCTGGCCGCCGTGGTTTCCCCGCCAAAACACAAAAAATTATCCTTGGCGATAAACGGAACGCCGGCTAGCAAACCTGGATTTTCGCCGTTTTTGACAGCTTCGTCAATCGCCCGGGCGCGCTGACGCGCCCTATTTTCTAGCGTCCATAAAACGCTGCCGTAATCAGTTTTAGCGGCAATTAGTTTTAGCGATTGCTCGACTAAATCGATGGCTTTTTGCTGCCCGCTGGTAACTTGCGCGGCAATTTCGGCCAGCGGCGGCCACTGGCTCACGCCTGGCCTCCGGCCGCGTTGACCATTAAACTTTGATCTTTGATCGTTAATTGACCGTAGGCCATTGACCGGCTAGCGCCAAAATGGTCAAAGATCAATGAAAAATGAATGTTCAACGTTCTATGATTAATGATCAAGGTCATCATCCTATCATCCGCTTGACTTTAATTTGATTATCTTCAAGCGCCGGCACATTTTTTAGCAAATCCAGAACGTCGTAGCCATAACTTTTGATAACGTCCGGGCGCGTAATATTTTTATTGCCAGAAACTTTGGTGGTGGCTGCCAGACCGGTGGTGTCGACCAGCTTTAATTGCTCGACATAATTTAAAATTGCCTCCAGCTCGTGGCTAAATTCGTCAACTTCCGCCTCTGTTAAAGACAGCCGCGACAAGTGCGCCAGCTTGATAATCTCGTCGCGTTTAATAAGCGCCATAACGACTAATTGTACCAGCTTTTACGCCCGATGTTTAGCTTTTTGGCGGCCGCCGTGCTTGCTTTATGAGCTAACTTGTTGTAATATTTTTTAGTTTGGTCGAGTTCTAACGGATTCCTAAACGCTTTTTGACAGAGTAGTTTTAAGTATAAAGAAGCAAGCCAAGCAAAACGCCGCCAGTTTTTGGCTGGCGCGGCTGCCCGGCCATGCTTCAAAAAACCACAACCAACCAAAAGGAGAAAAATGATTATCCACAGAATCCTAGGCTACTTAATCGTGGCAGTCATTGTCGCCATTGTGCTAGCTTGGCTGGCGATTGCGGTGGTTGCCCGACGCGACAAAAAGCGCTATCAGACAGCAAAGACCGTCGGTTTGCCGGACATTGGCACAGCCAGCACGCTCAACCTAGGTCGCTAGTTTTTCAATCTGCCAACGGGGTCGCGGCTAAAGCCACGCTAAATCCAAAACGCGCTAACTAGTCGCGACCCCAAGCCGGCACGATCATGCTTCAAAACCCTCTTTAAAAAACTACTCTGTCAACTTCACTTTTTATAATTTGCTTTTGATGTCTTGGATGATGTCGCGCAGCTCGGCGGCTTTTTCAAACTGCAGGTTGGCGCTGGCTAGTTCCATTTGGCTAGTTAAGTCTTTTATTAAGCTAGGGTATTCGTCCTTAGGAATTTTCTTTAGATCCAGCTTGGCTTTTTTGGCTTCTTCGGGCAAATCCGGTCGCATGCCCTTGCCAACTTCGCGGCTAATTCCTGTCGGCGTGATGTTGTGATCTTCGTTATATTTCTTCTGAATTTTGCGGCGACGATCGGTTTCGTCTAGCGTCCTTTGCATGGAACCTGTTGTATGATCAGCATACATAATTACATGGCCGCCCAAATGTCTGGCGGCGCGGCCGACGGTTTGAATTAAGGCTTGTTCGCTTCTCAGGAAACCTTCTTTGTCAGCGTCCAAAATCGCCACCAGACTAACTTCTGGCAAGTCCAAACCTTCGCGCAATAAGTTTATGCCGACCACTACGTCATAAGTTCCTAGCCGCAAATCGCGCAAAATGTCGCTACGCTCCAACGTATCGATATCGCTGTGCAAGTAGGTTACTTTGATGTTGATTTCTTTTAAATAATCGGATAAATCTTCTGACATGCGCTTGGTTAGAGTCGTTACTAAAACCCGTTGATTTTTGTCGATAGTTTTTCTGATTTCGCCAATCAAATCGTCGATTTGACCGTCGATCTTACGAATTTCAATTGGCGGATCCAATAATCCTGTCGGGCGGATAATTTGCTCGGCTGGCTTCGGACTGCGGCTTAATTCGTAAGCCGCTGGCGTAGCGCTAGCGTAAATTGCTTGATTAACATGCCGCTCATATTCGGTAAATGTTAGCGGCCGATTATCCAGTGCGCTGGGCAAGCGAAATCCGTGCTCCACCAGAACTTCTTTGCGCGCGCGGTCGCCGTTATACATGCCGCGTAGCTGCGGAATAGTCTGGTGCGATTCGTCGATAAACATCGTAAAATCATCCGGGAAATAATCCATCAGCGTCGCCGGCTGCTCGCCCGGCTCGCGGTTAGTCAAATACCGGCTGTAATTTTCGATACCTTTGACAAAGCCAGTTTCTTGCAGCATTTCCAGGTCAAACCTAGTTCTTTGTTCCAATCTTTGCGCCTCTAATAGTTTGCCCTCTTTTTTGAATAGCGCCAGCCGTTCTTCCAGTTCCCGCTCGATTTTGCCAAGCGCTAATTTGAGTTTTGATTCCGGCGTAACATAGTGGCTACCCGGAAAAATTTTGACGGAATTTAGTTTTGCTAAAATTTCACCCGTCAGTGGGTCAATCTTAGTAATCCGCTCCACTTCGTCGCCAAAAAACTCAATTCGATAAGCTACTTCTTCGCCGGCAGGATATACATCCACCACGTCGCCGCGCACGCGGAATGTGCTACGGTGAAAATCAATGTCGTTTCTTTGATACTGAATATCCGTCAAATGCCGCAATAATTTATCGCGCACACGCCGCTCATTAACTTTAACTTCTACCGCCAAATCACCGTAATCCTCCACCGAACCAATGCCGTAAATGCAGCTAACGCTAGCCACAATTATCACGTCTTTGCGGCTTAGTAGCGCGTCCGTCGCCGCGTGGCGCAAGCGATCGATTTCTTCATTAATCGCCGAATCCTTTTCGATATAAGTATCGCTTCTAGGAATGTAGGCTTCCGGCTGGTAATAATCGAAATAGCTAACAAAATAATGCACCGCGTTATCCGGAAAAAAGCGCTTGAACTCGCCGTACAGCCGCGCCGCCAGCGTCTTATTATGCGACAAAACCAGCGTCGGCTTTTGACGGCTCTCAATCACAT
>JBOHNS010000037.1:0-30572 GCA_050730835.1 Saccharimonadales bacterium (SeqCode)
CAAAATTACAATTTGTAATTTTGACTTAATAAATAGGGTATACGTAGCGTCCTGGCTTAGTTGTTGTAACAAGCGACAACTTCTTGGGATGGGCGGCTCGACTTGTTGGAGGACTGGAATAATGCCAGTGGCCGGCTGTCATGTGGAGTCGTCGAGCCGGTTGTCGACTTTTACAAACAACTAACCAAGACGCGGAGTTTAGCCCTTGATTTTTTGCCTACTTTTGCATCATGGCAAAAGTAGTGACCAAAGTTCTTTACTGAAAGAGCACCATTGATCTATTTATCTTCTAGCAAGTCTTTCTCAAATTGCTTGCTGCCGGCGTAGTCTTTGGAATAGCGGCTAATATCTGGCAAATCCAGCTGCTTGACGTGTCGCCACACGGCTTCGATTAGCAATTTAGTTTCATCAAATTCTTTTTCATCAAATTTTAATTCCAGCTGGCAATTTTGGCTATTATCGCTAGGCTGGATAAAATCTAGGCGCATGGAATCGACGTGCCAGCCGCGGTAACTCGGCGAACCTTCGATAAGTATTTTGTAAATGTGGAGCTGCTGTTTATATTTGTGGAACTTCAAATTGCTTTGCCACTTGGCGCTAGGGCTGCCGGTCTTATAATCAACGATTTTTAGTGTTTTATTTTTATTATCGAGTTCCAGTTTATCGATTTTGCCGGATAAATGCGCGTCGCCGACAAACACGCCTTCGTTTTTAAAGGAATGCTCCGGCTGGTCGCCGGGCTTAAAGTTAGCATTTTTTAGATAAGCCGCTAGTTCATTTTTGCCCTGTTCTAGCCGAAGTTCGGTTTCTTTTTCGGCTAACTTTTTGGCGCGCATTTTGGTTGCAAAATATTCTATCGTGCTGCTCGCGCTAGGATTTTTTGACTTATTAATTTGTTGTTGCAACCATTCCAGCGTTTCGTGTATGGCGTTGCCGTATTGCCCGGCGCCGCTCGGCGCTTGCGGAAATTTTAATAGCGTGTTTAGCAAAAACGCGCGCGGCCCGCCGCGCTCCAGATCAATAAATGTGTTCAAATGAGTTGGACTTAATTGGTAATTTTCCAAGCGTTCGGCTAGCAGAACTTTTAGATTAGTTTCGTTTAGTGCGCCCATGTGCCTAACTTGCCAGTTAGTTTCTAGACGAGCTAGCGATGGCACTTCGGCGCTAGAGCTACGAACTAACTGGTATTTTTCTGGCAATATTAGCGTTTTTATGCCGCCATCATCCTGCTCGCGCTCATCCAAATATTTCAGTCGCGTGGTCGCTTTGCCGGAGTAGTTACTAATCGTGCTAGTCAAGTAAAGCCCTACTTTAGCTCTGGTAATCGCCACAAACAATATTCTTAGGCGCTCGTCGTCGCTAGCGCCGGCGCGCCTTAATGGCGCCAGATTAGCCGGTAGCGTTATTTTATTAGAATTGCCCCTAGCGCTAGCGCCCCAGATGTCATCGCTAGCGCCGAGCAAAAATACGTGTTCAAATTCTAGTCCCTTAGCCTTAAATACGGTCATCAGCTGCACCGATTCGCCGGCTTGATTGTACGGGCTGGTATTAGTCATGCGCTCGCCCGCGCTTTCGTATAAATCGACTAATGCTAGCAAATCGGCCAGCATTAGCGGCTTGTCTTGGGCGACTTGGCGGTCGCGTATTTTTTGCCGCAAAACCGTTAGCTGGGATATTGTCTGATAGAAAATGTCTGGCCTGCTTTGCTCTATTTCAACGCTAACATAGTAACTTTTTAGCGGCGAAGTAGCGGATTTAATTTTTTTGTCGCTGATTTTTAATTGCTGGCTGCCGACTAGATAATCCAGAATGGTTTCCAATGTTTCTAGGTTGCTGCTAGCTGCTAGCTGCATAAAAAATAGTGCTAGCCATTTGAATTTTGGCGCCTTGAGTAATTTATGTGTCCAATTATTTTCTGGCTGCCAGCTAATTTTCCAGATGTCAACTATGTCTAGCTGCCAAAAATGGTAGCTCAAAACTTCGGGCCACAGGCTAGCTGCTAAGGATTCATTATTAGCCGCTAGCGCTTGCGCTAGCCGGCTCATCGAAATTAGCTGCTTGATTATAGGTTCCTCTAAAATGTTTTCCCGCTTTTCGTAGCGAACCGGAATGTCTAGCTGGTTGAGGAATGGCACTAGCGGCTCTAAAAGCTTGTGGCGCGGCGCTAGCACGGCGATTTGGCTGGGCCGGACGTTTTGTTTAATAATCAATTTTTCGATTTGGCTAGCCACCCAGTCGCGCTCGGCGATGTCGCTAAGAAATTCCTGGCGGACAATGGTCGTTTCTAGCGGCTGGCTAGCGGCGGCTAGCGTTTTGCTAACATTGCTAAATTGCTGGCTAGCGCGGTCTACTATTTGGCTGGCGACGTTTTCGGCGGCTAGCAAAATGTTGGCCTGCGAACGGTAATTTTCGGTTAAGTTAATAACTTTGGTGTCGCGGTAGTGATTATGGAAATCGGCTAAGTTAGAACTAGCTGCGCCTTGGAATGCGTAAATCGCTTGGTCGTCGTCGCCGACCGCCATGACATTCGGCCGGCCTTCGTTTACCGGATTGTCGGTTATAAGTTGAACTAATTTTGCCTGGGCAGCGTTGCTGTCTTGGTATTCGTCGAGCAATAAATATTGGTATTTTTCCTGTAGCGTAAAGCGAAAATCGTCGTTTGTCTCTAGTGCGGTAATCGAGCGCAAAATCATATCCTCGTAATCGTACAAGCCGCGCCCAGCTAGCTGCTTTTCGTATTTTTCTAGCACATCGGCTAGCGCTACAAGTTTTTCAGTGGCTAGCGCGCCTTCTAAAATAAATTGGTTGCTAGAGTTTTTAACTAGCCATTTATTTTTCCAAGTAGTTAACGGCTTGGTCGAACTAGCTTCGCTAGCCTCATCTACGGCTAAGGTTAGGCTGGCGCTAGCGCTAGCGGCGAGCGTTGCGTAAGTTTCGTTTACAGCTTTTGCTGGAGCTATTTTTTCAATTTGCGCTAAAGTTTTTTCAAAATACGGCGACGCTTTCTCTAGCTTGCCGGGCATCCTGACTAAGTCGCTGAAAATGTCGCTAATTTGCGGGTTTGCAGCGTTTAGAAATTCGTTATTTTCGCTAGCGATAGATCGTAAATCGCTAGCGGTTATTAGTCCGCGCTTAATTTCGCTAACGGTTGATATTAAATCGCCCAAATGGTAGCTCGTCGATTTGAGCGGGTTTTGGTAGCTCATTTGTTCGAGAATATCGGCTAATATTTCGTGCTGGCCGAGAGCGTCGACCGGATTTTCCAGCCTAGTTTGGCCAAAATATTCGGGGTAGCGGCGGATTAAATCGCTACCAAAACCGTGATAAGTAGCAATATTTACGTTAAAAGCTGCTTGACCGATAAAACTAGCTAGCCGCTGGCGCATATTGCTGGCGCCTTTTTCTGTAAATGTTAGGCACAAAATGTTTTCCGCTAGCGTATCGGATTTTTGTAAAATCCTAGCCACGCGGGCTGATAATAATTGCGTTTTTCCGGTGCCCGGACCCGCCAAAACCAAAACTGGCCCGTCGGTTTGCTCAACAGCCTGTTTTTGGCCTAAGTTTAGCGATTTATAGACCAATTCAAAACTAGCTTCACGCATAATTTAATATTATGACTTTAAATTCTCGGGACTCCAAAACAATTATTATTTTGCAGGTAGCAGATGACAGATAGCAGAAATTTAGCAGGTATCATTTGGCAGACAACGCGCTGGCCGTCTGCTACCTGAAATTTGCTAATTTTCTGCTATCTGCTACTTGTCATTTGCTACCTGACAGCTAGGCAAGGTGGGCGCATTCGGGGCAAGTTTCCTGGGTACCGAATTCGGTTAGGAATTGTTTGCCGGCTTTTTGCCAGGATTCTACATCATGAAAGGCGGCGGCATCGGCTAATTCTCTAATGTACCAGCCCGCACGGCCGTAAATTTGGGCTTTGCCCCACAAAACGGCGGCCCATTTTGGCCCGGCCGGTGTAACGTAAATTGGTTTTTTGGGTTTGTAGGGTGCGGCAGATTTGCCGGATAAATTACGCTTTAAGATTTTAGCTAGAAACTCAGCATCATAAATTGCGGTTTGTGCCATGCCAGAGTACTCGGTGTTGGCGTTATCGCCTAGTACAAAAATGTCATGTTCGGCTTGCAGGTGGCTATCTACGGCGACTTTGCCGTGTTCGGCGAAAGTAAAATCATTGGCCTTGAAGAACGGATGGTTGGTCACGCCGGCCGTCCAAACTACTGTGTGGCTCTTGATTGGCTTGCCGCTTACTGTTAAGCCGTCGGCGGTTTCTCCTTGCACCATTTGGTTTAGGTATAATTTGATGCTTAAAGATTTGAGCTGCTTTTCTATTTTCTTGCCAACGTTTTTTGGCATGCGGCCCATTAAATGTGGCGCGGCTTCAATTAAATCTATATGAATATTTTTGTTTTTTATACCGTGATTTTTCATAATGCTTCTGAGATATTCTGGCATCGCACCGGCTAGTTCTATACCGGTCGGGCCGCCGCCAACGATCACGTAGTTTAGATCTGGCTTGTGATCATCAATCAGCTCTTTGTGTAAATGGCGCTTAAACCTATCGGCTTCTTCTAGCGATTTGATGCTGTAGGAAAATTCTTTTAGCCCTTCTATGCCGAAATAATTTGTCACAACGCCAAGTGCTAGAACCAGAATGTCATAATGATGTTTCTGGCCGTCGGCCGTTTTTATGAATTTGTTTTTGCGGTCTAACTTTTGGGCCTCGCCTAGCACAAACTCAACATTTTTGTTTTCAAAAATAGTTCCTAGGTCGATATTTGATTGGGCGAATTCGCCACCCGTCGCCGAATGATAAAGTGCGGGATAGTAGCGGAAATTAGAACGATTTGATAATAAAGTTACGGCAAACCTTTTGTCGTCTTCCAGTTCCAGCGCGGCCTTAACCCCAGCGAATCCGCCGCCAACTATTAAAACGTTTTTTTTGCTCATATTTTTACCCTTTTGATTTTTAGATTTAAACTAATCCTCTTAAATTGTACCAAAAATCATAAGCTACTTGCAATATTTGACTCAATAAGTTTAAGCTTAAGAGTATATGGATGAAATAATAAACACGTTAAAACAAAATGGCTTCCAGGGTGATTTCGATAATTCGGACGAGGCGCTAGAATTTTATAGTCACGATGCTTCGATGTTCGAGCTTAAGCCGGAGCTAATATTAAAACCTAAAAACGCAAAAGACGTAGAACTAGCGGTAAAAACCGTCACTAGCAAAAAGTCCGAAAATCCAAATTTGTCGCTAACCGCCAGAAGCGCTGGCACCGATATGAGCGGCGCGGCGATTAACGATTCTATAATTCTAGATTTTAACAAGTATTTCACATCTATCGAAAAGGTTAGCGAAACCGCAGCTCAAGCTCAGCCAGGAGTTTTTTATCGAGATTTTGAGCCGGAGACTTTGAAACACAAAGCTTTGATGCCGAGCTATCCTGCCAGCCGCGATTTATGCACGATTGGCGGCATGGTCAATAACAATTCCGGCGGCGAAAAATCGCTGGAATTTGGCAAAACCGAAAATTACGTTAGCGAACTAAAATTTGTTTTTGCCGACGGCGTGGAGCGAACCGTCAAGCCATTAAATAAAAAAGAACTAGACGCTAAAATTGCGCAAGACGATTTTGAAGGCCAAGTTTATAAACAAATTTTTGATTTAGTTGAAAACAATTATGATAAAATCAAACAGGCTAAGCCCAATGTTAGCAAAAACTCCACGGGCTATAATTTGTGGGATGTTTGGGACCGCGAAACTGGAATTTTCAATCTGTGCAATTTAATTGTTGGCGCGCAAGGCACGCTAGGTTTCGTTACCGATATTCATTTCCGGCTAGTTCCCGCCAAACCGCATTCCGGATTGCTAGTATTATTTTTAAAAGACATCGATGATCTAGGCGAAATTATTCCAAAAGTTATGCAACATAAGCCGGCGACATTCGAAAGTTTCGATGACGCCACGCTGAAATTATCGATTAGGTTTATGCCTAGTTTTCTAAAACTTCTCGGCCCCGCTAAATTTATTCATTTGCTACTAAGTTTAATTCCCGACGGCGCGCAATTGCTGCGCGGCGTGCCGAAATTAATTTTGATGATTGAATTTAATGGCGAAACCGAAATCGAAGTGCGCGACAAAATCAAAGCCATGCACGCGGACCTAAAACAGCACAAAGCGCGATATGAAATTAACGGTTTTGAAGAAGACGCGACTGAAGGCAAAAGCGAAAAATTCTGGATTATGCGCCGCCAAAGTTTTAACTTATTACGCAGCAAAGTTAAGGACAAACACACCGCGCCGTTTATCGACGACCTGGTCGTAAATCCGCCGTACTTAACCGAATTTTTGCCGCAACTGCGCGACATTATCAAAAAGTATAATTTGCTTGCGACAATCGCCGGCCACATGGGCGATGGCAATTTTCATATAATTCCGCTAATGAAACTGGAAGACAAACGCGACCGCGATAAAATTTTGCCGGCTATGAAAGAGGTCGACGAATTGGTTCTAAAATACCATGGCGTTTTGAGCGGCGAACATAACGACGGCTTGGTGCGCGGACCGTGGCTAGAACAAGCTTATGGCAAAGAAGTGCTAGGCTATTTCAAACAAGCTAAGCAAATTATGGATCCTAGCGGGATATTTAATCCGCACAAAAAAGCTACCGCGGATTGGGATTATAGTTTTAGTCATATAAGGGAGCATTTCTAAAAAAGATCTATGTATTTTGCACATTTTGCCCGAAAAAGCTGCGCTTCGCACTCACGGTATGTTAAATACCGCTCGCTTGCGATGCTCGTTTTTCGAACAAACTGCACTAAAATACAAAAATCTTATATAATGGTCGCAGTGAATCAAAATAAAAAAGGATTTTTTAATGGATGAAATTAATTATTTAAATAATTTTGATATTAATTCGCTGCCAGATCTTGATACTGTTGTGATGGGTGCGCTAGAAATGCTGGCGGGCCGCGATTTGCCGCGGATTGAAATATCGAATTTTAAGCGACCATTAGTCGTAGGTTCCGGCAATGCCGAGGCGACCGGGCGGATTATTTTCGGCAACTCCGATGCTATATTTGCTAGTGAAAGCAGCGTTGACGGAAAAATAGAAAACATCAAAAATATAGACGAAGTTATTATCGTGTCGGCATCCGGCGGCAAGCACGCGCCGATTATCGCGGGCAAAGCTCGTGATGCCGGCAAGCATGTTACGTTAATCACCAATACGCCGGATTCGCCGGCTCAGCAAAAACTTTCAGCTGATGATTTAACGGCGCACGTTTTCCCGAAAAACCGCGAACCCTACACTTACAATAGTAGCACTTATTTGGCGATGATTCTGGGCTACACCCGCGAGGACCCGGCGGCCATCCAACAATTTATAAAAGACAAAATTGGTAGTTTGGACGTGCCGGACTTTAGTAAATTTACAAAATATTATTTGATCGTGCCGCCGCAGTTTGCCGGCATTATCAGAATGCTGCAAGTAAAATTTATCGAGCTGTTTGGGCGCAATATCGCGCGCGACGTCGAAACTAGCGAATATGTGCGCCACGCCACGACGGTCGCGGCGAGCGATGAAATATTTATCGCGTTTGGTGAGCCGAATAATACTTGGGGCAAGCCGGAAAATCGTTTAAATGTGCCACTGCCGGACTCTAGCGATTATGCGGCTATGATGGCCGTCGGTTACTACGTAATCGCGCAAATTCAGAAGGCGCAGCCGCAATATTTTAAAGAGAATATTGCCGAATATTGTAAATTTATATCTGGCGTCTTCAATGAAGATATCGAGCCAATTGTGGAAGGTAATTTAGGCTAATTCTGTCATGACATGGCAATCTATAGTCTTAGCGCTTGGGCAAGTCGTATTTATAATTGCCCTGCTGCCATCGATCTTGACGAAGGACAAGCCGGAAATCTGGACGGCTATAATGACTGGCACGGTGGCGCTTAGCATTTCGATTACCTACCTAACGCTTAACATCAAGCTAGCCTCAATCATGGCTTTTTTAAATTTCGTCGCCTGGTCGGTATTAGCAATTCAAAAACTCCGCCAGACTAAACGTAGCGGATTAAAAACAACTAGAAAAAGAGCATAATTGAAAAAAGGAGAAAAATGAATATAAAATTAGACGGCAAACGGGCGCTAGTGACTGGCGGGAACTCCGGGATTGGCGCGGCGATTGTTAGCGCGCTAGCGGACGCCGGCGCTAAAGTTGCTATAAACTACGTTAGCCATCCGGAAGCGGCCCAGCAGCTAGCACAAACCATTTGGGACAAGGGCGGCGACGCGATTACGGTCGAAGCTGACATTTCTAAGCCAGACGAAGTTGAAGCGATGTTTTCTAAAATGGATGAGAGCTGGGGCGGCATCGATATTTTGATTAATAACGCTGGTGTCGATGGTGCTGAATCGGTCGGTTGGGAAATGAATATCGAAGATTTTCAAAAAGTCATACACATAAATCTGCTAGGGAGCTATTACTGCGCACGGCAGGCGCTCAAACGAATGACGACGCAAAAATCCGGCGTGGTTTTATCGACTTCTAGCGTGCACGAGATGATTGCCTGGACTGGCCACAGCGCTTACACGGCCACTAAAGCCGGCATTGGTATGATGAACAAAACTCTAGCACAGGAAGCCGCGTCGTTTGGCGTGCGTGTATTATCGATCGGCCCTGGCGCTATCAAAACGCCAATTAATGAAAATGTTTGGGGCAATAAAAAAGGCCTGGATGATTTGCTAGAGAAAATTCCACTCGGACGCATCGGCACGCCAGAAGAAATTGCTAATATGGCCGTCGTGCTAGTTTCGGACGTTGCTAGCTACGTTACCGGTAGAACAGTTTATGTCGATGGCGGGATGACGGATTACCCAGATTTTGCCCACGGCGGCTAATTATGGACGAGCTACGCACATGGCACATTTTGCCCGAAAATCTCCGCTCCTCATTCCGTCGTACCATAAAGTACGCCTGCATTCCGGTGCTCGATTTTCAGACAAACTGCACTCAGGTGCGTAACTCGTTTAAGCTCAGCATACGACTGAAGGAGAACTTAATTTGAGCGAATTATTATCAAAAGAAGAAATTAATAAGAAAGTTCGGGTACTGCTCGAGGCCAATACTAATCACGGCTATAGCGAGGAATTTCAGACAGAATATTGGACGATTCATCCCTCGCCTGGGACTTATCCGTTTCAGTATTTTTGGGATAGTTGTCTGCACGCGTTTATTTTGACGACGCTTGGTGAAGCCGATTTGGCCGCTAGGAATTTTCGCAGTCTTTACGCGATGCAGGGCGACGACGGTTTTGTCGGCCACATGCTGTACTGGGATAAGCTAATTCCGGGCGTTTGGACGGATTCTTTTCAAGCTAGATTCGCCGACCAAAGTCATCCGCATATGAGCGCCTTCATTCAGCCGCCTTTGTCTGCTCAAGCTTTGCACCGGATTTATTACCACACAAAAGATGACGAATTTTTGAAAGAAATGCTGCCAAAAGTTAAGAAGCATTTTGACTGGCTGGCGGCTAATCGTGATTTAGACGGCGACGGCCTGCTAACAATTTTCAATATGTTTGAATCCGGCATCGACTGGAAACCGTCGCAGGACGAATTATATTGCGACAAGCAAGCCGCTAGCGACGAACTTTACGCCAAAGTCATTGGCAACGATTTTAATAATTTCATCAATGACTACGACTACGCCAAGACCAAAATCAGAATAAAAGAAGTAGCGACCAATACGATTTACGCTAGGAATCTAGCGACGCTAGCCGAACTCTGCCGGATTGCTAGCGACGATGCTAGCACTCGCTACGACGCGCTAGCCAAAAAGGTCGAAGCTAGCATCCAGGAAATTATGTACGATGATAATGACGCCGCCTTCTGGGACGTAACTAGCGGCGACAATCGACCGCTAAAAACTTTGACGCCGACGATATTTTTCCCGATAGCGCTAGTGAGTACTAGCCGCGACCAAGCGCAAACAATTATCGACAAGCATTTTCATAATCCTAGCGAATTCGCGACCGAATTCCCCTTGCCTAGCGTGGCCGCTAACGATCCTAGCTACGATCCTAGCGCTAGCAAATTCCTCTGGCGCGGGCCGACTTGGGCGCTATATAATTGGTATGTTTTCCAAGCACTTTTTTATAACGATTTCCAGGCCGAAGCCGAAAGCCTAAGGGGTTCATTGCTGGGGCTAATGAGTCAGTCCGGCTTCCGCGAGTACTACAATCCCGCTAGCGGCGAGGGCGGCGGAGCTGAGCACTTTACCTGGAGCGGTTTAATAGTCGACATGCTAACTAAAACGGACGCGCCGCATATTTAAACTCGGGTAATTTTTTGCTGTTCTTTCTATGCTAAAGAACCAAAGCAGTATCTTTTTTGCTGCCAAAAAAGATACCAAAAAACCACCGGGCTTTAACGCAGCCAGCCAGGACTCTAAGCCAGCAATTTGCCGCGCCAAAACAACTCCTTCCAGTCGGCCTAATTTTTTATTTTCTCTATTGGAATAAAATTAGACTAAGTTTTGTCTCTATTCGTCAAATTACTAACTTAAAGTCTTGGTAGCTACGTTAGCCCGTAAAACAACCAAGGTCAAAATCAAAGATTTTGTCTAAATAATAAGGGCATTACGAAACTTCCTGGCTTAGTCGTTGTAAATAGCGACAACTTCTTGGGATGGGCGGCTCGACTTGTTTGAGGAATGGAGTAATGCCAGTGGCATTACATAGAGAGGAGTTGCCAGGGTCGGTTGTCGGTTTTACAAAAACTAACCAAGATGTGTAGTCTCGCCCTAGGCTTTTTGCCTACTTTTTGCCAATGAAAAAAGTAGGAATTTGGTTCTTGCGTTAGAAGCACATTAAAAACTTCTGTATTCGCTAAAAATATTATAGAATATAAGTAATGATTAGCGCTTTTTAATTGCAGCGCTACTGAAATTAATTTATGAATCAAGATCCTAGTAAAATTCGAAACATTGCGATTATCGCGCATGTTGACCATGGCAAGACTACGCTTGTCGATGGCTTATTGAAGCAGTCGAAGACTTTTCGGGATAATCAGGCGGAAATGAGCCAATCGCTAATTATGGATACTGGCGACCAGGAGCGCGAGCGCGGGATTACGATTACTGCCAAAATTACGGCGGTTCAGCATGACGATTATCGGGTAAATATTATCGATACGCCCGGGCACGCGGATTTTAGCGGCGAGGTGGAGCGGACGCTTAATATGGCAGATGGCTGTTTGCTGATTGTTGACGCGCAGGAGGGCGTCAAGCCGCAAACTAAGTTTGTACTTAGCAAGGCTTTGATTCAAAACTTAAAACCCATAATAGTTATTAACAAAATCGACAAACCTAGTTCTAGGATTAAAGAAGTTGAGGACGAGCTGGCGGATTTATTTTTGGAGCTAGCGGTACACGAAGATCAGCTGCATTATTCGACTTATTACGCCGTGGCGCGGGACGGCAAAGCCTGGGCTAGCGTGCCGGAAGATATTGAAGAATCTGCTAATTTGGATGTGATTTTTGATGCTATCGTAAATGAAATTCCAGCTCCAAGTGCCGAGCCGGACGAGCCGTTTCAAATGTTAGTCACGGCGCTAGATTATGATAGCTTTAAGGGCAAATATTGTATTGGCCGGATTAAGCGCGGCAAAATAAAAGCTAACGATCAAGTGGTTTTGTGCCGGTCTGATGGTTCTACGGCAAAAGCTAAAGTCGAGACGGTTTATGTTAGCCGGGGTATGGCTAGAGAATCGGTGGCTTTGGCTACGGCTGGCGACATCGTGCAATTAACCGGAATCCAAAATGCACGGATTGGTGAAACTGTTGCCGATCCAGAAAATCCTGAGGCTTTGCCGCCGCCGGATCTCGAAGAGCCGACTTTGCAGATTTATCTTGGCCCGAACACTAGCCCTTTTAAGGGCTTGGAAGGTAAGTTTAATACTTCGCGGCAAATTGGCGACCGGCTGAATAAAGAACTAGAAACGAATGTTAGTTTGCGCGTGGCGGGTCGTGGCATTGGCTTTTTAGTGTCTGGCCGGGGCGAGCTGCATTTGAGTGTGCTAATCGAAACTATGCGCCGCGAAGGTTTTGAATTCGAAGTCGGGCGTCCACAAGTTGTGACTAAGCAAGAAAATGGCCAAATGCTAGAACCAATCGAAGAATTAGTTATTGAAGTCCCGGCTGAACATGCTGGCGCCGTGCAAACCGAGCTAGGCCAGCGCCGGGCAACGCTTAAAGAGCAGTTTGAATCGCCCGCCAAAGCTATGACCAAGTTAGTCTATGAACTACCCACACGCAATCTTCTAGGACTACGAAACATTCTACTAACCAATACTCGCGGCACAATTATTATGAACTCTCTAGCTATTGGCTATGCCACCATGGGTGCGGCATTAAAGCAGCTAAGAAACGGCGCGCTAATAAGTTTTGAAACTGGCACGACTATGCCCTATTCCTTGCAGACGGCGGAAGCGCGCGGCAGGCTATTCGTCGGTCCTAGCACGAAAGTTTATGCCGGCCAAGTTATCGGTCTAAATAACCGCCAAGAAGATTTAGAAATTAACGTTTGCAAAGCCAAGCATTTAACCAACATGCGCTCGACTAGCAGTGACGGCGTGGTGCAGCTAACGCCGCCGACGATTTTTAGCCTGGAAGAAGCACTTGACTTTATTGAAAACGACGAATTGCTGGAAGTTACGCCTAAGAGTTTGAGGTTGCGCAATGCCGAACTGGACGCCTTGAAGCGCAAGCGTGCCAGCCGGCTTTAACCTAAAATACTTCAAGCGGTGTTTAAGTTTTGGTCTAATAGGTTTATAGTATAAGCAGAAGCGTAGTGCTGAGGGTAGCTTTCAAAGGCCAAAACTTTAAACATGAAATTTCTAAAACCTAAACCGCGTAAAAATCCGGTGCCTTTGGCAGTTGCGGTGGCTATTGTTGTAGTAGTTGGCCTATTAGTCTGGTATTTGGCAACGCATAGCATTCCGGTGTTTCAACCGACGGGGGTTACTGGCGCTAAAGAACGCAGTCTAATTGATTTTGCCCTGATTTTATCTGTCATCGTGGTGGTGCCGACGTTCGCGCTAACAATTTATATCGTCTGGAAATACCGCGAAGGCAAGCATGACTCAAACACAAAATACAAGCCGGATTTCGATCACAGCGTGCTATTTGAAAGCGTTTGGTGGGGCGTGCCAATCATTATTATCGGTATTTTGTCGGTGGTGACATGGCGTAGCGCCCACTCGCTCGATCCGTATCAGAAAATCGCTTCGAGTCAGCCGGCTTTGAACATCCAAGTCGTGTCGCTCGACTGGAAATGGCTGTTTATTTATCCCGAGCAAAATGTCGCGAGCGTTAATTATTTTGTAATTCCGGCGGGCCGGCCGGTGCATTTTAGCGTAACTTCGGACAGCGTCATGAATTCCTTTTGGGTACCGAGCCTCGGTGGCCAAATTATGGCGATGCCGGGCATGAACACGCAAATTTATGAGGAGGCGACCAAGCCGGGCGTTACTTACGGTTCGTCGGCGAATATTAGCGGCACCGGTTTTGCGCGCATGCGCTTTAGTACTAGCGCCGTTTCACATCTGGCTTTTAATAATTGGATTAGCAGGCTTAAGGCCTCGCCCCTTGAGCTAAATGTCGCAGCTTATCAAAAACTAGCCGAGCCTAATGTCCTAAAATCAACTGCCAATTACGCGCCGGTTCAGCCCGGATTGTTTAACCAGATAATAATGCAATACATGATGCCGGGGATGAGTTTAGACAAGCAATCTGCCGGCTCAAAAAGCGGTGGCTCGATGATCATGCCAAATACTGTTCAGACTGAACAAAAAGCTAAAGCTCCGGCTAATTGCGGTAATATTTCACCGCTCAATAAAGAGGTATTTATCCGATGTTAACCACGCTCGCCGACGCCGTTTCTGGCAAGCTGAGTCTGCAAGCTTTTCCGCACGATCCAATCACGGCCATGGCGGCGGTTGGCGTAGTGATTTTAGTGCATATAATCTTGGGTCTAATAACTTATTTCAAAAAGTGGGGTTGGCTTTGGGGCAACTGGCTGACGACGACCGATCACAAAAAAATCGGCATAATGTACGTGATTGTGGCGGCTGTGATGCTACTCCGCGGACTGTCTGATGCGATTTTAATACGAGCCCAGCAGGCCACGTCGGTCGGCATGCATCAAGGTGTCATGCCGCCGGACATGTTCCAGCAAGTTTTTAGCGCGCACGGCACAATCATGATATTTTTCGGCGCCATGGGCATGATGTTTGGCATTATCAATTTGGTAATGCCGCAGCAGCTCGGTAGCCGCGACGTAGCTTTTCCGTGGCTGAATGCCCTAAGTTTTTGGTTGTTCGCGGCCGGTGCGGTTCTAATCAATGTGTCGCTAGTGCTAGGCCGGTTTTCGACGGCCGGTTGGCTAGCCTATCCGCCGCTATCCGAACTCGCTTTTAGTCCAGGAGTTGGTATTGATTACTGGATTTGGAGTCTGGAAATTGCTGGCATTGGCTCACTAATGAGCGGCATTAATTTTATAACGACAATTTTGAAATGCCGCTGCAAAGGCATGACCATGCTAAAAATGCCGATGTTCCCGTGGAGCGTATTCGGCAGCATGGCGCTAGTCATGTTCGCTTTCCCTATTTTGACCGTTACTTTGACCCTGCTTTATCTCGACCGCACGCTGGGAATGCACTTTTTCACGGCCGGTGGCGGCGGCAATATGATGATGTACGTCAACCTGATTTGGGCGTGGGGCCATCCGGAAGTTTATATTCTAGTACTGCCGGCATTCGGCATATTTAGCGAGGTCGTCGCGACCTTTAGCCGCAAGCGCCTATTCGGCTACAAATCCATGGTCTACGCCATTTGGGGGATAGTTTTTTTGAGCTTTACCGTCTGGCTGCACCACTTCTTTACGATGGGCGCCGGCGGCGATGTCAACGGCGTATTCGGCATCGCGACGATGCTGATCGCCATTCCGACCGGTGTGAAGATTTTCAACTGGCTGTTTACTATGTATCAAGGGCGAATTAGGCTAACTACGCCGATGATTTATTTCCTGGGCTTCGTCTTTTTGTTCACGCTAGGCGGCGTAACTGGCGTGTTGATGGCGATTCCGCCAGTCGATTTCCAGGTTCATAACAGCCTGTTTTTGGTAGCGCACTTTCATACTATGATTGTTAGCGGCGTGTTGTTTGGCTTTTTTGCCGGCCTGACTTATTGGTTTCCGAAAGTTTTTGGCTTTACGCTGCACGACGGCCTGGGCAAAATCGCGGCCTGGCTATGGATTATCGGCTTTACCGTAGCCTTCGGCCCGCTATACATTTTGGGGTTAATGGGCGCTACGCGCCGGCTGGATCACTACGCCGCTAGCACCGGCTGGCAAGCGCTATTTATTGTCGCCGGAATTGGCGTGGGCATCCTTTGCCTAGCGGTAGTCGTACAAATTATCCAGGTAGTTTATTCCGTTCTAGCGCGCGATAGTAATTTAGATCTAAACGGCGATCCGTATGATGGCCGCACACTGGAATGGGCGACATGGTCGCCGACGCCGGAATACAATTTTGCCGTTTTGCCAGACGGCTCCAAGCGCGACGCCTTTTGGGAAATGAAGCAGACTAAAGAAGCGCCTAAAAGAGTTCAATATACCGATATCCGCGTGCCGAAAAATTCATCGCACGCTATCATCATCGCCGGCTTTTCGCTAGTCGCCGGCTTCGGCTTCGTCTGGCATATTTGGTGGCTAGTGGCAGTAGCTATAATCGGCGCGCTATTTACCATATTTATGCATACTTTGAGCGACGAAGATAGCGAGCGGATTATTACTGCTAATGAAGTCGCTAAAATAGAATCGACCTACAAGCGCCGCCAAAAGGAGCTAGCATGAGCACGCTAACAGCCGCAGAAAAAACCGCCATGGCCGGAGAGCATCGCGTCGCCGACGACAAAACCATCTTCGGTTTCTGGGCCTACATTATGACGGACGGCGTACTATTCGCTAGCCTGTTCGCGACCTTCGCCGTACTACACAACTGCACTTTTGGCGGCCCCGGCAGTGCTAAAAACGGAGGCAATTAAAATGATTACTAGTGGCACTAGCGCAGCAACCAAAAAAGACAGTATGGCGTTAGCCGAAGAGCATCGCGTCGCCGACGACAAAACCATTTTCGGTTTCTGGGCTTACATCATGACCGATTGCGTACTGTTCGCCAGCCTGTTCGCGACCTACGCCGTACTGCACAACAACACCTTTGGCGGCCCCGGCGGCGCCAAATTATTCGACCTTCATAGCGTGCTCGCCGAAACGCTAATATTATTAACCAGTAGCTTTACTTGTGGTTTAGCAATACTCGCGGTGCATAAAAAAGCTAAACGCCAGGTAATATTTTGGCTCGCAATTACCGCCCTATTAGGCTTGGCCTTCCTGGGTATTGAAATTCACGAATTCGCTGGCTTATACGCTAGCGGCAATAGCTGGCGGCGCAGCGGCTTTTTATCGGCATTTTTCACTCTGGTCGGTACCCACGGCTTGCACATCAGCGTCGGTCTGACCTGGATTGGGGCGATGATAATCAAAGTCTGGCGCACGGGTTTGACCCGCGCTACGCAGCGGCACTTGACTATGCTTAGCTTTTTCTGGCACTTTCTAGACATTGTTTGGATTTTCATCTTTACCGTAGTATACCTACTAGGAGTCGCGGTATGACTAGGCAAGCTAACTGCGCGGCACATTTTGCCGATTTTTCTCTGCTCCTCATTCCGCCGTATTTTAATACGGCTACATTCCGGTGCTCGAAACAATCGCCAAACTGCACTCACGCAGTTAGCTTGCTGGGCGCTTCGATAATGGAGATAAACTTATGAGTGTAGTCCGGACATCACTGGAGCACGAAAAAGGTAGCTTAAGGGCGTACCTGAGCGGCTTTGTGCTGTCGGTTGTTTTGACTTTGGTAGCTTATTTTGCGGTTACGCTTCACTGGTCAATGGGCTGGTCACTGGTGATCATTTTGCTAGCTCTTGCCGTTGCGCAATTTTTTGTCCAGGTGCTTTTCTTTTTGCATGTCGGCCGCGAGCTAAGACCGCGCTACAAGCGCCTACTGCTGCTGATGATGATAATTATTGTGCTAATCGTAGTTATTGGCTCGGTTTGGATCATTTATAATTTAAACAACCGTATGATGCCGTCGGTCAAACAGATGGAAAAATATAATAATAGCCAGACTGGTTTTTAATAATGGCTAAGCTAAAAGTTTATTACGAACTAACTAAACCAGGCCGGATTTACGCTAATGCTATGACGGCCGCGGCCGGGTTTTTACTAGCCGCTAAGTGGCAGATAAATTTCGGCTTGCTGACGGCGCTACTAGTTGGCATTTCGCTAATTATTGCCTCCGCTAATACTTACAATAATGTTATTGACCGTGACCTCGACCAAAAAATGGCTAGAACCAAACACCGGGCGTTAGTTAAGGGCGACGTGCCGGCGGCTAGCGCCATAATTTACGCCAGCCTGATGCTCGCCGCCGGGTTTTTATTATTAGCCTTTTTCACTAATTGGCTGGTGGTTTTAGTCGGCGCTATCGGGTTTATTGATTACGTTATTTTATACGGCATCGCCAAGCGGCGGACAGTTCACGGTACGCTCGTCGGCTGCGTGTCCGGCGCGGTTTCGATTGTCGCCGGCTACGTGGCGGTGCGCGGGCGGTTTGATAGCGGCGCGCTGCTATTATTTTTAATTATGGTGTTATGGCAAATGCCGCATAGTTATGCCATCGGCATTTACGCCCAGACAGATTATGCGGCCGCCGGCATTCCGGTTATGCCGGTAAAATACGGCGCCCGAGTTACCAAAATCCAAATGGCCATTTATAGCGCCGCGTTCGTAATTGCCGCGCTATTTTTGACCGGCCTGGGCGACAGCGGCTTTATTTATTTCATCATCATGGCGCTGGTTGGTTTGACTTGGTTTTATATCAATTTAAATGGTTTTCGCGCCATCAATAATGAGGCTTGGGCCAAAAAAAGTTTTTTGTTTTCGCTGGCCATCATCCCGATTTTTTCGCTGATGCTAATAATCGGTCCGGTCATTCCTTAAAAATTTGTCATCAACTTTGGCCATCATCAATCGGCTCAATGTAGCCAGTGACGCCGCTGCTAGCCAGAGCGCTATGGCCGCTGCTGACGACCGATGTGCTGCTGTTCGGATAACCATTCGGGTATCTTGTGTTGCCCGGGTTATTAGGATTGGGTTGATCGCCGCCGATCCAGGTTATGGCTTTGGTGCTGCTATTAAAGGCCGTGACAAGTTCTATGTGTTGGTCGCCGATTACGGCAAATTCGCCGGTATGCGGCGTGTAGCCGGCTGCGGGATGATAAATGAAATTACGTCCGTCGCTGCTAGCCACGGCTTGGGTCAGGGCGCTGACTCTGACTTGCTCGTCGAATGTCGCCGCTGGCAGCGGGTGGCCAGCTTCTTGGGCAATGTAGTGGGCGAAATCGACGCAATAATCTTCGCGGCGGCCGTTGCTATATTTTAAGTAGTAATTGTTGGTGAAGCTGGGATCGTTATAGTGCCCCTGCCAAGCAACTTTGGCTTTGATGGCGGCCTGGACTAATTTATTATCGAGCGCCATTTGGCCTTTGGCTTGGCTGGCGGATTCTGGGGGCGAGGTTTGGCTATTAGCTTTGGTGGCCGCCGGCGGTTGCGTGGCTGGCGGGTTTTTAAAAGCGCTGAAGTCTGATTGCTCGACTTTTTGGTGCCAGTCGATGACCTGGAAGTGGAGCTTAATGGCGTCTTGGGCGATGGCGGCGTTGGTAGCCGCGGCAGATTTGGCCTCACTCCCAAGCGCGAAGCTGTTCATGACGTCGATGGCGGCTTTGGGATTTATGGTGCGAACACCTTTCACGGCTGCGGCGATATTGTGTGCGTCGGTTGCTTGGCTGTCGCCGCGGGTAGTGTCGCTGCCGAATTCCAGCACGACGCTGCCGGCGCGGCGCAAATGCTGGGCCTTAATATTTTGCTCGGCTTGGTTGGGCTGGATGGTGTCGCTAGTTGATTGAATGTCGGTTGGGTTGAAACCTGCGGTTGTCAGTTTTGGTTTTAGGCCGCCGTATTCGGCCATAATGGCGGTGTTGGCGCTGCCGATCATAACTAGCTGATTGTTGGGTGGGTTGTTACGCTCGGCGGCTATGGTTTGAGCCGCAAATTTTGCCTCGAAGTTGGCGCCTTGATCGGTCCTAACCTGGCCGCCAGTAAAAACTAAACCATGCTCGGCCGCCGGTTGGTCAGTGGCTCGGGTTTGGCCGGCGGCGATAGCTGTGCCTAGTCCGTTGCCGAGTGTTGCAGCTAGCGCTACGGCCGCGACTAGACGACGCGGATGCCGCTTGGCCGCGGCGCGGTAGTTTTTAATTGATTCTAGCAGTTTCGATCCGGTAGCTGCCGCGGCCTGGCGAAATTGTTGAACATTAGCCTCAAAATTAGCGTCGGGGGTGGCTGGCCGGGCACTGGCTTGATCTTGATCATATGGTTGCTCTGGTAAAAGCGGTTCGCGCTTGGGCAGACTGGCGGCCGGCACTTCTGGGTCGTCGAATGTAGCAAATTTGGCAGGTTCTAGTGTAGCAACCGGCGATGGCTGGTTGGCGCGGGCCGGATGGTCACTGGCGATGGAGGTTGGTTGTGGTTGAATTAGCTCTAGGTTTGGCATAAATTATCTCCTGCCAGATTATTTTCAAAGACACGTCTTACTGCTGGCCGGCAGCATTATTGGTGATGGTTAATTGTCCGTCTGGACCGACGTAGTAGCTTATTCCGGCGTAAGCATTGATCATAGCCTCGACGCCGTCGTGTTCACCGCTTTTTACGGGCTGTATGTTGGCGGAACTTGCGGCTGGCGCCGGGCTGGCAGTTTCGGCGGAGGTGGCTGGCGGCCGGTTGGTGTTTTTAGAGCTGGCTGGCTTTTGGTTATGGTCGGCGCTAGAAGTCTCGTTCAGACCTTGTAATTGATGGTGATTGATGGCGTCGCTTGGTTTTGGTTGGGTGGCTGGCGTTTGGTTGGGTGCTGCGGCCGATGGGCTGACGGTTGCCGTTGTCGTTGTTGTCGCGTGGCTGGTGGCGGCGGCTGGCTGAGTTGCGGCCGCGGCTTCTTGTTTGGCGGCGGCGTTCAGGCTGGTTACCGTGCGGTGCCAAATGCCTAAGTATTGTTTGGTTTGGGGATTGATTACACCTGTCTGTCTGTCGTGCTCGGCATTTGCGCCACCTTCATTATATTTGGCAACGGCCAAAGATTGCGTGCCAGGTTTTAGCGGATCACTGGGACTGCCCAGCGGTGCGCCTTGCTGTCCGCCGTTGCTCGCCAGCAACCAAGAGGCGGCATTTAAGGCCGTTGACATGTTGTTGGGATTGGCATTGGGCTGATTGGTAGCTTTTTTGTAGGCATCCCAAGTGGCCGGCTCAAACTGTAGTGGTCCTTCGGCGCCGGTGGGCGAAGTTTGCCAATCTTGTTGATCGGCGTTGGGCCAGCCTCGATTTTCAGTAAATAATACTGACGCCAGCGCGCGTGGGTCGGTGTTGTATTGGCCGGCGGCCTGGATGATTGGTCCGCGTAAGTTTTTCGGCACCATGCTCGGCAGAATCGGTGCCTTAGCGGCGGGTTCTTGGCTTTCGCTAGCGTTATTCTGATCGGCAAATAGTCTGTCGATGGTTGCCATAATAGCGGATTCACCAGATGATTGGGCTGGCTTTGCGCTGGTCGACTGATCCGGTTTTGGCTGGTTAGGTTTTTCAGCTGTTGGCGCGGCCGCCTGGCCGGAAGGCTGAGCCGGCGACGGCTCTTGACCCAAAGCGCTACGCAAAGTTTCTAGCAAATTATTAGCGCTGGCCGGTTTGACGGTTGAGACCGGAGCCGTAGAACTTTTGGCGGCGGGCGGTTGGCTGGGTGGTTGATCGGTTGAGTCTTCGCCCAAAGCGCTTTGCAAAGTTTTTAACAAGTTATTAGCGCTGGTTGGCTTGGCGGTTGGCTCTTGTGATTTTGGCGCCGCTGGCGCTTCTGGTTGACTTGCCGCATGATTATTGGCAGTTTGTTCGGGCGGTTTAAGGCCGGTTATTAACGTTTGGCCGGCGTAAATTTGATTAGGGTTTGTGAGATTGTTGAAAGCCGCAAGCTGAGCCACGCTCAAGCCATGACTTTGGGCAATTTGTGATAATGTTTGGCCAGTTGCTACATGATGGGTTGACAATTCTGCTGGGTCGCTCGGCATTTTAACTCTTAAGCGTTGGCCTATTTTAATTTGATCGGGGTCTGGGTTGGTTGCGTTGTTTAAGGCTGCGATTAATTTTGGCGACTCGCCATATTCAGCGGCAATTTTCGATTCGGTTTGGCCTTTTTGAACAGTAACAATTCCTTCGCGCGGTTTTTCGGCCTGGATAGCGCTGGTCGGCTCGCCCATTAAACCTAGCGGGCTGCTTATTTCATTGGCTAATGTTGTTTGGCTGATGCCGATCGTAGCAGTAATCGCGTTTGGCGTTTGGGCGGCGGCCGGCTCGGTGTCAAAACCACCGATTGCTCCGAATGTCGATGTTGCCGTGATTATAGCGGCCAAAACTGCGCCGCTCGCCTGCCGCCGCCGATCATCGAAAATTCCGCCGCGCTCGCTGGCATGATTGTCTGGTGCTTGCGACTGGGCAAAAGCATCAGCTTCTTGGGTGATTAAGCGACCAAATTCGCTAGCTGCCATGTCTATTCTCCTTTAAGCGGCTATCATTTGCCATGTCGAGCAAGTGCCTGGCTGAAGCTTGCCTAATGTTTGGTCTAATATTTTCTGGCGGCCAACAAAAACTGGTTACCTTGCAATCACGACTGGAGCTTGAATAATTCAGGTTTGGGCTTGCGTAAGCACCAACCAAGGTGCGGCTGGCCGTCGTTGTTTGACTGGCGGTCGCTAGTCGGCCAACCTCAAATGCTGGCGGCTTAATCGCTTCGCCGCTGGCTGGAGTTATTTCTGATGTTTCGGATGGTTTGCAGCGGCGCACGTCCGATAGGTCGGCGGCGTCGGTTTCGGTCTCGGCTTGGCGGTGTAGTTCATTGGCCTCATATATTTTCAATAAACCTGGCCTGATTGTGGCCATTGGTCCGGTTGGTTTTTCAGTCAGGACGGCGGCCATGTCGCTATCCCAAGCGTCAAGCGCAGCTTGGCTGTCTGGACTTAGTGTTTCTGGTAAACTTGTCATAATTAATAAAATCCAATTTATTTAATAGGCGATTTTTTCGAGACGTTAAAACAACTCTGCCTGGGCAGTTTAACAACAAACTGCGCCGGCAGCGTCGCCCTCGGCTCTTTCAAAAATAGCTTTAAAACAAACTTTATATTATTATCGGCATTTTGTCAACTAGAATGTAATAATTACAATATTATTTATTACTTGTAAATATTATTTGCTAGTATTTTAACTCCTTAAATTGCCATAAATTACAATATCTTGCCGGATAGTATTTATTAAACGTATATTGACAAAAAAACAAAAAAGTATAATATCAATTATTACAAATAACATGCAGCTTAAGCCAAATCATGGCGGCTGGAGTTTTATTAAATATTATTCAAGGAGCCAATTATTATGATTTCTAAAGAAGCGACGCAGCTGGTGAAACAGCTGGGCGGCAATGAGCTGGCGGCACGTCAGGCAAATCGGAACGCCGAAGCGGCAGCGCTTTCGGCAAATCCCGAGGCGCGTGCGGCTGTTGAGCAATCTAAAACTAAACGCCGACTGGGTATGGCCGGACTGGCTTTGGTAGCTGCGGGTGGCATCGGTTATGGCGTCAATCACGCAATCAATAGTATCGGTAAAGATATTGGCGGTATTGCCAAGGGTCTTGAGCAAAGTAGTAAGCCTGAAGTGGCCGAAAAAGCCCAAACGGTTATCCAAAGCATCAGCCTTGACATGAAAACTCCGCTTGTTGCCGTGACCGGCAAATCGACCGCCAACCTGTCCCAGTACAGCCGCTTTTTAGGTCTTGGCATACCTGCTAGCAATGAAACAGCCACTGCAACAACTAGAGGTTCGCTGGTTGCAGTTGAGGCTAAGGGCGGTATGAAACTGGAGCCCGACCTGGTTAATGGCCAAGTTGCTGGCCTGAATGTTTTTGTTAATACTAGCGATTTGTCAACCGAGACTGTCGGTATGCATTATAGCAAACCGTCGTCGCCCAGTGCGGGAATCTCATCGCGTCTCGGCACTGTAGTTACCGGCGGCGATACTGCCAAAATTGGGTATGATGTGGCGACGGCTGCAACCGCTAATTTTCAGGCAACCTGCACCGGGACGCTTAATAGACTGCTAGCGCCCGGCGCCAAAAATAGCGTCGAAAACCAAATTAGCGGCGTATTGCAGGTGGCCGAGCAGCAAGTTAGCTCCCCGGCCGACAGAAAAGTATTGCAAACTTTGGGCAATCCAAACACTATGCATGTGCAGTTTTATAGTCCCAAACCAGGCCAAAACAATATCGAAGGCCCTTTTATGCCAAGCCAGCAAACTCAAATACTGCAAAGCGAAGTAGTGCCCGCCAGTTCCGTGCATTTGCCGGTTCATTTGGCTAAAACAGCTGGCAATATCAGCGTTTCACAGTCTTGCAATTTGTCGCCGCAGGCGGCCGATCAGTTGCTGCAATTATCTGAAAATGGCCCGGCGCCCGGCAATAACGGCTGAAATTCAAAGTCTAATTAATCTCAATTAAAGCCACTGGTTTTATGGCTGTGGCATATCGGCTGTGGCCGGCAGTTGGTTTAGTCGCAGGGGCCGCCAGGCAGTTGCTGGAGCACTTTTTCGAATACTTGTTCGCCGGCGCCGGTTGAGAATCTGCTGGCACTAGCTTGCCACGTCAGCGCGACGGGTGCATTGGCGCTGGGCTGTTCAACGCTTAATTTTACCATGCAGCCGTCGAAATGCAGCGTGGCTTGCTGAGCGCCGAAGAGGCCATCTCGGCCGACGACAACGCCATTGATGCCCTGCTCTTGCAAATGCTTTGTGGCGCTATTGTCAGCTTGCTCGTTGCCGCGAGCCAGCAGTGCGCCACCGATAAAACTGGCGCCTATAGTAACAACACCTAGCGCGGCTATCAATATTTTGTAATCGTGGCGATTGAGCCGGTTGTTGGTGTTTTCCGGTTTGGCTGACCAATGAACAGCTGGCTGCCCAATAGTTGTCGCGTCGGTGCCGTGCTTTGTCTCGTGATTCGTAATTGCAATCTCCCGGTTAATTTCACCTCAAAGTTAATCAAAATTTTATATTAAAGCCACTGATTTGTCAAAAATATTGTAGCTGGCAGGATAACATATAAATTTCGGCGGGTTATTGGGCGCGGTTGTGCTCGTGGCATTTTTGGATGTCGTAGGAAGTTTGGAAGGCGCTGCAACTTAGCGGCGAGGAGTTTAGTTTTAATAATTTGGCAAAGTCGGAGCCTTCGATTTGATTGTCTTCTTTTTGCTGGCTGAGCGCCGAATTGACGGCCGTGGCAGCGTGCGCGGAATCAACCACTCTGGTTATGGCGACCGCGGCGATGATAAGTATGACGCCGATTATTATGACATTGCGCCCAGAGATTTTGTTTTTATAGCGCGGCAGCGGCGCGTAGAGTTTTAGTTGGTTGGGCTTTTTGGGCTGGCTCATTGTCATTAGATTATATAACAAAAAATTTGTTAGCGGCTTTAAAAAGATTTTAACAATCCTCAAAAATTGTCGCCGGCATGAGCTATAATGGATTTTATTAAGATGAAATTGCCGAATTTTAGCCAACACTTGCCGCCCGCGCCGCGCTTAGGCGGCTTTGGCCAATAATCTTTTCCGGATGCTCTATACTAGATTACATGTTAAAAGATTTGGCGTTTAAAGAGCTGCTTAATAAAGTCGTGGCAATTGCGCTAGAAGCCGGTCGCGAAGTTTTAGAAATTTATGAAAGCGATGATTTTAAGACGACTTATAAAACCGATAATTCGCCGTTAACCCGAGCCGATTTGGCGGCTAATAAAATGATTTTGCATGGGCTAAAAGATTTAACTCCAAACATAGCTATTGTCTCTGAAGAATCGCTAGATGACGTGCCGGAAAAACGTTTCAGCCAAGATTATGTTTGGCTGGTCGATCCGCTGGATGGCACCAAAGAATTTGTTAATAAAAGTCCGGATTTTACGGTAAATATTGGGCTGGTTGAAAATGGCCAGCCGGTATTGGGCGCAGTTTACGCGCCGGCGCGCGATTTGCTATATTACGGCGCCAAAGGTTTAGGCGCCTGGAAAAAAACCGGTAACCAAAAACCGGCCGAAATTTCAGTTCAGCCGCGCCGCGCCAAGCCGGTTGTAGCCGTCAGCCATTCGCACGTTAACCAGCAAACGCTGGAATTTTTGAAGCAATTAGGCGAACACGAAAAGGTAGATATGGGCTCATCGCTAAAGCTTTGTTTTGTGGCCGACGGCACAATCGACATTTATCCGCGCCTGGCGCCAACTATGGAATGGGATACGGCGGCGGCCGACGCCGTGGTTCGTGCTGCGGGCGGCCAAGTTTTAAATTATGAAACTAAAAAACCACTAACTTACAACAAACCCGATTTACATAATCCATTTTTCGTAGTTTCGGCTATCGATCATTGAACCTTGAACCTTAAACATTGCTTTAACTATTCTCGTTAATCATATAAAAGGTCAAAGATAAATGGTCTAGTAAGGTTCAAAGTTCAATCAAAAATGATCAATATTTTATCATTCGACCGTCACACTTTTGGCTAGGTTTCTAGGCTGGTCGATATTTAGGCCTTTGAATTTCGCTACGTAGTAGGCTAGCAGTTGCAGGGCTACGTTATTTAAAATTGGCTGTATAAATTCTGAACTGCTAGCGGGTACGATTATATTCATATCGGCGGTTTTTAGTGGCTGGTTGGCTAGCGCTATAATTGGGCCGCCGCGGGCTTTGATTTCTTCGATACTTACTAGCATTTTTTGGTGGACGCTTTCGCTGGTGGCGATGGCTATAGTGGGCAAATTGTTATCGATTAGGGCGATGAAGCCGTGTTTTAATTCGCCGGCCGATAGGCCTTCGGCGTGCAGGTAGGTTAGCTCTTTCATTTTTAGCGCGCCTTCTAGCGCGATCGGATAATTGTATTGTCGGCCTAGATAGAACAGGCTTTGGTTTTGGTAAATTTGTTTGGCTACTTTTTCGATTTCGGTTCTAGTTTCTAGCAATTTTTCTAGCTGTTTTGGCAAAGCTTCGATAGCGCTAATTATGGTTTTGGCGGCGTTAAAATCTAAATTGTTTTGGCGGCCTAGTGCGATCGCGTGCATCAAAACTAATAGGCTTTGGGCGGTAAAGGCTTTGGTACTGGCGACCGATATTTCCGGGCCGATGTGGTTATAAACGCCGGCATCAGTAATGCGCGCGATGGTTGAGCCGATGACATTGACAATTCCGGTAACAAGCGGATGATGGTGGCGGGCTTCGGTAATGGCCGCGATAGTATCGGCGGTTTCGCCGGATTGTGACAGCGCAATTACCCAGGTGTTTTCGTCCAAATGATTTTTGGTGTAGCGGAATTCCGGTGCCATCGCGGCGGCGGCTGGCACGCCGGCTAGCGCGTTAAAGTATAGCTCGCCCATTTTGGCGGCGTAGTACGACGTGCCGACGCCTAGCAAAATTACGCGGTCGATGGCTTGCAGACGGCTGTCGACATCAATTAATCCGCCGAATTTTATATCGCCGGTCGCGGGCACTAACCGGCCGCGCGTGCAGTCCAGCGCGGCCTGCGGTTGCTCCATGATTTCTTTTAACAAATAGTGGTCGTAGCCGCTTTTGGTGGCGGCTTCTAGGTCCCATTCAATTTGCGCCAAGCTTTTTTGTAGCGGCTGGTTTTTAAAATCAAGTACCTCGTAGCCGCCATTTTGCACGTCGATTAACTCGCCGTCTTCCAGGTAAATTACTTTTTTGGTGCGTTCGATGATGGCGGCGACATCAGAGGCGATTATTAGTTCGTTATTTTCGGCCACGCCGAGCACTAGCGGGCTGGACATTTTTACGCCGATTAATCGGTCTGGCTCGCCCAAGCTAATGACGCAGATTGAAAAAGCACCGGTTAGCACTGCCGCGGCTTGCAATACGGCGCTGCGCAAATCGTCTTTATAAAACGATGAAATTAGCTGGGCGATGACTTCGCTATCGGTTTCGCTAGCAAATTTATAGCCCTTTTTGGATAATTGGTCTTTTAGGGTTTGATAATTTTCGATTATGCCGTTATGGACTAGCCAGATTTTGCCATCCTGGCTAGCGTGCGGGTGAGCGTTTTTTTCTGTCGCCGGGCCGTGTGTCGCCCAGCGCGTGTGGGCGATGCCGATTTTTTTGGGGTTTTCGGGCTTGTCACGATCTATAGCGGCTTCTAGCGCTGCGACTTTGCCGGTAGCCTTTTTGCAGTAAATTCCCTTTTGGCTAAACAGGCTCAGGCCAGCCGAATCATAGCCGCGATATTCCAGCCGTTTAATTCCAGCCAGCAAAACCGGTATTACCAAATCGTCCTGGCCGCTATAAGCTACAATGCCGCACATGCCTATATTATAGCAACCGGCATTACATGTTTGCACATTTTAGTGCGAAAAGTTCCGCTACTCATTCCATCGTATTTAATACGATTGCATTCCGCTGCTCGCCTTTCGCTCTAAACTGCACTAAACCTGTAATACCTCGTCGGCTATTTGACAGCGCTTGGCTGCTTCGCTATCTTCTAACTACCGGTTCTTGGTGCGGATGGCGCGGCGAAAGCGTTTTTCGGCCGTTTCGTCGATGTAGCGCACCAGCGGGCCGTAAATGATAGTTTTTTGTTTGGTGCTGTTATATTGATCGGCATCTTTTAGGGCGGCACATAGGAAATCATCGACCAGCCATTCGCGGCCAGGCGCGGTTTGGGCGGCCGAAGTAATGCGCCACATACCATTGGCCAGCTCTTCTCGCTCGATAATGCTTAGCGGGCTGGCCATCATAGTTGGCTGGTTGGGCAGGATTTGGGAGACATTTTCAACCAGTTTTTTGCCGGCCTCTAAATTATTGACAAAAATATCGATATTGATGGTGCGCAAGCCGCGCGGCGTGGTGCGGATGCTCTGGATGAATTGATTATGAATCCAAACGATTTCGCCGCTCAACTGGCGCAATTTAGTGGAACGCAGGCTGACTTTTTCGACGACGCCGTCCATGGAGGCAAAGGGTGCGATACTGATGTAATCGCCGACTTTGTACCAACCTTCAATAATCATGATTAAGCCCGAGGTTATATCGCGCAGCAGCGGCGCGATGGTGGCACCGCCGACCACGAAAAATAGCGTGCCGGCGCCGACGGTGCTGATCAATAATCCGTGGTTGGGAAAAACTAACGCCAAAAAAACGTAAACCGCAACGATGGCAATAATAATTCTAATGGTGGCCGTAGAAATATTTAAATAAGTTTCTAATTGACGCAGCCGGATTGACCGCGGCTCGTCGCTGGTAGCGTCGGACTGGCTGCCAACTAGCGTGGTTAGTTTGACGATTATTTTGGCGATGTAGCGGCTTAAGACAAAGGCCACGAGCATAATAACCAATAGCACTATCAGGCCATAGATCGTGGAATTATTGCCAAATATTGAATCGACAAAACGCTTCAGCGAATTAACCGCTACCAAGTTCATATACTAGCTATAATAGTGTTTAACTGGCGAAAAACCAAAAATCAAGTTGGCGGCTGATTTATTTGCGGGCACTGGTGCGCATGCCCAGACCAATTTCAGTCTTGTTGAGTTCATCGCGGTCAAAGATGTCCAAGATGCCGATAGTGTCGGCAGCGTCGCTGGCTGGATCGGTTTTTGGCGGACGGATGAAGAGGATGCGGGTTTTTTTGGCGCTTTCGGAAGTAGTCGACAGGCCAACTGCGTCTAGTGGTTTGAAACTGAGCATGTTGTGGTAGCGTTGATCGCGTGTGGCACCCTCGTATTTTTTTAGGCCGTAGCGCCCGGGGATTGACCAATCTAAATGTTTGAGATAGTCCAGCATATTTTTTAGATCGTTGGCCAGCACTGGGTCGTTATTGTGTTTGGCCAAGTAATCGGCGATCATTTTTTGAAATTTGGGACTGTCTTCGGCTAGTTCTTGGCCTTGGCTGTCGATACAAGTTAATCGGTTGATCCGATGTTCGGCTGGGATTTCGGCGGCGGCGCCGGCGGCAGTGCTGCGATCCGCGGCTGGTTGGCGCCTGCGCCGGTGGCTATTTTGATTGGGTTGGTGGGAGCGTTTGTGGCTGGTTCTGGCGGCGCTTGGCGAACTTAAGCCGGCTGCCTGCAGGCAGGTGGCGGCGAAATTTTGAAAGTTTTTGTCGAATGTTTGCGACGTGGCGCTTAGGGCGGCCAAAATGCCTCTTTCACTGAGTTGTTTGTCGTGCCGCCGCCGAACCGCGGTGCCCTCAGTCGCAAGGCGCCTGTGTTGCTGGTCGAGCTGTTTTTTAGGCTGGTCGGGCCATAGCCAACGGCGCTCCGGCTGACTTAGAAAATCAATGGTGATGGCTGGGCTGTTGTCAGTCGCCTGACTGATTAGCAAGGCTGTTTTCCCGAGATCGCTGATTGGTTTGTTGGCTTTGTCGGCGGGCTGTTCGTCCGGCAAAGCTTCGTGCAAAATTTGCCGGGCCAGCCAGCCGTCAAAATCGCCGTTATGCAATTTGGCCAGCAGCTTTTGGCTGACATCCGGACCGCCGCTGGCAGTCGTAAAGGCTGCGGCGTGCTGAAAATTGGCGCTGGTTTTATGGCGCTCGCTGTCGGACCGCGGCGGCGTGGTTTCGGTTAGCGCTTGCAAGAGCTGGAATTGGGCGACATTGTCGAGTTGGTTGGTTATCAGCTGCGGCAGCAGGTCGTTAGTTATGGCGGCCGACAATTTGCGATAATTAGCCAGGTTTTGGTCGGCAGTTAAGGCGATGCTGGCAATAAATTGGCCGTAAGCTTCGGCCAGGTCGCTGGCGCCGCCGCGCCGGCGTATTTGGTCGGCGAAGAGTTGTTTATAAAAGTCGATTTTGTCGCCAACCAGCTGCTTTTCGGCCAAACCGGCGGCTGCGTAACCTAAGGCATAAAGTTGTGGCACGGCCTGGTCAAACCTGGTATTATCGCGTACTTGCCGGCGCGACACGTGGAGGATCTGGGGCAACTGGTAGTAGGCGTCTGGCGGTGTATCTGTGATTGGATCTTGGTAGCTAAAATCCGACAGGGCGGCCGCTAAGCCGGCTAGCTCCGGAGCGTCCAATATACCTAACTCTGTATCTGGCAATGGCGTTGCTTCGCCAAGCTTTTCACTCATAATTATTGCAATATTATATCATGCCCTGTTTAATTTAGGCAATTTCCTACATTCTCACTAGAATCCGAACACCCCTAAGTTTTTAAGCCGGTTAAAGAATACCTCATTGGGTGTTTGGTAGTCCAATCTTTTTCTCGGCCGGTTGTTAATTTCTTCCACTATGTCATCAAGT
>JBOHNS010000038.1:0-12902 GCA_050730835.1 Saccharimonadales bacterium (SeqCode)
TTATAGCACATCTATATATGGTGCGGATGAGAGGACTTGAACCTCCACGAACTAATGTTCACTAGCTCCTGAAGCTAGCGCGTCTACCGATTCCGCCACATCCGCAGCTGCGAATGAGACAAAACTACGTTTTTTCTCATCGCGCCGGGCTTTGGCAAAGCCAAAGTCTCGGGCTGCTCTTTTTCCTTAAAACCACAATTGTAGGTTTTATCAGAACGTGATTATCATATCCGTTTTTGGTTTAAAACTCAAGCCGTTAATTGGCAGTTTTGATGGTGTCGATTTGCCAATTTTGAACATTGTCGAAGCGATCCGTGGCTTGATTTATAGTGTGATTTTTCAGGCCGTCAATCGTTTGACTGGTAACGTACAAAAAGCGGGGCTGGTACAGACCGAGCGCCGGCGCGTCGGCCTGCCAGGCTTTTAGAAACGGCTGGTATTTGACGGCACGCAGTTGGGGCTCAAGCCGCGTGCGGCCGGCTTCTAACGATTTGTCGGCGGCTTTTGATTTATATTCGGAAAAGTTTAGTTGGCTGGGCGAGCGCGGGTCGGTTTGCGTGCTGTCCCAATAAACGTAGACGTCTGGGTCGACGCCGATAGCAATGCCGTAGAGCAGCGCGTCGTAGTTGTGGCTGACAATAGTTTGCTTTAAATCTGTGCTATTGTCCAGCGATATTTCGGCGTCGACGCCAATTTGCCGCCACTGCCGGGCCAGTTGAGCAGTGACGTAGCGAAAAGTCGGATTGTTGGCGGTAGACAGTCGGAATTTCAGCGCTTGGCCTTTTTTATAGCGCAGTCCGCCGGCGCCTATGCGCCAGCCGGCCTTTTGCAGGCTGGCGGCTGCCGCGCTGGGATTATAATTTAATTGACGATATTTGGAATTAAATCCCAACTGACCTTGCAAGAGCGGTTCGCGCACCGGAATTACCGGATGATTCAAGCCGTTGATAATTTGATTGACGTCAGCGCCTTGCACCAAAGCCCGGCGCACGTTTTTATCGGCCAGTACGCCGCTAGAGTTATTGAAAAAGACCATATTGGCGACATTTAGCGGCAGCGAGTAAAGCTGGGCTGATTTGTCGTTTTTTAATTGGCTGGGCAGCGTTTGCAAACCGGCCAGGCCGTTCAGGGCGCCTGATTGAAAAGCGCTAAGCAGAGCTTTTTGGGCGTGAAACGATCGGACCACAAAACCGCTCAGTTTTGGCGCGCCGCCATTGTAATGATTAAACGGCGCCAGCGTGATTTGCTGCTGGCGCGTGGTCGGCGTGTCGCCGCTGGCGGCCAGATTTTGCCATTGGAACGGCCCGGCGCCAATCGGCGCCACATTAAAATTAGCGCTGCGCAATTTAGCGGCCGGCAGGTGTCCAAGAATATGTTTGGGCACAATGCCATTAGTCAGCGAATATGGAAACGAGGCCAAAGGATTACTCAAGCTAAATTTAACCGTCAGTTTATTAACGGCCGAAACTGTCACATTTTGCCAGCTGGCGTAGAGCGGCGATCCGCTATCGGGATTTTGAATGGCGTGATAGGTAAAAGCGACGTCGTCGGCCGTCAGCGCCCGGCCGTCTTGCCAGGTCAAATGCGGTTTTAGGTTGACGGTATAAACTTTGCCGCTGCTATTAACATTATAGCCGCTGGCCAAGTCGCCGACTAATTTATTATGATTATTATATTTCAATAAGCCGGCAAAAACTAAACTGGCGACAGCACTATCGGCTGAACCCTCGGCAAATAACGGGTTGGCAGTAGTAAAATCGCCCAAAACACCTTCCGCGTAAGTGCCGCCCAGGACAAACTGCGCCGATTGATAATTATTTTTGAGCGCCAAAGTCTGAGCGCCGACCGCGCCGATTAAAAGCAGCAATAATAGCACCCAAAACAACACAAACCGTCTGGCCGCGAACAGATTTTCCAGCCGCCGGATTAGCAGTTTATCGACCTTTTTGTCGGCATCGTCCAGCACTTCCGCCCGTTTGCGGCGGGCGGCCAACTTGCTTGGACGAAGCCTATTCACTGGACTTACGCATTTTAGGGCAGTTTGGGATGAAAACCGAGCATCGGAATGCAGCCGTACTTAAAGGTACGGCGGAATGAGAAGCGGAAGTTTTCGCCCAAAATATGCAAAATGCGTAGGTCCAATTCATGCTAAAGAATTTAATGCGTAGTTAATAAACCAATAATCAGCGACGCCGTAAAAATCAGCGCTGTGATAATCGTCAATTGGTACAAAGTTTTGTCGCTGCCGCGCCGCGTCATGTTGACTTCGCCGCTGCCGCCAAGACCGGCGCCCAAGGACGCGCCGCGCGTCTGCACCAAAATCAAAATCGTCAATATTATAGTCGTAATTATAGTTATGTAATTATAAATGCTCATGATTTACTCGGTTTATAGACATTAATTTTTAAGTCAAACTCTGGTTAAGCCGGCTGTCCAAAACAGTCGTTAACAAATAGTTTAACAGACCAATCATGATGCCGGCAAGTATAGCCGTGGCAAACGAGCTAATGTGCAGCGGGGCGTACAATTTGCCCGCCAGAAAAACCACCAGACCGTTAATCACAATCATAAAAAATCCGACGCTCAAGAGCAACAGCGGCCAGCTCAAAACCACCAATATCGGCCGCACGATAATATTAATCACGGCCACCACCAGGCCGCCAATTATGACGCTGCGCACGTGGTTGGTAAAGGTTATGCTTTTGTCAAACAAAACCGCCACCAGCCATAATCCCAGGCTGCTGACAAACCAACGAATAGTAAATCTAACGGGCAAACGATTCATAAAATATTCATTATAATTATAAGCTAGACCAGCCCGCGCGGCAAACGCCGGCTCAAAACCTGGTTGCCTTCTGGTGTAATTAAAACATCATCCTCGATTCTGACGCCAATCGATTCGTCTTTTATGTAAATGCCCGGCTCGCAGCTCAAAACCATGCCGGGCGCCAGCGGCTGGCTGTAATCACCGACATCGTGGACGTTCAGGCCAATAAAATGCGAAGTCGAGTGCGGATAAAATTGGCGCACGTTTGTCTCTAGGATGGTTTTAATCAGCCCCAACTCGCGCAATTTTTCGCCCATAAAATTACAAATTTCTGGCTCATAATTTTTCAGGTTAAGGCCAGGTTTTAATAAACTCAAGGCATAATCTTGGACTTCGCTAACCGCCTCATGCACCGCAAGCTGGCGCGGCGACGGGTGATTATTTAGAGCAACTGTCCGGCTAATATCGGCCGCGTAATGCTGGGCTTCGGCACCAACATCGAGCACCAGCAATTCTCCGCTTTGCAACTGAGCGTTATTGCTAAAATTATGCACCGTGCAAGCCCTCTCGCCACCGGCCACAATCGGCTCAAAGGCATGGCCGGCCGCGCCGCGAAACCGCAAGCCGCGTGAAATATCGGCTTCTATTTGATACTCAAACTGATATTTGGCTAAATTATCCGGCCTTAAAATATCTTGAAATGTGTCGATTGTAACATCAATCGCCGCTTGCAACGCCGCAATTTCGGCCGGCTGTTTGATGCAGCGCTGCCGCGCAATGTGCTTAGAAATATCCAGCAGTTCGATGCTAGCATTGAGCGATTTTATTTGGTCGCGCAGCCGCCGGCGCGCCGGATTAACGTACATACCAGCTGCTTCAATATAAACTGGCGCAACCGGCAAAGTCGCCACATGCGAAACTTTTTTCAGTCGTTGAGCCAAATGCTTCCAGCCATTTTTACTATTCATAATTTCGGCAATGCCCGATTTTTGGCTAATCAATTCGGCGTCCAGACGGCCGTCAAAAGTTACTCGGGTTTCGCCGTGCTCCGGCAAAATTATAAAATCTTTATACTTATCTAAAACCAAAATCACATCCGGATCTTCTATGCCCGTCAAATACCAAAAGCTGGCATCCTGCGCGAAACAAAAAGCCGCGTCCCCGCCGCGCTGCAACAAACCATTAGCCGCTAGAACTATCGGCGCTGTCCCGCTAAACAGCTGCCTAAGCCGCGCCCGATTGCCGCTAAAAAATTCCGCCGTAAATAAATCATTCATTAATTTAATTATAGCAAATTGTAGCTGACTCGTCAGTGCTAGCACTAAACTAACTTACACAATCAGGCCAAATATAACTTGTGGCCATTGTATTATTTCAGTTTATAGAGTTTAATAAAATTTATGGGCCGCTTAGCCGCATTGTTTCTTTTCGTTGCTACCCTACTTAGCGGCTTGTCAGCCGGACTGGCACTCAGTCACGTTCTGGAGATAGCCGGCAAACACAGCTTAAACGGTAGCCAGTTTTTACGGGTGCAGCACACTTTCTATGGCGGTTACGCTATTTTTGGTGAAATTGTCTGGATACTGGTTCCGCTAATAAGCCTTATAATCGGTTTTCAAATATTTAGACGCTCGCGTAAGACGGCCATATATTGTTTTATAGCCGCTGCTTGTTTCATTCTATCCCTGGGAATTTTTGGGATATTTCTAGCCCATTATAATGGTCTGATTGCCAGTTGGAATCCGTCGAATTTGCCGGCTAATTGGCGGAGGGCCCGCGACCATTGGGAGACGGCTCACGCAATTATTTTCGTGCTGCTTGCGCTAGCGTTTGGTTTTTTGATAAAGTGCAACGAAATTACATTAAAAAATAATGATTCGCTATAAAAGCTTGTTACAAGTTTGATTTTTGTCGACATGGCCAAGACATGGTTACCCGAAATTATATTACAAATTTTATAGATGATCTCCCAAAATTCTAGCCTTTTTAAAACCAATAACTTTGGCTAGGTCTTTTTGACTGGCCTGGTTGATGTCTTTCAACGAGCCGAAAGTTTTGAGCAGTTTTTGGCGCGTTTTCGGGCCGATGCCGGGGATTTCGTCCAGCGCGCTAGCGGTTTGGCTTTTTACTTTTAGCATCGAATGATAGCTGACGGCGAAGCGGTGGCTTTCATCGCGGATTCTTTGCAAAAGCTTAACCAAATTAGTATTGTGCGGCAAGTTTATTAAAATAAAATCTTCGCTTTGGGTTATGAATCCGCCAAGTTTATGCAAAATATTTTCGTCTAATGCTACTTGCGATTTATTTTTTTGAATGACGACTTGCTCTTCGCGTTTGGCTAGCCCGATAAACGGAATGTTGCGCAAGGACGGACCCTGCGCACTAGCTTTTTCGTTGCGCGCTTTGATGGCGGCATCGAGTTGGCCCTTGCCACCGTCGATTAGTACTAAGCTAGGTTTGCCCCAGGCTTTGATATTTTTTTCGCTTAGCCGACGCTTGATAGTTTCGTTCATATTGAAAAAGTCATTATTAGCCTGCCTGCTCATTTTGAATTTGCGGTATTCGCGTTTGTCGCTAGCGCCGTTCGTGAAAACAACCATGCTGGCGACTACGTTCGTGCCGCTCATGTGGCTGATGTCGTAGCCTTCGATTCTTCTAGGAAATTTATCTAGCTTCAGTAAATCGACTAGCTCGTTTAGGGCGTGGTCTTTGCTGATGTCCAGGAATTCTTTGTCGCTAAATATTACTTGGCGGTTTAAGTTTTGCAGCGAAAATAATTGGTTACGTAGCTTAGCCGCTAGCTCGTATTCCGAATTTTTAGCGGCTTGTTTCATACCCTTTTCTAGCTCTTTTTCTACAGTTTTGCGTTTGCCTTCTATTACAGAAATTAATTTTCGCAAATTCGCTCGGTAATCTTCTAGCGATGTTTTGCCTTCTTCTAATCCTGGATCTAACCCTAAATGATAATGCAGCGTTGCCCGTTTTTGGCCGCCAATTTTGCGCGTGGCAAACGGAAAAACCCGGCGCAAACTCTTTAGCGCCTGACGCACGGCTAGAGCGCTCAAATACGGGCCAAAATATTTCGCGCCGTCATCCAGCGGCCGGCGCGCCAAAGCCACCGTCGGAAAATTGCTAGCGTAATCGATGCGAATATAAACCATCGACTTGTCATCGCGCAGCAAAATGTTATAGCGCGGCATGTAGCGCCTGATCATTTCGGCCTCTAAAAACATCGCCTCGATTTCGCTATCAACCACCATCCAATCGGTATCGGCAATTTCCGCGACTAGCGCAACGGTCTTCGGGTCGCGGCTTCTAGATTTTTGAAAATATTGCCGCACACGATTAGCTAGAACCGCCGCCTTGCCAACATAAATAATCTCGCCGGTTTTATCCTTATGAAAATACACGCCAGCGCTTTTCGGCAATTCCTTCAACTTCTGCTCAAGTTTCTTTCTCATACGCTCATTATACCGTGCGTGCTACGCTCAAGGCTTACGTAAAACTCGATAGGTCAATTTTATATCTGCGTTAAGTCGCCTGCATTAAATATAAAAGAGCCAGTTTGGTGGCTCTTTTATATTTAGGCTAGGGGGTAGCTAACTGTTATTGCTGGCTCTCTTTGCCGTCCTTTTGGTTATCGGCAGTTTGCGGGCCTTGCTGGACATTGGGCCCCTGCTGGACGTTGCGATTATCTGCGTCCTTTTTCTCCGACTTGGCGGAGTCTTTCTCGTTGGTATCGGCTTTATTACCCGATTCGTGCTCGCCTTTGGGCTCGGCTTGTTGCTTAGTCTGCACGTGGGCCGGCGGTGTTGCCGGGGTTGCAGTTTTGCTTTGCGCCGAAACCATGTGTACTGCTGCACCGAAGCTGGCAAGGCCTGCTATTGCTAGGCCGCCACCCAACAGTAATTTATTCATTGCCATAGGTTATTCTCCTTTACTTACTTTATATTGCGCCCCTAACCCAAAAGGTTTATAGGGACATTATCTATGATACAAAATAGCAAGTGGGAATATCGTGAGTGCCTTCAGCAATCTCTGGCATCCAATTCTCATGAATCTCTCATTATTCTACGGTACTATTAACATATGCAGCTGCTTATTGTAGAAGATGAGGCTAAAATTGCGAATTTGCTCAGGCGCGGTTTGAGGGAAGAAGGCTACGCTGTTGATCTGTCAAAGGATGGGGAAGACGCGCTCTTTAAGTTTGAAATAAATGATTACGACCTATTGATTATGGATATACTATTGCCCAAGAAAGACGGCCTAGCAGTCTGCCGTGAGGTGCGAAATAAAAACACGGATATCCCTATTCTATTGCTAACTGCCCGCGGTACTGTCGCCGACAGAGTGACAGGGCTGCAAAGCGGCGCCGACGATTATCTGGTAAAGCCATTTTCTTTTGACGAGCTAATCGCCAGAGTCCAGGCACTGCTAAGGCGTAACCCCAAAGCCGAAGCGGTAGTGCTCGGGCTGGCTGATTTAAGTATCAACACTGCCACTCGTGAGGTGCGCCGGGGCGGCCACGCTATATCACTAACCGCGCGGGAATACGGCCTGCTCGATTACTTGCTTCGCAACCAGGGCGTGGCGCTCTCCAAAACACAGATATTGGATCATGTCTGGGACTATAATTACGATGGGCTGTCCAATATCCTTGAAACGTACATAAAATATCTTCGCAAAAAATTACAAGTTACACCTACTAGCCCGTCCCTAATTCACACCGTCCGCGGCTACGGTTATATGCTAAAAGAGACGAGAGATGTTTAGATCGGCGAGGGTTCGGCTGACACTCCTCTATTGCGCTATCTTTTTTGCGATTTTTTGGGCGTTTAGTGGCGGCTTATACATCTGGATGAGCCAGTCCTTTGGCGAAGCGTACGTAAATCAAGTAACACAAACACAAATCGAGCAAGCTGGCAACCAGCTAGATAGCGGATCAGACGCTAGCACGGCTGAAACAGCTACCATTGCCGGTGACATAACGCTGCACCAGCTGAGAGAGGTGTTGCTCGTCCTCAACGCAACATTGCTGCTACTGGTACCGTTGATGGCTTGGCTCTTGACCGGACGTTCGTTGCGACCAGTCCAACGCGCCTACCAACAACAAAGCGATTTTGTGTCGGACGCATCGCACGAACTGCGTACGCCGCTGACAATTATGCAAGCAGAATTGGATTTAGCGTTAAAGAAGAAACGGAATAATCAGGAGTACAAGTCTGCGCTTGACTCAACGCGCGCCGAAACCTTGCGACTGAAGCGGCTAGTGGATGACTTACTTATCCTGGCTCGGGGTGACGAAGCGGTAAAAAAACCAATTACCATGGAACAAGTGGCGCTTAACAACACGCTTCTGGCCGCCGTAAAGCGTCTTCATCAGTACGCCAAACGGCGCGATGTTGTTATTGAACTGGAAGAAATGGCTGCCCCGATAATTGTCGCCGGCAGCCAGCAAATGTTAGAACGACTATTTGATAACATCTTGACCAATGCGGTGAAGTATTCACATCCTGGCGGCAAAGTTGCAGTGCGAACAGCAGTGAATAAAGACCAGGTGCGTGTCTATGTTATAGATCAAGGCCGAGGCATGAGCCCGGCAGCAGTCCGCCGGGCATTTGACCGCTTTTACCGTGAGGATGAGTCAAGAAGCGATGGCGGAACGGGTCTGGGTCTGTCCATTAGCAAGGCTATTGTCGATGAGCATCAAGGATCAATATCCATCGAATCCGAAGTAGGACACGGCACTACGGTGACGATTACGCTGGCCCTAGCCTTAAATGCTTAAACAGCCTGATTCTCACGATATTCCCACAATCGCTCCTGTACAGTGAGATTATGTCAGACATAGCGATTGAAACCCGCCAACTTACCAAAACGTACCAAAACAAAACTGCGCTAGCCAGCTTAAACCTAACTGTGGCACGCGGCGAAATATTTGGCCTACTCGGCCATAACGGCGCCGGTAAAACGACCACGGTTAGTTTACTAACCACACTACTCGAGCCAAGCAGTGGCCACGCCAGCGTATGGGGACATGACGTTACCAAGCAAAGTATGAATGTCCAGAGATCAATCGGCTACTTACCGGAAAATGTCCAGCTGTATGACGATTTGTCGCTGAATGAAAACCTGGCGTTTTTTGGCACACTATCCGGCCTTCGTAGCCCGAAAACACGCATTAGAGAAACTTTGGAGCTACTCGAATTCACAGGACACGATGATGAAAAGCTGGCCTCGTTCAGCAAAGGCATGCGCCAGCGCGCCGGCATCGCCCAGGCTATTCTGCATCAGCCAAAAGTGCTGTTTTTGGACGAGCCGACATCAGGCCTCGATCCGCAAGGCGTAAAAAAATTGCGGGATCTGATTTTGAAACTCAACAAAGAGCTCGGCATTACTATTTTTATGAATACCCACTTGCTCTCTGAAGTCACCCAGACGTGTACTAGTATTGGCATCCTGCGCGCCGGTCAGCTTGTCTATCAAGATACGCTCAAAAACACGCTGGCGGCCTTTCCGAAAGAGTCGTCGCTCGAGAATATCTACTTCCAGATCGAGAAGGTCTAAAGTGTGAGAAATACGTACAGGGCAACGATTGTCCAGGAACTGCATATGGCGAGATATGAGCGGCTGCCGCAGTTGCTTCTGATAATTTTTATCGTAATGGTCGCCGCAGCTAGCTTCATCGGATGGTTGACGCACGCCACCGTTACTAGCGTCTACAACGAAGCGCTGCGCGAGGGAGCTACCACCCAACCGAACCCGTTTTTGCACGCGCCGCCGTTGAATTCTGTTAAGAACATTGTGATTTACATTGCCCTGATCGGTGCACTGCTAGCGATCATTCTCGGCGTGCAATCGGCGCTACGCGACCGCAAGGCCAAGGTGCTCAATATGGTGTTTTCACGTCCGGTCTCCAGGCGGCATTATCTTTTTGCTAAGCTTCTTGGCATCAGTATTTGGCTCGCGGTTATCCTGGCGGTCTCGGCAGTTTTTACCTGGATAAGCCTGTGGGTTATCCAGGGGCAGCCACTATCGGCGAGTTTAACTGGCCATTTGGTAGTGTTTTTTATTATTAGCTGGCTTTTTCTTGTGCCGTTTATTTCGATGGGTCTGATGAGTGGTTTTATAGCGCGGCGCGAAACTACCGCCTTACTGACGCCAGTCTTGCTATGGGCACTGCTAAGCTTTGTTATTCCGCAACTCGGTACGGCCGCGGAACCGATTTCGTTCTTAAATCCAGTGCCCGCCCAGGTCGCTTCCAAGGGTAAGTTTTTCCGGTCCAGTCGCCAGGTATTGCAGCCAGTTTCCTACATCAACCATTACAAACAAATAAGCGCCTCGACACTGGGCTACAATAATAGCGGCGAAAGCTGGAAGTCGCCCTCGTTCGAAGCGGCTATCCTTGCAGCCGGCAGCCTGGCAGTATTGGTCAGCCTGACGCCGCGGGCCATCCGGAAGGATGAGTTATATGAATAACGCTGCGACGATTTGCCGCAAGGAGCTGCGCGACATTGTGCGTAACAAACTATTTGTCGCGCTGTTTGCTGCGCTTGGCTTTGTGATTATTCTGTCAATTGTCATCGGGGCGATCGATTTTCATAGCAAGCTCATCGACTATCAGCATTATTTGCAGGCGCTAAAAGCGACGAGTAGCGCCGCATTGCCGCAAACGCCGCAATTATTTCCGCTCCAGCTTTTGATTGGCGGCCTGGAATATCTGGAGATTGTCGGCGCTTTGCTGGCGATTATCGTCGGTTATGGCATGGTAGCCAAAGAAAAAACCCGCGGCACGCTCGGGCTGTTGTTCAGTCGCCCACTCAAGCCATTCGATATTGCTGTAGGTAAAATCGGCGCATTGTTGGCGGTTTGGCTGGCGTTCAGTGTCTTTCTAGGAGTTGCTATCGTCATCGTGCTGCTAATCGTTGGCGGCGCATCGCTTAGCGGCACCGATATCGGCCGACTAGCCATTTGTTTGGCGCTGATATGGATATATTTGACATTCTGGAGCACGCTAGCAGTCGGATTCGCCAGTCGGACCAAGCAACTCAGTGCTGCGCTAATACTCAGCCTCTGCATCTGGCTGGTAATCGTACTGATATTGCCACAGATTGGCGACACTATGGACCCCGATAATCAAGTGCCTGGCGGTTTGTTCAACACACTACACGTCTCTACAGCTCAGCAAAACTCGGTAATGAGCCACTTTACTGCCTACGAATCAAGCCGTAATTATATTGAGTCAGCTTCTGTCGAAAAGCATTTTGAACGCGCCACCTTCGGCTTTACTGGCGTGAAGCCGGAATATAACCAAAAATCGATCGCCTACGTCTTTAATCACCTTTGGGTCAATGTATTGACTGTATTTTTAGCAGCGCTCGCCGGCATCGGCTGGGCGCTCACGCAGTGCCGTAAGCGATATTTAATAAGAAAGTAACAAGGAGATGTCTATGAAAAAATCAACTTTAATCGGAATTGCCGTAGCTGCAATTATTGTAATAGGCTTGGTAGTGGCTATTGCATTGACGGGCCATAACTCCCAGCCGAATTCCGTCGCTAATAAGCCGAAGCCTAATAATACGCACTCCTCGCAGGTGCTGCCCGTCAAATCCAATCCCATCAAAAATACATCCACCACACCAGGTTTAAGCGTGACTAACGCGATGGTAGAAAACAACGTCAATCCGGCAAACAACAAACCGATTCCCGATCGACTGCAATTCTCGATCAAAAACTCCAGCCAACAGATCATGAGCAACCTGGAGGTCTACTACAAAATGACAGATGCCAAAACCCACCAAAGCGAAGGCTATTTCCAAAAATTGAAGGGCTTGACGATTGCCCCAGGCCAAACCAAGACAGTGTTCTTCGACAACGGCTCAGGTGCAGGTCATTACCCGGCAAACAAATACAGCATTTACCGCACATCATCCAACGCCGTTAATTTTTCAATCGAAGTCAGCGCACCGGTCTTTCAACCCGCCATGGCTCACGCCCGCAAAGGCCCCGGCACCGGCGAGTCCCTGACCGGCTGATTCAAAGATTTGAACTAAACTCTAGCTAGCTTGGGGAAATTACGCTTTTTGCAATATTCTTTCGAGCGTATTGAGATTGCGGGTGGTGGAGAAAATTTTTGTGGCGGTTTTGGCGGATTGTTTGGCAAAGTCGCTATCCAATGTATGGCCTTTTAGGACTCGCCAGTAGATGACGTGGTCGCCAGTTTGGATTGATTCTAGCTTATCCTCCAGTTTGACGGCGGCTAGCGCGGCTGCGTCAGGGGTTTCGTCTTTGAAAATAACGTAGCGGTGATATTCCGCGCTGGCATCCTTAAATGGATAATTTGCAACAATTTCCGATAACTTTTCGACACTTAAAACACAAACTTGCGCCTGGTAACTGAACGAGCTTGTCAGACTTTTTTCAATAATCAGTTTTAACTTTTCGGGTTTATCATTACTTTCAATGATGACATTGCCGGTTGCTAGAACGGTTTGTACATTTTCGAATCCGACTTTTTCGAAGCAGCTTTTAAGCTCAGGGGATTTAATCGTTCGGCCACCAACATTTACGCCGCGCAGTAAAATTATATATTTCACGCTAGCTTGCCAGCATTTTGCAAACAAGCCGTCGAATGATATAGCCGCTCTCGATTTTGCTTGCAGGCTTCGCAAATTAAGACCAAATCGTTGCAGGATTTATCGGCGCAGTTTTCATAGTTGCTAGTTTTTGATTGGCAATGAATACACTCGCCGATGACTTTGGCGTGATCGCTAAAGTTGACCGAAATTCTATCGTCAAATACGCGTAAACTTCCCTGCCAAAGTCCGGCGTCGCCGTATTTTTCGCCGTATTTTTGGATGCCGCCGTCTATTTGATAAACTTCTTTGAAACCGCGGTTTTTCATTAGGCTGCTTAAAATTTCGCAGCGGATTCCGCCGGTGCAATAAGTTACTACTGGCTTATCTTTTAGTTCGTCGTATTTGCCGCTTTCTATTTCTGGAATAAAATCTTTGGCGGTGCGCACGTTTGGCGTAACGGCATCTTTGAACTTGCCGACCGCCGCTTCGTAGGCGCTTCGGCCATCGAAAAATACTACGTCGCCGCGTTCTTTTACTAGCTTATTGACTTCGTCTGG
>JBOHNS010000039.1:0-11115 GCA_050730835.1 Saccharimonadales bacterium (SeqCode)
AATACATAGTTCATATTCTAGGCTTATCCCGATAAACCTATTCGGATATTTTTGAGTTAGGCTTGCCTTTCGTCGTCGATTTTTTTAAAGCGCGGAATCGATTGGTTGTCGATAGGGACTTCTTCGAAAAACATTTCGTATGGATGAGCGTTCAAGCTAGTTTCACCAGCTTTTCGGTATAAAACTAGCCAGCGGTCTTCGTACTCGCTGTCCAGCGCGACTTCGCCCGTAACTTCGTATTCGCCGCCTTTGTAGTGGCGATAGCGGCCGGGTTCTATTTGCGGTTCGGTGTCTTTATGTCTCATTGGTTTAATAATTCTTCCAGCTCGGATTCGGTGATTTGTTTGGTGGCGAGTTTTTCGGCTTTTTTTAGTTTGGATGCGCCGACGTTTTGACCGACTACTAAATAGGTCGTGTCTTTGCCAACGCTGGATTGGAAGGTGCCGCCGAGAGCGCGGATTTGGTCGGCGTAGTCGTCGCGTTTGGCGGTTTTTAGCGTGCCGGTGATTACGAAGCTTTTGCCGTGTAGTTTGCCGCGGGCTTTGGTTTGATAGTGCGGTTTAACGTTTAATTGCTGGAATTTTTCTAATAATTTTTGGTTATCGGGGTCGGCAAAGTAGCCGATGATTGATTCGGCTACTACTTCGCCGACGCCGTCGATTTGCATAATTTCGTCTAGGCTAGCGGCTTGCAGTTTCACTAGCGAGCCGAAATGTTCGGCTAGGTCGATAGCGGTTTGCGTGCCGACGTGGCGAATGCCTAGACCGTAAATGAAGCGTGGTAGTTCAGGAGATTTTTTATCTGCAATCGCGTCGACTAATTTCTGGGCAGAAATTTCAGCGAAGCGGTCTAGCGCTAGAATTTGATCTTTAGTTAATTTATAAATATCCGCTAAATCGTGGACTAATTTGGCGTCGACTAACGCTACAACGTTTTTCTCGCCCAGCGTATCGATATCGAGCGCACCCTTAGACGCAAAATGTTCTAGCGATTGTTTTAGCAAGATTTTGCCGCTGGCGCCTTTTACGCGGTAGACAGCTTCGCCGTCAGGCCGGACGAATTTTAATTCCGGATACTGCCTGGCAAGCTCCTTTTCCATATCAAATTTCTTAGCAGATTTTGGCCGAAGCTCGGTTAGCACTTTTTCAACCTGCGGAATGATGTCGCCGGCTTTGAAAATTACCACCGTATCGCCAATACGAATGTCTTTTTTCATGATTTCTTCAGCATTATGCAAGCTAGCGTGCTGCACGGTTGTGCCGGCAACTACTACCGGATCAAACACCGCTACCGGCGTAGCCGCGCCAGTCCGGCCAATACTTAATACTATATCTTTTACGATTGTCGTAGCTTCTTCGGCGGCGTATTTGTAGGCTACGGCGCCGCGCGGATTTTTGCCGACGACGCTAAGTTCACGGTATAAATTTCTGTCATTTAATTTAACTACTAGGCCATCGGTATTAAACGGTAAGTCATGGCGTTTTTCGTCCCAAGTTTTAATAAATTTCATGACATCGTCTAGCTTTGTAAAGACGCTAGCCTGATCGTTAGCGGCTAATCCTAGCGCGCGAATTGCAACGTATGCGAACATATTCGTCGGCACGTCGCTAAGATCTTCACGTAGCAAATCGTAGGCGCGAAATCTTAGCGGGCGCGCGGCTACTAACCTTGGATCGAGCTGGCGAATCGTGCCGGCCGCCAAGTTCCTGGGATTTGCAAAAACTGGCTTGCCATCACGCTGGCGCGATTTATTAAGCTTGTCAAAATCATATTTGAACATCACAATTTCGCCCCGGATTTCTGTGCGGCCGCGCAAAAACCTACGCACCGCGGTCAAATCCAAGCCGGCAAGGCCGCCTTTGCTTCGAGCGCTCTCGGCACGCTGCGGCGTTGCCGCCTCCAGTGCTGCTTCACCGTACTCTTTGTACGACTCAGTCCGCGCTTCAGCGCCGCCTTGCATCGCACTCGAGCGCGAAGGTTTTGCGTCTGTGTCATGCTCCCGCGGATCTCGCAATTGAAGCGGTACGCTAGCGATGGTGCGGACGTTGGCGGTGACGTCTTCGCCGATTTGGCCGTCGCCGCGGGTGACGGCTTGGACGAATTTGCCGTCGATGTAAATTAGGGCGCAGGCTAGGCCGTCCATTTTGATATCGGTAAAAAATTCGTGTTTTGCGCCTGGTGCTAGCTTGTCGGTGCGTTTAATCCAAGCCTCGACTTCTTCGCGGCTGAAGACATCGTTTAGGCTTATCATCCGGCTGGAATGTTCGACTTTTACGAATTTTTCTAGCGGCCTGCCGCCGACGCGCTGGGTTGGCGAACCGCTGGTAATGAGATCCGGGAATTTTTCTTCCAAACTTTTCAGTTCACGCATCAGTCCGTCGTACACGGCATCAGAAACGCTTGGCCGGTCGAGCACGTGATATTGGTAAGAATAGCTATTTAATAATTGACGCAGTTGTTTGAGCCGTTTTTCGGCTTGGCTTCTATCCATAAAGCTAAAAAAGCTCCTGTTTTAGTGCAGTACAAGGCGCCAGCGAGCAGCGCACGGAAGCGTAGTTTTGGCTTGCGCATAGGAGCAGCGGAGTTGGCAACGCCGTAATGTGCAAAACAGGGGCTTTGCCGTTCACGCTAGAAGCCCCCGGTACAGTCCATACATATAACTATGAATTATAAATAGCGACACCAGCAGCAGCAAAAATAAAAGCGCCGGCGCTATGGCCGTAGCATACAATAGCGTCGGAATCATGATAATCATAATTAAAATGATCAAGGCCACTGGCAAAAAGACGACCTTCCTCAGTACCAACAGCCGGCGTTTATAGACCAATTGGCCGGCGCTTTTAAGCGCTTTAATCGGCGTCATATCAGGCAATGTCACAACGTAGAGCCCAAAAATCGACGACGTAATTAAATAAAAAGTTACTAAAACCAGCCCAATTAAAACAACTGTCCAGACAACTGTTTCGGCCACGTTGGCGGCGATGCCATTATTGATGACCGTGCCGTACAAAAAACCGCCCAGGATGCCCGGCAACATTTCCAAGCTAATGACAAGCAAAACCAAAATGAACGGAACCAAACCGGCCAAACCTTTATAAAAACCATCGCGGGCGCGGATGCGAGCGCCGGCTGCCAGCTGGCGCAAGGTCCAAATTACCACCAAACTAATCATGATTGCCAAAATCGCGTTATATGGCAGACCGGAACTTGGCGCGCCGCTGGACGAAACCGGCTTGCTGCCGCTGCCGAGCACATAAATCAGCATGGCAAAGCCTAGGCCTAGTCCACTGCCAGCAGTCTGTTTCAGATGCACTAAACCGCTGCTAGCCGTTAGATTGGCGTGGACTAAGACGATGACCAGCAGCGCGTAAATGACCAAAATCCAGACGAAAATTTTCCAGTGGCGGGCGAGCGTCTGGCAAGCTCGGGCGAATAACTTAAAACTGCCCGGCAATTGGCGGTTGACGGGTTTTAGCCGGTGGAATTTTTGGTCGCTTAATTTGGCGGCTTTGGCTGCAGCGGTTTTTGGTTTGGCGGATGATTTTTGGGAATTAATTTTTGGTCGGGCGGCGGTTTTGGCATGGCTGGCCGCTGGCTTTTTGCCGCTTGCCGCTTGCCGCTTGCCGCTTGCCGATGGTCTTTTGGCGCTTGCCGCTTGCCGCTTGCCAGCGGAGGACTTGTTTGACGTAGCTTGGGATTTATCGGCCATTGATATTTAGAGTCCGGTTTTTAAGCCTTGGTTTCCATGTTTTGCAGGCGCGCAATGCGATCTTTGATCGGCGGATGGGTGGTGAAAAGATTGGTCACGCTGTGGCCTTTTAGTGGGCTAGCGAAAAAGAAATGGGCGGTCGCGGTGTTTTGTTTTTGCAGCGCGGTACCAGTAGTTTCTAGTTTTTTTAGGGCGCTGATTAAACCTTCGGGGTAGCGAGTGGTTAGCGCGCTAGTAGCGTCGGCTAAATATTCGCGCTGCCTAGAAACGGCTAGCTGAATTAGTGTAGCTATTATTGGCGCTAGAATCGCCGCGACAATTCCTAGGATCAGGAATAATTGCCCGCCTTCGCCCTGATTGTTGTTCCGGCTCCGGCCGCCACCAAAAAAGGCTATTTGTAGCATGACGTCGGCTAGCAGCGCTACTACGGCGACTAGCGCGAAGGCAACCATACTAACCCGGATATCGTAATTTTTAACGTGGCCTAGCTCATGGGCGAAAACCGCTTCTAGTTCGGTATCGGTCATAATTTCTAATAATCCGGACGTTGCGCAGACGGCGGATTTCGACGGATTGCGGCCGGTGGCAAAAGCGTTTGGCGCCGAATCATTAATGATAAAAACTCTCGGCATTGGCAGTCCATCGGTAATACTCAAATTTTCGATAATCCGCCACAGCCTTTTATTATCATTTTTGTGAATTTCGCGCGCGCCATTAACCGCCAGCGCCGTGCGGCTAGCCGCAAAATAACTGATAAAAGCGTAGACAATGCCTACGGCGCCAATAATATAGCCAATTTTTGGATTGCCCAAAAAGCCGCCAAAAATATAAGCCAAAACACCGATAAAAACCAAGAACACGAACATTATTAGCACGGTCCGGCGTTTGTTGCTGGCAATATCGCTATACACTGTCGCTAGCGCTCCGATTTACAATTAGCAATTTACAATTTACGATGAATTGACTATTAGCGTTTAGCCATTGGTTGTGAATGGCAGTTAAATTGCTAATTGATAAATGATAATTCATGGCCATTTGCAAATCGTTAATGGTTAATTATTAGAACTTGACGTCGACGGGTTTTTCGATTTGGGCGCGGGCGGATTCGTCGACTTCGAAATATTCTTTGTCTTGTTTGTAGCCGGCCAGGCTGGCGATGAAATTGGTCGGCATGGTGTGGATTTTGGAATTAAAATCGCGCACTGTGCCGTTGTAAAACCGGCGTGAGGCCATGATTTTGTCTTCGGTGTCGGTCAGTTCGGCTTGCAAGGCTTGGAAATTTTGGCTGGCTTTTAGGTCGGGATAAGCTTCGGCTACAGCAAATAGGCTTTTCATGGTTTGCTGGAAGCCGTTTTCGGCTTTGGCGGCTTCTTTCGGGCTTTGCACGCCAATCATCGACGTGCGGGCCTTGGTGACATCCTCGAAAACGGTTTTTTCGTGGCTGGCATAGCCTTTCACGCTATTGACCAAATTCGGAATCAAATCGGCGCGGCGCTTCAACTGCACCGTAATATCGCTCCAAGCCTCAGAGGCGTGCTGGTTCAAACGGACCAAGCCGTTATAGGCCACGGCCAAAATTATAACTATTAAAACCACAATCACTGCGATAATTATGCCTAGCACCATTATTAAAACTCCTCTAGTTAATTTGCTTTTATTATAGCACGGCCGGCGTGTAAGCTGATGTTAACTAAGGTCAAACCACGCGATAGGCCGCAAAAAATGATATTATTAAAGTTATGCCACGGACAAATCGGCGCCAGACCGGGCCGTCCAAGCCCAAAGCCAAGCGGCACATATTAGCTAAATTTATAAGTTTAATAATTGTTGTCTTAATAGTTTTGGGCGCCATTACTTATGCCCGGCCAGTGCCGGTGCTTTATCCGGTCAATGATATCAAGCCGGTTGGCGCCGCTAGCGCTAAGCTTAGCTGGCCCGTTAGCGGCGAAGCGGCGATTGGCGCTAGCGACTACGGTGTGCTAGCAACTCATAATAAACAAGTGGCCAAGCCGACGGCCAGCGTCGCCAAATTAGTGACAGTTTTATCGGTTTTGCAAAAACATCCGCTGAGCCCGGGCCAGCCAGGCCCTAACATTACGCTAACGCAGGCAGATTATAATATTTACAACAAATATTATGCCGAAGATGGTTCCATAGCGGCCATGAAAATCGGCGAAAAAATTAGCCAATACCAAATGATGGAAGCGATTTTGCTGCCATCGGCCGATAACATGGCCGATAGTTTGGCGATTTGGGCGTTTGGTTCGCTGCCCGCCTACGATAGCTATGCTAATCATTTTGTTAAGTCTATGGGACTAAATAATACGGCTATCGGCTCGGACGCCAGCGGCTACGCGCCAGATACGGTTAGTACGCCGCACGATTTGGTAAAGCTTGGCATAGCCGCTTTGGCGCAACCGGTGATTGCGCAAATCGTTAGTCAGAGAACGGCCAAAATTCCAGTCGCCGGCACGATTTATAATGTCAACTTTTTGCTTGGGCGTGACGGCATTAGCGGCATCAAAACCGGCAGCACCGACCAAGCCGGCGGCGTCTACGTTTTTTCAACCAATTACGCTATCGACGCTAATCATAAAGTTACCATCGTGGGCGCTATCCAGGCCACGAAAACTCTGCAAAAAGCCCTAGACGCTGCCATTCCTTTGCTCAATTCGGCCAAAACTAATTTCAAACTAGCCACAGTCATTAAACGAGGCCAAGTCGTCGGCCAATACGATTTGCCCTGGGCTGGCAGCGTCAATGCCGTCGCCGCTAGCGACATCAAAACTGTAACTTGGCTAGGCCAGCCGCCCAAACCAATCCTAGCCCTAAACTCCGTCTACGCTCCCGAAAGCGCCGGCAGCAAAGTCGGATCTTTAAGTCTAGCGCCGGCTAGCGCCAATAACTCTACAAACGTGGTTTTACAAAAAGCGCTGGCCAGCCCACCGACAACCTGGCGCATCATCCGCCATAATTTTTAACTGCTGATTATGGAAGCATAAAGCTGCTAGCTTTTCAAATAACAATTTAATTAATGCTTATGGTGGGTGATATAGGACTCGAACCTATGACCCCCTCGGTGTAAACGAGGTGCTCTAGCCAACTGAGCTAATCACCCTGAATAAATCTAGCGGCGCGCTCTGGTGATAATACCATAGTTAGTCGGCCGCTGTCATGAGCGACTAACTCGTAACCTGATTTTTGGTACGATTTAAGCGCTGGTTCGTTAGATTCATCGGTTTGCAACCACACACCCTCGAAGTTTTCGGCTTGAGGCAGATTGAGATAATCTTTTAGGCAAGCGCGCATTAGTGGGCGGGCTAGGCCTTGGCCAAGATAATCTTTGTAAAGACGAATGGCGAAAGTGTGGTTGGCGGCAATTTCTGGCAGAGGCGCTGGGGCTGGACGGTGCCAAACTATGCCGGCTAAATCGGTAGCCGATTTTCCTAATAGCATATAAAGAGCCGTTTCGGGTTTGTTCCAATTGGCAAAAGTTTCGGCGCTGGTAAACCTCCGCGCGGCGTCTTGCGGCGTAGATTGCTGAATGTGTGGCTGCAGGGATTTTTCGACTAGTTGGGCTACTAGCTCCGGAGAATGCCCGCGTACAATCTGCAAATCCTTATCCGGCCACGAAGTTATTAAATTTAAGCTAGAATTTAATCCCATAAAAAATCTCCAAAAATATTGTGTATGGTGCGGACGAGAGGACTTGAACCTCCACGAGTTGCCTCACATCCACCTCAAGGATGCGCGTCTACCAATTCCGCCACGTCCGCATACATGAGACAAACCTACGGTTTTTCTCATCGGAACTTTCGGGAAACCCGAATTTGCCTTCGGCAAAACGCTCCTGCTCTTTTCCCAAAAACCTGATATTAAAGAACGAGTTTTAGCTTATCTGTTTTTGGGCTAAGGTTCAAGAATAACAGATTTAGGTTTTAGGTTATAGGTTCTAGTTGTTAGGAGCTGCTGGCTTTCGCTTGCCGTCTGCCACCTGAAACCTGCTAAATCTCTGCTACTTGTAATCTGCTACCTGCTAAATTTCATTAGGTTCTAGCAGCCACAGCCAACTACAAACTATAACCTATAAACTAAAGCCTAAATTTTCTAACTGCGCGGCATGTGGTCGTACCATGGGCCGAGGCTGAAATCGCTGCGCAGTAGCGGTTTGATGTCAGCCGGCGTGAGACCGGTTTTGACGCCGGGATTGAGCGTGGCGTAGGGGTCGAAAATGGTTTTGATTTTTTGGAATAAGTCGATAATTTCCGGTGCAAAAAATTTGTCCAAATAGGCGCCGCGCAGCCGGCCGTCGCCGTGTTCGCCGCTGGCGCTGCCGCCGAGACTGGCCAGCAAGGCGTAATATTCGTCCATTAATTTGAAAAGTTTTTGGCGGTCGCCGAGTTGGCCGATGTCGAGATATGGTTGGGCATGCAAATTGCCGTCGCCGGCGTGGCCCCAGACAGCCAGCGTCAAATTGTGTTTTTTGAGCAGAGCGTAGAGGCCGAGCAAAAAATCGGCGAATTTTTCGGGCGGCACGACGCCGTCTTCGATGGCCGGCAAGGCGCGCAAACTGCCCTCGCTGTGCGCTAGCAAAGTCGCCGGGGCCTGGCGCAGTTTTTGCAGTTGGATTTTTTGTTCGTCGCTGCCCGCCATCTGACAACTGGCGGCGTACTGGCTCAAAATTTTGGCAGCCTTTTTGGCGGCCCGTTTTTGGGTGCGCGGCTCGGCATCGTCAAATTCGATTAGTAAAATTACTTTGGGATAGGGTTTGGTGATGACTTCTTGGAGCTGGTTGGGATTCAATTTGGCGACCATTTCCAGCAAAGGCTGATCGACCATTTCCAGGCTGGCCGGAATATTGGCCAGAGCACGCAATTCGATGATGGCCTGCTGGGCTTTAGCGATATCGTCGAACATGCCGGCCATCAGCGTGGTGCTAGGATTGTGCGGCAGCGTGTCGAGCGTGATTTGACTGATGATGCCGAGCGTGCCTTGCGCGCCGACGAACAGCGGCGTCAGGTCGAAGCCGGCTTTGGTTTTGATCTCGGCCAGGTCGTAGCCGCTGGCGTTTTTGGTAACCTCGGAGGTTAGTTTGGCGATGTTGGCTTGCTGCTCTTCGATAAGCCCGTCCAGGCCGCGGTAAATTTCGCCTTCAAAGGTCGCCAGACCGAGCTTTTTGTTGAGTTCACGTTTGTTTAGGCGGCCGGTTTCGATCAGCTCACCGTTAGCCAGCACAAGCTTCAGGCCGGCCACAAACTGCCGCGTGTCACCATATTTGAAGGATTTTTCGCCGCTGGCGTTGTTGGCGACGGCGCCGCCAATAGTGGAATATTCCAGGCTGGCCGGAGCCGGCGGCAAAAACCGGCCGTGCGTCAATAAAGTCTGCTGCAATTTGCCATAACTAATCCCCGGCTCGACGACCACGCGGCCGGTTTTGGGATCGAGTTCGATAATGCGGTTCAAATGCGCCGGCATGGCCAAGATCAAGCCGCTGCCCAGCGCCGCGCCGCTTTGGTCGCTGCCACCGCCGCGCGCTGTCATCGGAATTACCCGGCCGCGCTCGGCCAGCTGCCAAGTAAAGCGCGCCGTTTTGCGCAAATCATTTTCGTTGCGCGGATAAACCGCCATGGCCGGCAAAATACTAAAAATACTGCCATCCGTCGCAAAATATTTGCGCGCATCCGCGCCAGTCATAACCTCGCCCAGCAAATGCTCCTGCAAATAATGCGCCACTTTACTCATCGCCTAGTCCACCCTCCGCTTAATCAAAAGTCTTATACACTAATCATAAGCATAACACATCGCCAGACATTACAGCTCGCCATTTTTCGCTTAAAATATTATCTTCAAAAAGCCTTTGGCTTTATAGCCAACATTGAAAATTGATAATTGTCAATGGTTAATTGCTCGCTCGTGGGCGAGCCTGGTGCCTCTTTACGAAAAGGCTCGAACCCATTTTATCTCAAAATGCTAGCAAATGGCAGCTGAGTGCTAAATTGCGAGCCTGCGAGCAAATGGAAGCCCGTGCCAAAATCCCACAAGCCCCGCCGCCTGCGGCCGCAAGCGTCCGCTCGCACTAAAGCAGCCAAACCAGTCTTTGCATTTTTTAGATTTCCCCCGCCAAATTTCTTTTTTAGTTTAGGAAAAGATTATTTTGGCTGTCAGTTCGACCTGGCATAAATACCATGAGGCGGCAGGGCTTCGTCAGTGCTGATTTCAAAGTCTATATTAGCCCGACCACAGCCGGTGTCGCAAGCAAAAGTCTACTAGCAGCGAGCGTTAGTAGACGCTGCTGGCGCGGCGATTAGCTTCCGTGAGTATGAGCGTGTGGTGGCGCGGGTAAATCGTTAGACGCGCGCTGATAGCTAGCGCGTGCCAAGCGCAAACGCCGTTCTGGTACATCTTTCCGAATACGTAAATTATCAGGCTGGTTATGATCTGAATCGCGCCCAGCACGATGAAAACGTAATCGAAAATCACTACCGCGTGAAACGTAACCAGCGCTGAACTAATCACCCACATTCCAAATGCCGTTCGGCTAATCCCCGCCGAGCAACGTTCTTTGACCAAGTGAATTATTTGCGGCAAATAGGCGATAATCGAAATACCAACCTATAAATCCGGCTATCGCGCTAAGTTCTAATAACATATCCCTACCTTACTTTCAGAATTATTTGTATCGCTCGGCTAAAAGCCTGGCTGCTTGTCCTCTTCATTTAACGGCTCGCGCAATCGTTCGAGGCTAAAATATTTTGCCCATTCGAGCGGTTCGTTTGTAACATATCCGGTAACCGCACGCGCCGCCGACATCGCCCAAGCTAACCCCCAGGCACGGTAGCCGGTAATCGCGTAAATGGACGGGTTATCCGGGTACGGACCAAAGTACGGCATACGGTCGTAGGGCATATAATCGCCGGCCAGCCAGCGATACAGGATCTTATCGACATCGAATTTATTTTTTACGTCCTCGATAAGATTTCGGTAATGCAAATTTTCGTCGAAAGTCGCTTCGTCAAATTCATGGCTTTCGCCACCAAATATCAATACCGAGCCGCCACCCAGCGGCGCTGTCCGAATCGTGCGCATCGGCTCATCGGTTGTGATGTACATATCTTTTGGATAAGCGCTAGAGTCTTTTAGCGTAACGGCGAGGCCGTACGACATCTTGAGCCACATTTTACCGTCAAAAATATCACCGTGCCAAAACGGTTCGCCGCTAGCTTGGACGATTGATTTAGCTAGCACATTACCGAGTTTTGTTACTAGCGTATTCGGACTACCTGGCTGAATATCCATCGCTTCCGTTTGCTCGTAAATCACGCCGCCGTTTTTGACAAATTGTTCCGCTAGCGGTAGCAAAAATTTGCGCGGATGAAACTGAGCCTGATCGGCGAATTTAATAGCGG
>JBOHNS010000040.1:0-14540 GCA_050730835.1 Saccharimonadales bacterium (SeqCode)
AGTTCAGGTATAATATGCGTCATGAAGACATGTATCACGAACTACTTAAAATACTACGAAAGGACGGCTTGAGGCTAGGCTAAACTAGTCTTGAACCTAAAAGATTATCCGATTTAGCTGTGCCAGCCGTTTAACGAAAAATTAATTTTTTTAAGCTACAATAGAACCATATGAACGCTGGCGACGACCCAGAAAAATTGCCGAAAGTTGTGGTTATTGGCGGTGGCACAGGCAGTTTTAATTTGCTTAGGACCTTTAAAAACGAAAATTGGGATTTGACGGCGCTCGTCAACATGGCCGATAACGGCGGATCGACCGGAGTTTTACGTGATGAACTGGGCGTTTTGCCGCCGGGCGACGTGCGGCAGTGTTTGGTGGCGCTCAGCCAGTCGCCGAAAATGCGCGACTTGTTTGCCTATAGATTTGATGCAGGCGGGCTAAAAGGCCACAGCTTTGGCAATTTATTTTTAAGCACCGCCCAAAAAATGACTGATAATTTTAGCCAAGCCGTGGAGTTGGCTAGCGCTGTGTTAGCCATTAGCGGGCAGGTTTTGCCAATTACCACGGACGATGTGCAGCTAGCCGTCAGGCTGGCATCGGGGCAGGTGATTAACGGCGAATCTCAGATTGCTCAGGCCAATTTTGATGGTGCTAGCCGGCAGGCGCAGTTTTGGCTCGAACCGAGCGCCAAGTTATCGCCAGCGGCTGGACGGGCCATCGGCGAGGCTGATTTAATCGTTATCGCGCCGGGCAATTTATACGCTTCGCTGGCGCCGGCGCTAATTGTTAGCGGCGTTGGCCAAGCTCTGGCCGAAACCGCGGCAAAAATTGTTTATGTCTGCAATTTGGTTAATAAGTCAGGCCAGAGCGATGGTTTTATGGTGCATGATTATGCCGCCGAAATCGAGCGTTTTATTGGCCAGCCGGTTATTGATTACGTGATTTATAATACCGAAACGCCGCCGCCCGAAACCTTACAAAAATATGTCCATGAAGGCGAATTTTTGGTGGGTGTTGACGAAACGGCGCTTGCTTCGGCCGGATTCCAAGCTATCGGCCGACCGCTGATTGCTGGCGGCGCCGCACAACATCAAACGCAAGACGCTCTGGCGGCCCAGCGCAGCCTGATTCGCCACAATGCCACGGCTCTGGCACGACGCATCAATCAATTGCTTTAAAACAGTGCGTTTATAACAAGCCTAGTTTTAGATTTTGTCTGACGCTCTTGAGCCAAGCCGCTTATTAAAACTGTATTTTGATCTGGCTAAAAGCGGATATTGTGCCTGCGCCACTAGGCAAATTAAGCTAGGCAAAAAATTTTCAAAATGTTAATCTGCTTTTAAAAAGCCTAGTGTTAGCCGACTTGAGCAAAACGCTACATGTTGCTACTATTAGCGGCTACTTTGGTGTAGCTGTGGAAAAGTCTAGTTTTTTGATAAATAATTCACAAAAATCTACTTGATTGTGGGTATATGTGGGTAGTATAGTGTTGTCAGTGGGTAATCGTGGGTAGTCCAAATAGCCGTCAAACAAACGTGAAGATTACTCAGCCAAAAACAAAAACACCACTAAACAATTAATCATAAAATCTATGGCGACAATAGATTACTTCCAGCGCAAGCTCGATGATAAGCGGCGGTTATCCATACCAGCCGAACTTCGAGCTGAATTCGCTAGCGGGGTCGTCGTAACCAAAGGTTTTAAAAAATATTTGCACCTTTACCCGCAAGCGGTCTGGGACAAAGAAGTCGAACCACTTTTGCAAGGCGACTTGCTGAACGAAGAGGTGGCAGACCTAAATGTTCAATTCCGAATGGGCAAAGTGGAAGGCGAGATCGACGGCAAACAAGGCCGCATCGCCCTAGAGCAATATTTGCTTGATTACGCCGGAATCAAGCGCGGCGTCACCGCCGTAAGAGTCGGCAAATACTGGCGGCTAACCGCTGACGATTAATTCGCCAGCAGCTTTAGCCAGAGAACATTAACAATTTAGGAAAAGATTAGCAAAATCTAACCAGTCCTTACCGCGGGCCGGGAAGAGCAGGAACCGGTTTTGTCTTTAGACAAAATTTGGCTTTGCCAAAAGGTTCCGTTGAGAAACCTGCAAAGCGGGTGTCTCAAGCAGCACGAGGTTAGCTAATCGGCAATCAACAAGTAGTCCGAGAATCTACTATAAAAACTCTAGTTCTTTCTCTAAAACACCTCCCAAAACTCCACCTCACATAAGTCTCTCAAAACTTTTAGTAACAAAACAGTAAGAAGTTCTAAGATTTTTCAAATCTATATAAATGCTTCTTGACATACGATTTTGTTACTTTTAACAAAAACAAAAACATTTTAAAAACAAACAGTTGATTGCTGATTAGGTGACCTTGCAGGGCAAGGTTGGCTAATACATGGGGCGCGTTAGCCCCATGGCTTAGCCAAAATTGCAAAAACAAAAACATCATTACGTTACGGCGTAAAAAATTTTAAAAGCAAGCAAATGCACCAAAACAACCAAAATAATAGCCAGCATTTACCAGTATTGCTCGAGGCAGTCCTAAAGTATCTCAAGCCAAAAAAGGGTGAAACTTACCTGGATTTGACGGCCGGATACGGCGGACACGCCGAGGCGATTCTGGAGCGGACAAACAATCGAAGCTCCAGTTTGCTGGTAGACCGCGATCAAGCCGCCATTAAAGCGCTTAAAAAACGCTTCGATGGGCAAAAAATAGAAATCATCAAAAGTGATTTTTATACGGCTAGCCAAAAGCTAGCGGGGGAAACCAAAAAGTTTGACATTATTTTGGCGGATCTGGGCATTTCGTCACCGCACCTTAATACGGCGAGTCGTGGATTTAGCTTTAATAAAAGCGGGCCAATCGACATGCGCATGGACCAAAACCAAAGCTTAACAGCCTACAAAATAGTTAATAACTATAGCGAAGCGGAGCTGATGGAATTGATCAAGCGTTACGGCGAAGACCCCAAAGCTAAGCAAATTGCCCGGGCTATAATCAAAAACCGGCCAATTAATTCCACAACCGAACTTGCTACAATTGTCGCCCGGGTCTGGCCGGGGCGTCATAAAATCAACCCAGCTACTCGGACTTTCCAGGCTCTACGGATCTCGGTAAACGATGAGCTAGGCCAACTTGAAAAAAGTTTGCCCGTCTGGATTGATTTGCTGGCGCCCGACGGACGTCTCGGAATTATCAGCTTTCATAGCTTAGAAGATCGCTTGGTCAAACAAGCTTTTCAAGCTAGAGGCTCTAAAACCTACGATGCCGACTTGAAGGTACTTACTAAACGGCCAGTTACCGGCGACAAAAATAATTTAGTTTTTAATCCGCGCGCCCGCAGTGCCAAACTGCGCGCCGTTGTTAAAATAAAAAATCGCCCTGAGTAAAAATGAATAAAAAATTTATTCGGGCAAGAAAGGGGATTGCTAATGCCGATTCAGGTCAGAAGCAACTCCCGAAGCTATAAAGTGCCGGTAAAAGTCACTTAAAAAGACTTTTATGGCAACCTTATAGACAAGGTGGATGGCGGTGCCTTTGCGGAAATAAGCCAAAGTTTGGCTTGAAAGCAAAAGTGCCGTCCGTCCAAAATTACTAAAAACTAATAAAAATAAAAAGAAGCCTTTATGACATACTCCAATTCATTAGCTCTCGGGCGGCGCCAAAATTATGCCCGGCGCAACCAAAACGTTGTTAATTTTCGAGCCGAAACTAAGCGGCTTGGTCCGGTTAGCAACACGATTATTTTAATCGTATTAGCTTGCCTATTGGGACTGCTTTATTTAACGCAGGTCACCAAAACCAATGCCTTCGGTTATCAAATTAATAATTTACAAAAGCAGCAAGCTGGCTTGCAAACCCAACATAGCAATTTGGAAATTACGGCTGCTCGCTTGCAGGCGGCATCACGCATACAGTCCAGTCCAGCCGCCAAATCGCTGGTTAAAGTTACGCCCAGCGCCACCGTTAAAAGTTAAAATAAACTTAACTTTTATGACAGTTTAGGGTTATAATAGGCCTGCAAGTGAATCATGACCTAAAACAAAATACAAATTTAGTTATAAAACGCACGCGCTTGTTCTGGGGCGTGCTGATTGCGGTAGTGGTTATCTTCGGCTTGCGGCTGTTTTATGTGCAAATTATTCACTACGGACACTACCGCGCCGAGGCGCTGAGTAATCAGCTGGAACAATATAAAATACCAGCCACCCGCGGCATCATCGAGGCGCATGAGGGCAATTCGATTGTGCCGATTGTGCTAAATCAACAATTATATACTTTATACGTTGATCCGACATTGGTCAAAAAACCGACTAAAGACGCTAAGGCTATCGCTAAAATTATCGGCGGCTCGGCCAATCACTATCAAAAGCAGCTTCAAACCAAACATACGCGTTACGTGGTTATAAAGAATAAATTGACCGCCGCCCAGTCAAAAAAAATCTTGAGCTATAAATTCTCTGGGATAGGCACCAAAGGCCAAGATTATCGGGCGTATCCGGGGGGCAGTTTGGCCTCGCAAGTTTTGGGATTCGTTAATGATAAGGGCAGGGGCGAATACGGTTTGGAGCAAGCGCTTAATAAACAATTGTCCGGAACTTCCGGGCAATTAAAAGCGTTAACCGATGCTAACGGCGTACCGCTAGTTGCTAGTCCTGGCAATATTGATACCAAACCGGTGGCTGGGGATAATGTCGTGACAACGCTCAATATGGGCATGCAAGCGCAGATGGAGCAAATCCTGAAGCAGGATTATAAATCTACCAAATCTAACGGATTAAGCGCGCTAATTATGGATCCCAACAATGGCCAAATTAAAGCCATGGCTAATTATCCGACTTATAATCCGGCTAATTATGATCAAGTTTCTAATGCCAAATTATTTCAAAACGCGGCGGTCGGTAATCCGATTGAGCCCGGCTCGAGCATGAAAACTTTAACCACTTCAGCGGCGCTTAATCTGGGCGCAATTACCCCGGATGAGAGCTTTTACGATCCGGCGCATTGGATAATTGACGGCTTTAATATTACCGATATTCAACAAGATGGCGGTCCGCGGCAGCAAAGCGTGGCCAGCACCTTGGCTTTGTCGTTGAACACCGGCGCCACCTGGATGCTGATGCAAATGAGCCAAAAAGGCGCCACGCAAGCTTCCCAAATCAATCAAAAAGGTATGACAGCCTGGCATAATTATATGGTTAACCACTTTCGGCTAGGCCAGCCGACAGGTGTGGAGCAGGGCTACGAAGCTGGCGGCTATGTGCCGCCCCCAACTCCAAACACGGCCGGACAACATCTCAAATACGCCAATACGGCATTTGGGCAAGGCGTGACTGTAACAGCTTTGCAAGAAGCAGCCGCACTTTCTAGCGTGCTAAACGGCGGCACTTACTATAAGCCAACGCTCGTCGATAAAACCATCACGCCATTCGGCAAAACTATGATTAATCAGCCCAGAGTTGAAGCCAAAAATGTCTTCAAGCCCAAAGTTGGCCAAGAATTGATTCCGCTCATGCAAAACGTCATCAACACTTATCACAAAGAAGGCTTTGGCTATTTGAAATTCCCGTCAAATTATATGGTTGGCGGCAAAACCGGCACCGCACAAGTTGCCAGTCCGAGCGGCGGTTATTACAAAAATATTTATAACGGTACATACGTGGGCTTTGTCGGCGGCAACAAGCCGCAGTATGTCATCGAAATTTTCAATATTAAACCTAATCTTCCCAGTTACGAATACGCTGGCTCATACGCCGCGCAGCCGGTTTTTTCGGATTTAGCCCATATGCTAATTGACGATGGCTATGCTCAACCAAAAAGCTAAAAGAGGGCTATGATTACTTTAAGTACAATTAAAAATTAAAAGTTATGAAACGTAAAACTATCAGTCAAAAGTCAATTTGTTGCATAAATTGGAGTTTGCTTTGAGAGCGCAAAACCGCGCCAGGGATATGCCGCGTCGATCTGCGCCTAGCCGCAGCCAGACCGACGAGACTGAAAGTGTTTTGCCGCGGCGGCATCGGCCGGATTATTGGCTGGTGGTTTTGATGGTCATTTTGCTGGCCATTGGTTTGGTTGTGATTTATTCGATTAGTCCGGCGCTGAGTTTGACTAGCCATGTTGGCGCGAATTATTTTATCGATAAGCAACTGCTGGCGGTTGGTCTGGGCTTTGTGGGTTTTTTTATAGCGGCTTTGGTACCATTTCGCTACTGGCGAAATTGGGTTTTTGGGTTGTTGGTGGTGGCCGGGTTGGTGACTTTGGCGGCGCTTGTCATGCCGGTTAATCCAGCTTATCCGGCGCATCGCTGGATTCGGCTGGGCGGTTTTTCGTTTCAATCGGTCGAGCTAGTGACTTTTGCCTTAATGATTTGGGCGGCCAAATTATTGAGCAATCGGATGCGGGAGGGTCAGATTAAGAATTTTAAGTTGACGGTCGTGCCGATCTTGATTGCGGTGCTGGTTGTTGGTGCGGTTGTGGCTGGCGCGCAAAGTGATTTGGGCTCGCTTGGTGTGATCGTGGCTATGCTTTTTAGCATGGTTTTGATTGCCGGTGTGCCCATGAAGCGCTTGTTGATTCTGTCTGGCATTGCCTTGGTTTTGGCGCTGCTGGCGATTTCTGCTACGCCATATCGGCGGGCCAGACTGGCAACTTTTTTGCACCCGCAGTCGAATTGTAAAAGCGCTAGTAGTTACCAGGCTTGCCAGGCGATTATTGCTGTTGGCTCGGGCGGCGTGGCGGGTCTGGGACTTGGCCGCAGCGTGCAGGCCTATGGTTATTTACCGGAGGCAGATAACGATTCAGTGTTTGCCATTTTTGCCGAAAAGTTTGGTTTTATCGGCTCGCTGGTGTTGATGGTCTTGTTTGTGGCCTTTTTCTCAAGGCTCAAACGGATTGTCGAACGGGCGCCGGATAACTTTACGCGGCTGGCCGTTATCGGTGTTTTGGCCTGGCTCAGCGTCCAGACATTTATCAATATTGCGGGCATGATTGGTTTATTTCCGCTCAAAGGCATCACGTTGCCGTTTATAAGTTATGGCGGCACGAGTCTGGTTATGACCATGGCGGTGGTTGGTTTTGTGTTTCAAATTTCGCGCTACACGACGCATACTGCGCTGGCAGCGGCTCAAACGGAAGGGAATAAGCATGGCAGCCAAAAGTCACGAAACAGTAGTCTTGACCGGCGGCGGCTCGGGCGGGCATATAACACCGCTCGTAGCAGTCGCTAGACGGTTAAAGCAGCTGCGGCCAGATTTGAAGTTGGTTTTTGTTGGTCAACGCGGCGAAAGCTTGGGCGATATTATTAATAATGAGCCGAATTTTGATGCGGTTTTTACGGTTAGAGCGGGCAAGTTTCGGCGCTACCACGGCGAGGGTTGGCGGCAAATTTTGGCGTTTAAAACTCAAGCTAAAAATTTGCGCGATGCGATTTGGGTGGTGATCGGCCTGTGGCAAAGTTTCTGGCTGATGCATAGGCTTAAACCGGCGATAATATTTAGCAGAGGTGGTTTTGTCAGCGTGCCGGTTTGCCTGGGCGGTAAATTAAACGGCGTGCCCTACATTACGCACGATTCGGATAGCCTGCCAAGCCTTGCCAATCGCTTAATTGCCCGCTGGGCAAGTCTTCACGCCGTAGCCTTGTCCGAAGCATTATATCCTTATGAGCACACCAAAACTGTGACCGTCGGCATACCGCTTAGCTCTGATTATCAGCCAGTTACCAATCAACTTCAGCAACACTACCGCACCGAGTTGGGGCTGGCTGATTTTAAGCGGGTTGTTTGCGTGACTGGCGGCGGCAATGGCGCCAGGGATCTTAATAAGGCCGTGGCCGACAGTGCGGCTGATTGGTTAGGGCGCTACCCGGATTTAGTGTTGTTGCACATCAGCGGCCGGGCTTTGGAAAAATCATTAAATCAACAATACGACAAATTAATACCGACGGCTGATCGCTCGCGGGTAATTGTTAAAGGTTTTGCGACGGATTTTTATAGATATAGCGGTGCCGCCGATGTGGTTATTGCCCGTGCCGGCGCGACGAGCATTGCCGAATTTGCGTTGCAGGGCAGGGCGTGCGTCTTAGTGCCAAACGCCAGCCTGTCCGGTGGCCACCAATTAAAAAATGCCGAGTCTTTGGCGCGCAGTGGCGCCGTCATCGTGATTGACGAAGCCAAAAGTCGAGATGGTGCGCTCGGCCTGGCCGTAGCCGAACTGTTAGATGCGCCGGACAAACGGCGTAGCCTGGCCCAAAACATTCAAAATTTTGCTAAACCGAACGCGGCTGACAATTTGGCCCAGCTAATTTTAAAAACCGCGGAACTGAAAAATTAAAAATGATACTTAAGCGCCGAGCGGGCAATGATCGTAAGCCTCAAATCAACCGTGACGGCCGCCAGCCAGCGCGCAGTTTGCCACCGCGACAAGCTAATATGAGCTATAGCGCGTCCCGTCTAGAGCGCCAGAACGATACCAAGCGCCGGCCAATGCCCAGTGACGACAAAGCTGCGCCGGGCCAACCACGGCTTAAACAACTTCCGGCGCTAATGATACTTTTAGTGCTGATTATTTTCGGGTTTTATGACATAGGCCTGAGTCGCCAGCCGAAAATAGTTATATTATCCGGCGCCAAAAACTCGTCATTGTATTCAAAATCGCCAGCCATTTACCAACCAACCGCGGCTCAGTTGATGCGTCAAACTGGCGGCAGTTTTAGCAAAATAACCGTTAATAGCGCCGCGCTGGCCGCCAAAATGCAGAGTCGTTTTCCGGAGCTAAAGAACGTTTCTGTGGCATTGCCGCTGCTGGGCCGTCGGCCAGTTTTTTATTTACAACCGGCTAGACCGGCTTTGATTTTAAAAACTCCAAATCATAAAAAATATTTGCTAGCCACTTCCGGCAAGATTATGGCTATGGCTGACTCGGCTCAAAAGTTTGCTCGGCTAAAAGTCCCAATTGTTTTAGACCAAGATGCCGGCCGACCTAGGGTTGCCCAGCAAGTCCTGCCCAGTAGCGACGTAGCCTTTATTCAGCTTGTCCGCAATCAGTTTATGGCCAAACACATTGCCATCTCGGCTATGACTTTGCCGCCAGCCAGCGACGAATTGGATGTCCAGCCAGGCGGCGTTAAATATAGCGTAAAATTTAATTTACAAGATAGCCAAAACGCTAAAGCTCAAATAGGTGATTTCCTGGCCGCCCGCAGTTACTTAAAAAACCATAGCCAAAAACCTACTAATTATATCGATGCTCGCCTGCCGGGGCGGATTTATTATAAGTAGTAGGTGGTAGTGGAATATTGAATATGCTACCGCGCTTTGCCCTGAAACTACAAAATGTAAGCAGCTGGAAATACCAAGCTTCGCCTTACTTACAACCCGGCTTAGCGTTTTGTGTTTAACAGCAAAGTCAAAGTAAGCCTTAACTAGTCATAGCGCTTTAAGCAGGGCAGTGAATTTCAAAAGCCCAGCAGCGCCAATAACTATTTAGCGTCCACCCAGCTGCGCGGGTTGTGAGCAGAATAATTTTATATCGCATTTAGCATCTGTTGACTGCCAAATACCAATTACTGCCAACCCACCGCTCTACCCTAATGTTCGTATTTTGTACATTTAGGGTTAATCTTTTAAGGCAGAAGCGGAGTAAAAGTATATTAAAATATGGTAATATCAAAAAAGCAAATATTTATAATACGACAAGGCAGGGGAGTAGCGTGAAAACATACTATGAATACGAAAATATCAAAAAGCAAATGTTGCGAATAATGCTGTGGAAAAGTCAAACAAGCTTAGCTGGTTTAAAATCTAGCACTGGCTAACGTTTGGCAACAAAGCTGGCGGCTAGTAGCACTGGCTTAAAAAAACTAAAAGTTTAAAACGAAAATTAATAATGAACTAGCCAAAAATATAAAGATACCCTAGCAATTGCATCACAACTCCCCCGCTGGGAAGGTATCAATAATCGTCCTAGACTAGTAATTAATGAGTCGTAAAATATACATTGTGCGACATTTAGTTTATATATGAAACAGCGCCCTTTTTTAGCTCAAGTTCTAATTATATTTTTGGTTTATGGCTAGTCTCTAAAATTTATTTTAAGGTTTTATTTTTTTAAACTGCCCCGCTTCTATTATTTCCGCTAATCAAGCACCGGCCCAGCGCCGATTGGTTTTATTATTAATTTTTGGAATTTTGTTTTAAGCTTAGTGTTCGTAATTTGTATATTATATAGCAGTAGTTTTTAATGGATTTGCATATTTGGGGTATAAACTTTTAAGCCCAGAGTCAGGTTTGGTTTTGGCAAAAGCCAGTTTTCAAGCATAGTTAACCTGAATTACGAAACTCCAAAACTGTAGTTTGTCATCTCGAGCCTGCCCGAGACATCTCATTATCAGTCGCAAGACTGTGGCAAATCTTCGCTTTAAGTTGAAATGACAGATTTAGGAATTTTGTAATTCAGGTTAGTGATATTTGATTTTTGGCGGCTTGCTTTTCTTAGTTCTATAAAAATGTTTTAGGCGTCTGGTTCAATGTCGTAGGTGGCGCGGGCGACGCGTTTGAATTGGGGTTTGCCTTGGAGGTTTAATAGGATCGTGGTTTCTTTTACGAAGCGGCTTTTTAGGACGCGCTTGACGATTTCGTCGCGGTGCAACGGTTCGCCAGCTTCGCGCAGAACTTCGGCGATGATGTCGGAAACGGTGCCTTTTTTGAAGCCCCATTCTTTCAATCCGTAAATGCCTCGGCCGACCAACACGAAGCGGCTGTCTTTGATCAGTTCGTTGTGAATGGCCTGGGTGGTGACGTCTTTGCGTTTAAAATCGGAGGCTTTGATGGCCTCGGCGATTGCGCTGAAGTGCATTTGTTGGCCATTTTCTTTCAGGATGATGTAGATTTTGTCGCGGATGTTTTTGGGATTGACCATTGGCCATTTGATGAGACCCCAGCGGCCGTTTAGGCTGGCTAATTGTTTGGAGGTGCTGGCTAGGGCGGCAACTTGCAGCGCTTCGGTTGGTCGGTTGAGCGTTTGGGCTAATTGTTCGTCCGAGCAGGGTTCGCCGAGTTTTTTGATGGCGTCAATAATTTTATCAACCTGGGATTTGATGGCTTTTTCGTTGTGCAGGCTGGTGACGCCGGCCGATTGGTAGTAAAAATCATTTTCGCTGATTAGCGTAATTGCCGGGCACAGTTCGCTCAAAAAGGCGACGCGGGCTTGATCCAGACGGTTGGCTTCGCTGGAAAAAGGTTTGGCCAGCTGGCTAATGCGCCCTACTCCGCCCATGGTTTTTAGACTTTTGGTAAATTCGGTTTGGACGATGGGAATGTGCGGCAAGTTTTCGGCGCTAGTTTTGAGCCGCGCGATAATTGATTTTTCTAACTGGCGGACGCGCTCGCGCGTGATGCCGAGCAGTTCGCCGATTTGCTCCAAAGTTTCTTTGCGGTCGAACAGGCCGAAGCGCCGCGAAATAATTTCGCGCTCGCGCTCGCGCTCGATAGTCGCCAGCACGTCGACCACGATTTGTTCGATATTAATCGTTTGGCTAGAATTATTTTTAGGCATAGTCTCCCCTGTTTATCAAATCTGCACAAGATAATTTATTAATTATAAAACTATGTATTTAAAAAGTCAACCGTAATTTATCTTTTTTAAGATTATTACGATGCATAATTATTGTAGCACGAAATGGACGAATATACATATAACGTGTTGTAAAAATATCCTAAAATACAAGCTTGCTAAGATGGCAAAATGTGGAAAAGTTCTTAAGTTTTTATTGGATTTTGGTTTATTGGATTTTGTTTTTGGACGTTTTATTTTTTAATATTCCTTAAATAAATAACATTAATTATTTGCGATATTGGCGGCGGCTCTTGGAGCGCTTGTTGGCGGGGGCTTCGGCTAGCAGTTTTTGGCAATCGGCTTCGGTTAGGGATTTTGGATCGGTGCCCTTCAAGACGCGGAGGTTCTTTTTGCCATTTGTAATGTATGGACCGTAAGGGCCGTTTAGAATTTTGATGCCGCTGCCAAATTTGGCGATATTTTTGGCAGCGTCTTTTTTTAATTTGGCAGCGTATAATTCTTGGGCTTTTGCCTCAGTGATATTAAACGGGTCGAGTGGTTTGATGCTCACGTACGTGCTGCCGATTTTGACATAGGGGCCGAAACGGCCGATGTTTGTCATGATTTCTTCACCCTTTTCTGTTTTACCAACTAGTCTAGGCAGTTCAAACATTTTTAGGGCTTGTTCTAGGGTGACGGTTTCTAGTTTGGCGCTGGTTGGCAATGGCGCGAAAGTTGGTTTTTCTGGCGCCTCAGTTTCGCCGCGCTGGAGCATTGGGCCGTAGCGGCCGAAGCGCGCCATGACCGGTTTTTTGGTTTTTGGATCAACCCCCAGTTGCCTGGCCTGGGAAACTTCCTGGCGGCTGATATCGGCCGATTTTTCGATTAAAGGGTGAAAAGATTTATAAAATTCGCTAATCATTTTTTGCCACGATTCTTGGCCGCGGGCGACTTGGTCGAAATCAGCTTCGGACTTGGCGGTAAAATCGTAATCGACGATATTCGGGAAGTATTTAGTCAAAAAGTCGGTCGTGACTTCGGCCAAATACGTCGGCAAAAGCTTATTTTTGTCGGCGCCCGTGATTTCGGTGGTTGGCTCGTCTGTGATTTGGCCGTTTTCTAGCGTTAAGGTTTCGACTTTGCGCTGCGAGCCTTCTAAATCGCCCTTTTCGACATAGCCGCGGTATTGAATTGTAGAAATACTGGAAGCGTATGTGCTTGGCCGGCCGATGCCGAGTTCTTCTAGCTTTTTGACGAGGCTGGCTTCGGAGTAGCGGGCTGGCGAGCGGCTAAATGTTTCGCTAGCTGTCATATTATTAAGGCTCAATTTGTCGCCTTGTTTTACGGCTGGCAGTAGCGTGTCGTCTTTGCCGCCACCGTAGACTTTTAGGTAGCCGTCGAATGTCAGCACTTCGCCTTTGGCTAATAATTTTTCTTCGCGGTTATTTAGGCCAATCGTGATTTCGGTTTTCTGGGTGCTAGCCGGCGACATTTGGCTGGCTAGCGCGCGCTGCCAAATCAATTGGTAGAGTTTTTCTTGGGCGGAATCATTGCCGGCATTTAATTTTTTGAAATCGGTTGGGCGGATGGCTTCGTGGGCTTCCTGGGCGCTTTGCTGTTTGGTTTTGAATTGGCGTAATTTATGATAATTATCGCCGTAATTTGTCTTAATAAATGCTTCGGCCGATTTGATGGCGAAGCCGGATAGTGTGGTGCTGTCGGTGCGCATATAGGTGATGTGGCCGCTTTCGTAAAGACGCTGGGCTAGCGTCATGGTTTGCTTGATGCTATAACCTAAACGCCTAGAAGCTTCTTGCTGCAAAGTGCTAGTGGTAAACGGCACGCCAGGATTGCGGCTGCCGGGCTTTTGGTCGATTTTTTGGACAGTGAAAATACTTTTGCTAGCGTCTTCTAGGAATTTTTTTGCGGTCGTTTTGTCGGCTAGCTTGCTAGCTAGTTCGGCTTTTAATTCCTGGCCGCTAACATTAAATATGGCTACGACTCTAAAACTATTAGTTGGTTTGAAATCTTTGATTTCGCGCTCGCACTCGACGATTAGTCGGACTTCCACCGATTGCACGCGGCCGGCGGATAGGCCCGGCCGGACTTTTTTCCACAAAACTGGGCTCAGCTCGTAGCCGACCAGCCGGTCCAAAACGCGCCGCGCCTGATAGGCATCAACCAAATTTAAGTCAACTGTGCGCGGATTTTTGATGGCATTATCGATGGCCGTTTTGGTGATTTCGTGAAACACGATGCGCTTGGTTTTGGCTGGATCAAGCTTCAGCGCCTGCGTCAAATGCCAGGCAATCGCTTCGCCCTCGCGGTCTTCATCGCTGGCCAGCCAAATGTCGCTGGCGGCCTGACCGGCTCGGCGCAACTCGGCCACAACTTTATTTTTATCGCTATTTATTTCGTATGTCGGCGCAAAATTATTGGCAATATCAATATTCATGCCCTTTTTCGGCAAATCGCGAATGTGGCCAAGGCTGCTTTTGACCACAAAGTCTTTGCCCAAATATTTTTCAATAGTTTTGGCTTTGGCCGGACTTTCGACGATGACTAAATTATTACTGCTCATGTTTGACTGCTTTAGCTTATACGCAAAACTCAATGATACGCAAATTTATTGTAAGTGCAAGCTTATAAATAACCTTTAGCGATTTTATAGCCAGCCCAAATTCCCACGAGCGAGCCGAGGCTGCTAAGCAAAAGGCTGGCGACGCTGAGCCAGTTGCCGCCGGTCATAGCTGCGCCGATCCAGCCGCCCAGAGTGCCGCCCAGCAAAATGCCGATCCAAATTGCGGTTTTCATTGATTTAATTTTAGCATGAGTTTTTGGAATGTTCTTTCTTGGCTAAACAACCAAGCCAGTAACTTTCTTGTGGCAACAAGAAAGTTACCAAAGAAATGCCGGACAAAACGCAGCCAGCCAGGACTTGTAAGTCAGCAATTTGCCGCGCCGCGACGACTCCCTGCGGTCGGC
>JBOHNS010000041.1:0-33135 GCA_050730835.1 Saccharimonadales bacterium (SeqCode)
TTTTCATCTGTTAGCAGTGTACTACAGGGCTGCTAAACTAGTCTTGAACCATAATTAATTATAAAACTTAAGCATCTTAAATGTAAAGCTAGGCGCGGTTAAAATTTATTAGGCTTTATTTGCTGCAGCGATAATTTTAGGCTGAAAAAGCCTTGTAATTTTGCGGCGAGGCGATTAGTTTTTGGCGATTTGTTCCCACGGCAGTTCGGGTTTGCCGAAGTGGCCGTAGGCGCTGGTTTGGCTGTAAATTGGGCGGCGCAAATTTAGAGTTTCGATGATGGCTTTGACGCTGGTATCTAGAAGTTTGTTTTGGAAGCGCAAAAGTTCTTCGTCATTGACTGTAGCGCTGCCGAAAGTTTCGGTAGTTTGCATTAATGGTAATGGCTGGCCGATGACGTAGGCTAGGCCGACTTCGCATTTGGTGGCGAGACCGGCGGCCACAATATTTTTGGCGATATAGCGGGCGGCGTAGGCGCCGCTTCTATCAACTTTGCTGGGATCTTTGCCGGAAAAAGCGCCGCCGCCGACGCGGGCGTAGCCGCCGTAGCCATCGACGACGATTTTGCGGCCAGTTAGGCCGGCGTCGGATTCGGGACCCGGAATATGCCACAGGCCGGTGCCATTAATGATAATATTGACGGCGTTCGGCAAAGCAAATTCGTAGCGTTCTAGAACCGGCTTGATAATTTTTTCGGTGGTTTCGCGGCGGACCACGCCGGCCGAAGTGTCTTCGCTGTGAGCCACGGCTATAACGATTTTTTCGACAGCAACCGGTTTGGCGCCGTCGTAGCGCACCGTGACTTGCGATTTGCCGTCGGGGCGCAGCCAGGCTAATTCGCCGTTTTCGCGGGTTTCGTCTATCCGGCGCGTCAGCGAATGAGCTAGCGCGATGGGCAGCGGCATCAGTTCCGGCGTTTGATCACAGGCAAAGCCAAACATCATGCCCTGATCGCCGGCGCCTTCGTCGCCTGCTACGCCAATGGCGATTTCTGGTGATTGCAAGTGAATATCGTTACTAAATTCCGACTCCGCGCTAAAGCCCCAGGCCGGATTGCGATAGCCCAGCGCCGCAACTTTATCGCGAGCGATTTTTTCGAAATTCAAATCGGCGCTAGTTTTGATTTCGCCAAACAGCGCGATTTTGTTGGCGCCGGCCACGGTTTCCAGACCGGCATGAGTGCTTGGATCTTGGGCTAGCGCGGCGTCCAAAATAGCGTCAGAAATGCCGTCGCAAATTTTATCCGGATGCCCGGCGCAAACCGATTCGCTAGTAAAAAGTTGGGTGTTATCAAACATATTATTACCTAATATAGTGTTCGGTACTCGTTAATAATGAGCAAGCTCCTTATTAACTCCGTGCCACCACTATAAAAAATTCCTCTCGTGTTTTGAAGCGAGAAGAATTTTACTAAAAACATCTTCCCGCATTTATTATTACGGCTAGAATTAGCACCGAATTTAATCCGGTTGCTGGCAGGTCAATGAGCTAGATCTCGTTAGCTGCCTCGAAATATTTAAATTGTTAACGTTTTTAATTGTAGCACCACTAGCCAAGGCCGCCAAATTTTTGTATATTTGAGCGGTTAGCAAAAATATATGCCGAACTCTAGGGAAGCCAGGCAATAGAAAATTGGCTTTCTCGGCGTGAAGCTATATAATCGTCCCTTGAAAGCCGGCAAGATTATTTAATTATGGGGATTAGCCAAGTGGTAAGGCAGCGGATTCTGGTTCCGCGATCGGGGGTTCGAATCCCTCATCCCCAGCCACGAAAGATTAACACAGACACGCCCTATTGCTACGTAACTTAAAGCTCTCTTTTAGCCGGTCAAAGCCAGGCCTTATTGCAGTCGTTGCGGCCGCGCTAAGTTTGTGCTATAATTACAGCAGTTGTTTGATGAATCCGAAGTAAGTTTTTTCGATTTCATTGCTGCAATCGATTAATAACTAGTTTAACTTTAAGGATTCATTTTTTATGTCTTATAATAATTTTTCGCCGAGCCGCGGCCGGCGCGCTCATTCCGTGTACCAATCCAAAAATCATACTGCCCGCAGATCCGGGCCGGCCGGGCGCGGCAACCACAAAAAATATATCAATCCGGCGCTGTTTGTGCGCGCCGCTAAGCCTAGCGCCGAAATAGCTTATCAACCGGTTAATAAATTCGCCGATTTTGCCTGCAATCCGTTAATCAAAAGCAATTTGACGGCTAGGGACATAATGACGCCGACGCCAATTCAAGACCAAGCCATTGCGCCCGGACTGGCCGGCAAAGACGTGATTGGCATCGCTAATACTGGCACCGGCAAAACTATCGCCTTCGCCGTACCACTACTTGAAAAATTAATGGCTAGCCGGCAAAACCGCGCCCTAATTATGGCCCCCACGCGCGAGCTGGCCCAGCAAATCGAGACTGAATGCGAAATGATCGCCCGCGGCAGCAGTTTGCGCGGCGCGCTCTTAATCGGTGGCAGTCCAATGGGCGCACAACTGCGCGATTTGTGCCGTAACCCGCAAATCGTCATCGGCACACCCGGCCGCATCAAAGATCATTTACAGCGGCACAATCTGGATTTAGCAAATTTTAACAGCGTCGTACTCGATGAAGTCGACCGCATGCTGGACATGGGTTTTATCAATGACGTGAAGCTAATTCTGGGCAACTTAGCCAAACCGCGCCAATCATTCTTGTTTTCGGCAACGCTGGATGACAGCGTAAAAACGCTAATCAATAGTTTTGTCAACCAGCCAGTCATGATTTCGGTGAAAAACGGCGCCACCAGCGATAACATCGCGCAAGACGTCGTGGCCTTTGCTTCCAATCATGAAAAAATTGCCAAATTGCACGATTTACTGATTAGCCAAAACGTGCGTAAGGCCCTGATTTTTGACGAAACGCGGCGCAGTGTCGAGCGTTTGCAAAAAGAACTTGTGGCTCGCGGCCTCAAAGTAGAAGCCATTCACGGTGGCAAATCACAAGGCCAGCGTCAGCGCGCCCTGAACAATTTCAAACTTAGCGCCGTGCCGGTTTTGGTAGCCACCGACGTCGCCGCCCGCGGCATCGACATCATCGACATCACGCACGTCATCAATTATTCCACGCCCAATTCTTACGAAGATTATGCCCATCGCATCGGCCGCGCCGGCCGCGCCGGCCGTCCGGGCAAAGCTTTGACTTTTATCGAAAAAAGCTCAGCCAGATAATTATTGGATTTGGTCGCTGGCGTTGATTAATGGCGAGCCGCTGAACAACCACAGGCTGGCCATTAGCCTTTAAAAGCCCATAATTTAACACTTTTTGGGACTGGTTTTAAGCTGCGGACTTAAGCGCGGCGCCGGCGGCTGGTCGACCTGGTTGATGGTCGGCGAACCGCTGAGCAGCCAGACGCCGGCCGCTAAAATTAAACCGCTAAAGCCAAATTCCACCAGCGCCAACACAGAATGATTAATGATATCGCCAAATAACGAGACGCCGATCACCACGCTGACCAGCGGATCGGCAATCATCATGGCCGGCTGCGAAGCTGTCAGCGGGCCGGCGCTGTAGGCGCTTTGGGCCAAAAATAGCGAGACCAAGCCCGCCAGCAATAAAGCATAAGGTTGATAATGCATCAATAAGCCGACGCCAAATTGCCTAAAACCCTGGACGAATAATTTGGTCAGTGCCGCCGTCAAAGCAAAGCCGATGCCGGTCGCCAGCCCCAGCATTAGCGCCCGCGCCGCCGGTGTTTTCATAGCTTTGCCATACAGCGCGGCGAGCGCCATAACCACACCAATAATCACCACCATCAGCAAAAGTCCCAGCGGATTAATTGCCAAAGAACCGGCCCGCGGACTGGCTGCCAATAACAAACTGGACAAACCAATAACCATGGCCAGCGCGCCGCCCCATTCGCGCCGGCCAAGCGGCACATGAAAATAGAAAAATAAAATCGCCAAAATAAATAATAAATCACAGGTCATCAGTGGCTCGACCGTAGTTAATACGCCGTAGTGCAGCGCCGCCGCCTGGGCAAAAAAGGCGCCAATCTGCACCGTAATGCCAATCAGCCACATGCGGTTTTTGAGCAAACTTTTGGCCAAATGTTTACTGAGCAGCTCGGAAGCCTGAAACTGCGCCGCCTCGCGCCGCTGAAAAATGGCGGCCGTAGCGTTCATGCCTGCTCCAACCAGCGCAAAAATTATAGTTGCTAACATGGCTCTATTTATTATAGCGCAAATTAGCAAATCGCCCGCCACCCAACTTGCTTTCAAGAACCTATCCAAAATCTTTTTTTCAGTTGCGAGACGTGATTTCAGTTGTGAGATGGTGGTTTTCTTTTGGCGGTAGGTAACCGGAAGCTACCTTGCGACGGAAAAAACCGGCAGATTGCGGCTGAAATTGCATCGTAGCAGGGGAAAAGATCTTGGATAAGTTCTTAAGAGCAGCCAGTTTTTTAGCTTAAGCTAGCCCGGCAAATCCAGACGCAAAAAAGCTTCGGCGTATTTCAGCCCCAGCGGCTGGCCGGTTTTGGCCGCCATAGCGCCAAACCGTTCGCGAATTTGCGCCATACTGCCGGAGGTTTGACTGGCGTGTTCTTGCAGCGCCGCCATTTTGGTTGCCAAAGTTTGGCTGATATCGAAGGCGAAATTTTGCTGATTGAAATTGGTCATTAATAATGTTTTGACTTTGTGCGGCGCTAGGCCTTGGTCATTATATAACTGCGGAAAACTCAAGTGGTCGCGGGCCAGCGGAAAAACGGCATCGACCGTAGCCTGGCCGGCGGCGCGATGGTCCGTGTGGTTGATAAAGCCGCGCTCCAGCGAATACAAAACGCTCGGGTCAAAGCAAAAAACCGCGTCCGGCTGCAACCGGCGAATAACCCGCGTGATGTCTTTTTTGAGTCCTAGCGTTAGCTCTAACATGCCGTCTTCGTAGCCCAAAAATGTCACGCTTTGCACCCCCAGCACTTTAGCGGCCGCGCGCTGTTCGGTCTGGCGGGTTTTGACTAACTGGCTGACAGTCATTGCCGGATCGCTAGAACCCTTGCTGCCATCAGTAGTTATCAGATAATGCACGGCCGCACCGTCCTTGGCCAGCCGCGCGATACTGCCGGACGAGCCAAAGTCCAAATCATCAGCGTGCGCGCCGACACCCAGCACAATTTTTGGCTGGAATTTGCTGGCATCGTAAATTTCCATAGCCAATATTGTAACACTAATTATATACTAAGTATAGTGAAATTTTACGACACCCGGCAACGCAAAATTATAGATTTTAAGGTTGGCAGTCCGGTAAATATCTACGTTTGTGGCATCACGCCCTACGATTCGGCGCACCTCGGCCATATTTTTACTTTTTTAACTTATGATTTATTGCAGCGACGGCTGGAAGAGCTGGGCCACAAAGTCACCATGGTGCGCAATATCACTGATGTTGACGAGCCGATTTTTGAGCGGGCGCGGGCCAACGGCGAAACTTATCAGGAACTAGCCGAACGCGAAACCAAAAAATTTCAATCAATCATGCACGATTTAAATTTTCGGCCAGCCGCTAGCGAGCCACTGGCTAGCGATTTCGTCCTGCCGATGGCTAGCGCCATCGCCAAATTACTGGCGGGCGGCCAGGCTTATAAATTAGGTAATGACATTTATTTCGACGTTGCGAGAGCCGCGGATTTTGGCAAATTTTGCGGATTTTCGGATAAATTACAGCTGACCTTTATGCTTGAGCGCGGCGGCGATCCTGGGCGAGTCGGCAAACGCCAGCAACTGGATTTTTTGCTGTGGCGCGGTGTCAGCGACGCTAGCGATCCGGCAGCTTGGGATTCGCCCATCGGCCGCGGCCGGCCGGGCTGGCATATCGAATGTTCGGTGATGAGTTCTAGCATTCTAGGCGCGCCGCTGGATTTGCACGGCGGCGGCCTGGATTTGATTTTCCCGCACCACGAATGCGAAATCGCCCAGAGCCAGGCGCTAGGTTTGGCGCCGCCCGCACGCCATTGGCTGCACGTCGCGCCATTATTATTACACGGCGAGAAAATCAGCAAATCGCTCGGCAATTTGCTTTTGGCGAGCGCTTTATTACAAAATTATTCTCCGCCAACCATTCGTTTAAGTCTCATGCATTACCACTACCGCATTGGCGGCGAATGGCAGCCAGATTATTTGCTTAGCGCCCACCAACTAGCCCAAAAAATCCAAACCGCCCAAAAGTTGGACAACGGCCAAACCGGCCAGGCCGAATTAAACGCCATCCGCGCCGATCTGGACAACGATTTAGACACGCCAAGCACCCTAAAAAACCTCGACCAACTAGCCGATAAAATTATCAATGCCAGGCGTCAAAAATCAGCCAACCGACCAACCGCGACGCCGCTAGACCAAGCCCTGCGTCTACTCGGCATAGCCATCAAGCCTTAAAAAATCACAACATTTTAATAAACCGCCAAATCCAAGCTGTCAATCTGTTAGACCTACGTAATTAATAACGCTTATGTATAATTACATGTAATTTACCTATTGTCATATTTATTAATTCGTATAATAATGGCTTCTATAAATCTAATTTAAAGGAGTAATTAGGATGAAAAGAATAGTTCCAGTTTTATCAACAATCGCGCTAACTTTGGCTGTGCCGGCTGGCATGGCGGCAGCTAGCAGTAATACTGTTACCTGCGGTATTTCAAATACTGGCAAAGGCAGTACGAACAGCTGCTTGGATAGTAATAAAAATACATTTAAAATTAGCTGTAGCAATAACGATACGGTAGTTAATAGCAACAATCAGCATGCTAAATCCGGCTCGTTTACCTCTAAGGGTAACACCTTCAGCAGTGGCGGCAGCACCGGTAATGCTAACAACAAGAACAATGTTTCAGTCACAATTGGCGATTCGTGTGCGCCAGTTACGGCTAGCAGCCCGACCAAGCCGACTAGCCCTAGCAAGACCAAAACGCCTAAAACTACTGCGCCAGCTAAAACTAGCGCTCCGGCAGCCAAAAGCCAAGTGGCAGCTCCAGCTGGCAGCGTGCACGCCGGCGGCGGCGCGGGTGTCGCTACCAACTCAGCCGAAGTTATCGGCCTAGCTGGATCTTCTGTTGTGGCTATCACAGGCGCAGCAATTGTTATCCGCAAACGTGTATTCGGACAGTAATTTTAAGCCAAACAAAAACGGCGGCTAGGCCTAATAGCAGACGCCGTTTTTGTAGCTTTTTAAATTTCAAAGATTAAATCGATATGAAGATATGAAATGGCGCGCTAAACATTACCGTCTAAAACTTAGCCGCACCAGACAGCTGGTGATTAGTGTTCGCCGTTTCAAAACCGCTAAAGCTAACCGCGCAAAATCGTTCCGGCAGCTGGTATTACCAATTTCTAGCGCTAGCGGATCAATTAAAGAAATCGCTCTACGGCTAGAAACTACTAGCCGAAAAAAGGTTAAACTAGCTAACAATTGGCGCTTGGCGACGGCTGTGCCATTGGCGCTAATCATAGCCGGGTTGGCGGGAGTTGGTTTGTTCGGTAGTCAAATCGTTTACGGCAAACAACTGGAGCCAACTAAAACTTTTTCCGCGGCCGCTAAGCCGGCTACTGTTGTCAAAAAAACAGAGTATTCCCTGCCGCGCTCGATTCCAACGCATATAGCCATTCCGGCGGTCAATATTAGCGCCAATATCATCAGCGTCGGCCGCGACAGTTCCGGCGCCATCCAAATGCCGCCAATTCTGGCCACGCACACAACCGGCTGGTACCATTACAGCCCGACGCCCGGGCAAATCGGCCCGGCCGTGATTGTCGGACACGTCGATAATTACCAAACCGTTTCGGTTTTTTGGCGCCTGCGCTACCTTAAACCGGGCAACATTATCACCATTAATCGCGCCGATGGCTCAATTGTAAAATTCAAAGTAACCGCGCTCAAGCAGTTTGCCCAAGCCGATTTCCCAACCGAAAAAGTCTATGGCAACATCAACCATGCCGGCTTAAGATTAATCACCTGCGGCGGCAGCTTCAGCCACCAAACCGGCAGCTACAATCAAAACACCGTGGTCTACGCGACCATCGTCAAGCCAACCACTTAAAATTTTCAGCTGGCGCTTACTTTGATAAATAAAAACAAGTTGCCAGCATAAAATAAACTAGAAAATGTTTTTAATGTTCCTTCTATAAGGAACCGAATAGTATCTTTTTTGGAAGCAAAAAAGGTACCAAAAAACTTTAGGGCAGGACTACACATCTTGGTTAGTTGTTTGTAAAAGTCGACAACCGGCTCGACGACTCCTCATTACAGCATGCCACTGGCATTATTCCATTCCTCAAACAAGTCGAGCCGCCCATCCCAAGAAGTTGTCGCTTGTTACAACAACTAAGCCAGGACGCTACGTATACCCTATTTATTAAGTCAAAATTACAAATTGTAATTTTGGCCTTGTTTAGTCGGGCTGCCAAGTTGCGACCAAGACTCCCAAGTTAGTAATTTGACGAGTCAAGCCAAAACTCAGTCTGATTTCTTCCGCTAGAAACAATAAAAAATCAGGCCGACCAGCGGAAGTCGTTTTGGCGCGGCAAATTGCTGACTTAAAGCCCTGGCTGGCGGCTTATCAGCCCGTGGTTTTTGAATTACTTTTTGCCAGCAAAAAGTAATTGGCCGGTTCCTGGCAGCAGGAATATTAAAAAAACTTGCCAAAATTATTAATCAATAAACATCTTCAAAAATTGGCCAGGCAAATGTAGGTTAGCGTGGTGGCGTAAACGCCGAGCGGATTGTGGTGGCTGATATTGGCCAGGTAGCTAATCGTGAAGACTTTATTGTCGCTGACGCCGCTAGACGAAACTAATACTTGGCCACTTTTGTAACTAAAAAAGTTAGGCTGGTTATAGTTGCTAGCAACCTGGCCGCTGCCGCCGGAGCTGGGATTGGCACCAACGGCCGGAAAACTATTGGCGCGCAGATTGATGCCAAACTGGCTATTGCCGGAGGCGGACGGCGTGGGGTTTTTTAGAGCCGGAATAATGTTGTTGCCAGAAGTTAGCGTCGGCCCGGAAACGGTAATATTATAACCATTACCAGCATTCGTGGCCACCACGAACTGTGAGCTAGCGGCGCTGGCGTGCGACGGGCTGAAATTGCCAAAATTTATTAAATGGTTGCTGGCTGTTGCACAATCATAATTTTTGATAGTTACGCCAGCGCAAAATTTCAAATAGGGCGGCACCACGGCACTGACGCTCAAGCCGCCGGTAGCGGCCAGCGCCAGGCCGCCAACTTCTGTCGGCGCGCCGCTAGCGTCAATTGTCGGATAAATATAAATTCGAACATAATAGCTGCCGGCCTGCGCCGGATTGACAACATTATTAAGTTGATAAGTGTTCGGCGCGCCGTGGGGGTGCGGATTGGCCGGAATATGGCTCAAAATAACCTCGTTGGCCGTGCTTTGCGGCGAAATTATGAAGCCGGTATTGCCGGTCTGATTTTTGAGCACGGCCTGACTGGCATCCAGACCATTTGGGCTGGTGCAAGACGTCGATGGCAGCGGATTATTCGAGCAAAATTGCAATTCGATAGAACCAAGCGGCGCGCTAGTTTCATTAATTGTAAAACCAATCAAATTGGTAGCCGTAGCACCAGCCGCCGAATTGCTCAATTGGTCAAACCGATTGCCAACCTCGGGCGTGATGCCATGAGCCAGCTGACTAATAAGCCCAACAGCGACAAAAGCCAAAACGGCCGCCATAATTAGCGCCGTTTTGTAATTATGCCGCCGAAACATGAGGCGAACTAAGCTCCTAGTAAGTGCCGGTTGCGATGAAATTCAGAGCAGTTTGGTAGATGCCGGAAACCTGGGTGTTCGAGGTGTTGCCGAGAAAAGCCAGCGTGCCGACGGCGTATTTACCGGCCGATTCGGTGGCGATTTGATCGCCGTAGGTTGAGGTGGTGTTGGCGCTGTTGAAGGCGAAGCCAGCGCCATGATCGCCACCAGTCGCGCCAGTGCCAGCGGTGTTAGTCGTAGCAGCACAATTGCCAGTGCCGTCATTATAATTCGATGAAACAGCTAGATTAGCAGTGGTGCCGCTAGAGGCGAAGGTGCACATGCCGAACTGCGAACGGCCCGGGTTGCTGGTCGTTAGCGTGGCCAAAGCCGGAATGGTGTTGGCGCCCGAGCTTAATGTCGGGCCGATCATGCGGATGGCGGCTTTGCCGCCAGCGTTGGTCTGAACGTAATATTGGGCCTTATTATTGACAAATGCTCCGCTGGTGCTCAAAACGCCGTGAGTATCGCCCAAGGTGACAGCGTTGTTGGAACCGCTGCAATCGGTTATCGGCGTGGCGCTGACATCCAGGCAAAAGGTTATTTCTTCTTGGACTTTGGCGGTAATGTTTAGCTCTTGCGTGGTGCTGAGCGCTATGCCGCCGTAATCGACGTACGTGCCGGGAATGCCAGAGGCCCAACTGCCGGCGCCAGCTGCGCTAGCGTAGGTCAAAATGCGCGCATAAAAAGTATCGGTGGTGGTTCCGGCGCTAGGATTAGTCACGCCGCTAATGGTAAAGCTAACCGCTGTACCGCTAGTATTGGTTCCGGTACCGCTTAATTTAAGCACGTTAGCCGTACTATTCGTGGTTGTTGTCAAGCCAGCTGTACCGCCCGATTGACCGCTAACGGTTGGCGACGAACCTAAATCCATGCCGCTCGGCGCCGTGCAACTGTCGCCAGGAATTGGATCGTTGCTACAAAAAGCCACGACCAAGCTATTAACTGTGCCGGTCGTAACCGGCGTAAAACTGACTTTATAAGACACGCCGGTGGCGGCATTAGCCGAATTACTCAGTTCAATGCTGCGGCTCTGCACCTGCCCGCCAGTCGCGGCAGCATTAGCTCCGGCGACAAAAAACAGCGGCAACAAACCAGCTCCAGCTAATATTACCGATAATGATAGATTAAGCGGCCGCTGCAACCATTTAATAATTTTCATAGCTTTCCTTTTTTTGTTTTTAGATTTTATTTTTTCAAGTTCTATTTAAAAATATCATAATTATAATTGCCATGCAAGCCACTTTTCCACAGGCTAGTAACTACCGGTGGCGATTAGGTTGAGGTTGGTTTGATAAATGCCGGCGGTTTGGCTGGCCGAAGTGTTGGCCATTAGGGCTAGCGTGGCTTTGTTGTTAGTGTCGGGGCCTGGTAAGTAGGCAATCTCGTCGCCGTAGCCGGAGTTTGTCTTGGCGGTATTTAAATACCAGTTGACGTTGCCGGCGCCGCCAGGACTGCCTGTGCCGGCGGTTTGCGAAATGGTCGCATCCGAACAATTGGTCGTGCCGCCATTGCCCTTGCCGCTATAATTTAGCACCGGCACTAGCGTCGTGCCGCTAGTCGTGTAAGTGCACACTCCGAACTGCGAAGTGCCTTTGGCGCTAGCCGCCGGCGGATTGACTGGACTTAGGCTGGCGCCATTATATTTTAGACTATTGCCGGCCAAATAAATTCCGGCTCCGGCCACAGCATTGGTAGCCACGATATAGTTAATCGATTTATCGACGAACGGCCCAGCGCTCGATAGCACGCCGTGATTATCGCCCAAATCAACGCTATTGCCGCTGGCCGCCGAGCAACTGTTGGCATTACTCGTAAAGGCGCAAAAGGTTAGCGATTCTTGGACTTCGAAACCGATATTGACATTGCTGGCGGTCGAGATGGCGACCGCGCCTTTATCGACGAACGCGCCGGGCGTCTGGCCGCTGGCATCATTGGTATAATTATTGGCCGTGGCGCTCGAAGCATAAGTAAAAATCCGCGCGTAAAAGGTGGCCTCAAGCGACGGATTGTTGACGTTATTTAAGCTAAATTTTAGCGGCGTTTGATTGGACGTGGCGAGCGGAGAATTATTATTTAAGATTAATGTTCGCTGTCCCGTGCCGCTATTATTGGCCGACGCCGCGCTCCAACCAGCGCCCATGCTAGCCGAATAATTATTGACATCCGGCGCACTGCCAACGCTAAAATTGGTCGGCGGGTTGCAAGCTTGAGACGTATCCGGCGAATTGGAGCAAAAATCAACCACAATGCCGCCGATGGCCGTAGCGCCGCTCGGCGTAAATTGCACCGTGTAGGCAACATTGCTAGCATCCGGGCTAGAATCGCTCAAAGTGATGCTGCGCTGGCTGGTCAGTCCGTAGGCGTGCGCCGCTGGCGGCCGCCAAACGCTCGCCAAACCGGCCAGCGCCAAAACGGCGGCCGAGGCGGCGAAAATTATTGGTTTAAAATTCTGCTGAAATCCGGTGCGCATAAAATTTAGGTTGATTAACTAATTCTACTTTAGCATAGCGAATATTAGAAGGTAGAAGTTGGAAGTTGGAAGTTGGAAGCTTCCTTTTTCCTTGCTACTTGCTACTAATAAGTTGAAGTGGCGACCAAGACGTCGTTGAATTGGTAGCGGCCGGCCGGAGTTTTTTGGCTGATGTTGACAATGATCGAGGCGGTATAATCGGTTTCGCCGGAGCTGCGATTAGAACCGGCAATAATGTCGTTTTGGTGATACTGAAATTGGCAGGCCGTAGCGTAGCCGGCGCCGGCCTGGCCGAAGCTGAAGGAATTATCCGGCACTTGGTTGGGATTGGCACCGAAGCCGGTCGGCGGCAAGCCGCCGCCACAATTATTATTAGCCACCAGGTTCAGGCCGAATTGCTCTTGGCCGGTTTGCGAGCCAGTCGGGGTCGTCAAAGTGTTAATGGTGTAGCCGCTATAACTTGGCGGCGCGGCGGTGGTTTGCACGACGTAGCCGCTAGCGAGATAGGTCCGGACCGAAAATTGCTCGGTCGCCACGGCCGTCGAACTGGCCGACAAAACGCCCAAATCTTGGTTACCATTAAACACTTCAAAGGCCAGAAACGGTTTGGCCGTGGTATTAAATCCAGCCTGAATTTTGTAATTAGCGCTAGAGCTTGCGCCGACGCCCAGCGCGCCAACTGCCGATTTGGCTTGATAATTATTGGATTTGCTATTGCTACCGCCGGAGCCGAAAAAAACTTGGTTGGTCTGATAATGCGGCGAACTGTATTGGGCCTTAGCCACTGGCGCGGCCAAAGCTAAAACGGCAACAGCCGCTATAATCGACGTAGTAATTCGATTAGCCAGTTTCATGTAAACTTATTGTGCTTTAAACAGGCGCAAAAGACAACCGAGTTGGAATATGAAGTTAGAAGGTAGAAGGTAGCAAGTTGCAGCCCGCCATATTCCACCTTCCATATTCCAACTTCCAACTTCCATTTAAGCCGTTTACGCTTAGCCTAGTTTCATAGTATGATTAAAAAGTTAAGCTTAAAAAAATTACCAAGAATTCATGGACGAAAACAACCAGCCCAATCAGGGCGAAGACGATAACCACGGAACCAGCCTGGAAGCTTCTGGCAGCGGCCAGAGTCTGGAACAAAATTCTGCCGCCGGCGCACCGCCGCCAAAACCGCCAAAACGCGGCCTGCGCGGCCGGCTAGCCGGACTTAATATTTATTTGCTATTATTTATATTTTTGCTGATTATCGCCGCGGCGGCAGTAATTATCATAACTACCAAGGGCAGCTCGCCCAAAAAACCGGCCACCATTAATGGCAAAAATTTGAGCCAGACCGAGCTGAAACATCTGGCCCAAAATAGCGTGGCCGTCGGCAATCCCGATCAAGTGCTCAAAATCAGCTCTAATGCTATCTTCGGACAACAAGTTCTCATCCAAAAAGATTTGGATGTCGCCGGCAGCTTGAAAGTCGGCGGCAGTTTAAAATTAAACAACGTTTCGGTCAGCGGCGCCGGCTCGTTCGGCAGCCTAACGACCGGCGGTCTTTCCGATTCCGGTAGCGCTAATGTCAGGGGCAGCTTAACGCTCGGCGGCTCGCTGAACGTGGCCGGCGCCACCAAACTGGGCGGCAGCGTGGCCATCAACCAGTTATCCGTCGGCAATCTAACCCTAAATAACGATTTACAATTGACCCACCACATTCAAGCCGGCGGCAGCACGCCTGGCCATAGCCTAGGCAATGCGCTTGGCGCTGGCGGCACAGCCAGTTTGAGCGGCTCCGACACAGCCGGAGCTATTAACATTAATACCGGCGGCGCCCCGCACGCCGGCTGCTTCATCAATGTCCGGTTTGCTAGCTCGTTCCACGGCGCACCATATTTGGTTGTGACACCTGTCGGTAGCGCCGCCGGCGGTCTGCAATTCTATGTCAATCGCAGCACCAGGGGCTTCAGCGTCTGCAGCGCTAATGCCGCGCCAGCCGGCCGCTCGTTCGGCTTCGATTACATTGCTTTGGATTAGAGACAGCACTAGCATTGACCGTTGAACTTTGAACATTGAACTTTACTTTATTTTTGATCATAGACCTTTGGAAAAATGGTCAACGGTCAATGTTCTAGCAACGATCAAGCATCAATGGTCAATGATTAATGATTAATGATTAATATTCCCGCCAACTTCCAAATCTAGACATCCAGAAAAACTATGGCTTGATTGGCTTTGACGTGCATCACGCCGCGGGCGATTTTTAATTTTAGATCCGTATCGTTGGGGCGACGAATGACGACTTCGCCGGCCGATAATAGCGACATAAAATTGTGGTGGCCGGCCAAAATGTCGAACGGGCCGGTGGCGTTTGTGGCCGAAAGGCTGCTGCTAATATCGTCAAAATAGGTTTGATAGGGCGAGTAGACTTTAAGGTGCATCGTGCCGGGCGCTAGTTCGTCCGACGGATGGCCGGCAGTTTGGTTGTCGATTATTTTGCCGGTGCTGGCATCCTGCCTCATGCACCGCTCCGCGACGAATTAGAAGCTAGAATTTGGCAGCTAGAATATAGCGGGCTGCAATTTGCCAACTTCCACCTTCCAACTTCCAACTTCCAAATCACACGATTATTTCCTCAATGCCGGCTAGCGTTTGCTCGCGCGTGAAGTGCTCGCCTGGGACGCCGTTTAAGGCCGTCATAACGAACATGTTCTGTGAGAAAAACTGGATTAATTTTTTAGCTTTGGCGTAGTCGGCGCGGTCGCCCGGCGACAATTCGCTTTCGCCGATGATGGCGATGATGCCCTTTAACGATTCGTATTTTTGGATTAGGGCTTGGACTTGGATGCTCAAAACGTAGTGGCGATCGCCGACGATATCGGGCGATAATAGCGACGAGCTGGTGTTGATTAGGTCAACAGCCGGCCGAATGCCCTCTTCGGCGACTTTGCGGCTTAGCACAATTGTGCTATCTAGTTCGTGCTGGATGACTTGCACGGCCGGATCGGATAAATCGTCGGCTGGCACGTAGATGGTTTCGACGGCCGTGATTGAGCCTTTGTCGCTAGAGCTTAAGTGGTCTTGCAGATTTTTGACGTCGGAAAATATGGTTGGCTGGTAGCCGCCTTCGGCCGGGATTTGATCCAGAATGGTCGAGATTTCGTTTTTGGCTTGGACGTAGCGATACATATTGTCGATGAAAAATAATATGTCTTTTCCTTGTTCGTCGCGGAAATATTCGGCCAGCGTGACAGCCGAAATGCCGACTAGCGCGCGCTGCACCGGATTTTCGTTCATTTGACCGAAGAACATGCAGGTGCTTTGCAGTAGCTCGCTATCTTCGAGGGTTTTATAAAGCTCGTGGCCTTCGCGGATGCGCTCACCAATGCCGGCGAAAAAGCTCAGGCCGCTGCCGGATTTGGCAATATTATTGATCAGTTCCATCATTAAAACCGTTTTGCCGACGCCGGCGCCACCAATGATGCCGATTTTGCGCCCCTTGACAAACGGCGTGAAAAAATCTATGGCTTTGATGCCGGTTTCCAGGATTTCTGGTGTTTTAACCTCGAATTTGTCGCCGTAGCTTGGCAAACGGAAAATATTGCGCGTTTGCAAATCGCCGCCGTTAATTTCGGACAGTCCGTCGATGGTGGCGCCGAGCGCATTGAACATCCGACCAATGGTGGCGTCGCCGACCGGCACTTCCAGGCTTTTGTGGCTGCGCTTAACGGTCATATTTTTTTGGACGCTCAGGTCGCTCAGCAAATTAAGACATTTTGCCCGTCCGCCTGGCTCCAAACTGTCGACCAAAAGCTTGGTCTCGGCCGAATTATCGACTAGCACTATTTCGTTTAACTCCGGCCAGTCGTCATCGAAAACCACTGTCACGACCAAATCTTTGACGGCGCGAACAGTGCCTTGGCTCATGCGCAATCTCCGATTGCCATTGACGAATGGCAAATGGCAAATGGCGATGCATTAGCAATTAGCAAATGGCGATTGGCTGCGGTTTCATAGCTAATCGCTAACCGATAATGCATGGCCATTGGTAAATTGCTAATGGTTAATGATTGGTTCATGCTTCGTTCGCCTTCTTCAGGCCGACCACAATTTCCTTGAGTTGTTTGTCGCGCAAGCCGCGGCGCGTGCGGTTATAAACCATTTTCAAATCTGTCAAGGCTTCGTCGGAGCGATCGTGGGCGGCGCTCATGGCGCGGAAACGGCTGGCGTATTGCGCCAGCTTGGAATCGAAAATTAATTGACTCAGAGTAATTTGCAGCATTGACCTTTCGAGGTGCGCCACCACAGCGAACATGCTTGGTTCAAAAATGTAATTCAGCTGGCTGATGGTTTCCGAACTTTGGTCGGCGCGCGCGCCTAAAGCTTGGATGGCTTTAGTCAGTTCCAGGCTGTTAATTTCCTGCGACATAAGCGTTTTATAAGTTTGATAAAATACGGTTGTGCCGCGGTACGCCCGAGTTTCGCGCACCAGCGGCTCAACATTTATACTGATGTCGGATTTGGGCAGATCGAAATATTTTTTGTAACTTATGCTGCGTTGCTCGAGCAAAACGCTGCCGTGGTGGCCGATGACGATTATGTCGTTTTTGGCCGGATCATAATTTTTTAACATGCTACCAACGACGCGTTCGTCAATATCGCCACTAAAGCCGCCGGTGGCCGTGATGACGATGTAGAGGTGCTTGGGATCAACGGCTTCGGCAGTCTGCCGGCCAAAACGGAATAAACTATCGACGCGCAGCTGGCTATAAATGCGCCACAAATCATCGAAGAAAGCTTGCGAGCGTATAACTTGGGTTTTGGTTTTAGCAATTTGCATGCTGGCCAAACCCTGAAAGGCGTTGGTTAATTGCACGATAGTGTCGGTGTTATCGCGCTCGTCGGCGATGTCTTGCAGTTGCCTCATATAATCGCCTCCGGCGATGAAGCTCTAATTTTCCATTTATCATTTAGCAAATTCGCATTTATTTTACATTTGTCATTTTTCAAACGGGCACCGTCAAATGGTAAATGGTAATTGGTAAATAATTGGTAAATGATAACTGGTAAATGAAAAATTAAATACTTCATTTACTCGCTCCGGCTTGTTGCTCGGCTGGCTCTTTTTGGGGCGCGGCCTGCTCGATTAGGCACATGGTTTTAAGATCCTGGCTAATTTGCTCAAAATTGGTATCGTCAGTTAATTTAGCAGCAAAAGCTTGGACGTGGCTTTTGAGCGCGCCGACATCGATAATTTCGCTCGCCTTGGCATTCAAAATAATATCGAGCATTAATTGCTGGCAGGTTAAACTAAAGGTTTGGTTGGATTTTTGGGTAAATAACTCCTGCAAGTTTTTGCCGCGCGCCAAGTTGCGCGTAGCTTCGGCGCCCATTTCCGAGCCGAAGCGCGAAAATTGCTGAGCCTCAGCGTAGGCGGCCAAGGTTTTGAGGGCTTGGACGCTTTGTTTTTGCTGGCGCTGGTTTTGGCCACGGCCGCCGACGCGAGTTACGCTCAGGCCGGTCGATAGCGCCGGGCGAACCGTTTCGCGGAAAATGTTCATATCGAGTATCCATTGGCCGTCAGTTATCGACATGATGTTGGTCGACAAATAGGCAGTGATGTCGCCGCCGGGCGTCAGGACTAGCGGTACGCAGGTGAACGTTTTGTGGTTGGCGGCCAATTTGCCGGCGCGCTCCAGCAAGCTGGAATGAGCAAAGAAAATATCGCCGGGATAGGAATCGCGGCCCGGGCTGGCGCCGGCCAGCAGCGAAATTTCGCGGTAAACTTCGGCATGCGAAGTTAAATCATCATAAATCACCAGCACGTCTTGACCGATCTTTTGCCAGAAATATTCGCCCAGCGCGCAGCCGACGTAGGGCGCGAGATAGCTCAAAACTAGCGATTCGTTCATCATAGCCACGACCACGATGGCACTTTTCATGGCATCTTGCGATTCCAGCAAGCTGATCAAGGCGTCAACGTCGCTGCGGCGCTTGGCAATTAAAACGTAAATCGCAATTTCATCAGTGCTAGTTTGGTTTAAGACAATTTGTGTGGCCAGCGAACTTTTGCCGGATTTGCTGTCGCCCAAGAGCGCCATGCGCTGGCCGCGGACCAGCGGAAACAGTCCGTCGATCACTGTCACGCCGGTGGCTAATTGCTTATCGAGCAGCTCGCGTTTATAAAGCATCGGCGCCTCGTTGAAGACTGGCCAGGCGGCATCGGCCGCGATCGGGCCTTTGCCGTCCAGCGGATTGCCAGTGACGCCGACTACGCGGCCGACAAAATCTTTGCCGACTTTGGTCACCAGCTCATTATGTTGTTCAACGACCGTCATGCCGACTTGCAAACTAGCCGTGCCGAGATGTAAAATTTGCACGCTAGCTTCATCGACTTGGCGCACGAAGCCCTTGCTGCCATCCTCGAACATGACCAGCGCGTGAGCATTAATCGGCTGCAAACCTTTGACAGAAATCAAAAATCGATTGACCGAAACGATTTCGCCGACCGGCCGGCCGGCTGCCACCAATTGATTAAAATGCCGATTGTCACTCATAAATAACGTCCCCGCTATAGCTCGGCTGCAGGCTGTCGACCAACAAGCCACGCTGCTGCTCGAAATGCCGGCGCAGGCTAAAATCAAACTGTTTGTTGGTCGTTCTAACCACGCAACCAGCGGCAATCGACGGCTCCAGGCCGACCGTCACCAGCAGCTGCGGATGAATATTGGCCCGCAGCCAAATGACAATTTTGGCAACAAAGGCAGCCGAGGCAGCAACCGCAAAACTAATGTGCAAAACCGGTGCCCGGACTTTCAGCTCGCCCAGACTTTGATAAACATTTTGACGCTGGTCTCCCCGCAATAAATCCAAATTATTTAAGGCGATGAAATCGTGCAGCAGACCGCTAACTTCTGGCATAGCAGCCGGTTGCTCAGGATAGCGAATGGCGGCTTGCGCGAAAAAATCATCAAGCGTTTCGAATTCGCGGATCAAGCGGCTCAAATCAGCAGCGCCGACAATCTGCAGCGGCAATTTAATAGCCTCAACCGCTGTCTGGCTAGCCTCAGCTGCCATAATTTATATCCTCAATAATGGCTTGTTTGTTGGTTTCTAAATCGTTCAAAATAAATTCTAGCTGATCGGACAAATCAATCTGATCGCCAATCGCGCTCATGATGTAATGGTTGACAATGTCGGCCATGTTGGCCGTAAAGCTCGCGACAATTTGCTGTTTTTGCTCGGCGAATTCTTTTTGGACTTGGCTGCTGAGCGTTTTGCGCTGCTCTTCGACGGCGTCGTTGGTTTTTTGGATGGAATCGATGGCCAGCTGCTTGGCATCGGTGATTGATTGTTCGTATTTGGCGAATTCATCTTTTAGTTTATTGGTGATTTCGGTCTTCATATAGTCGTTTAATTGGCTGGTCGTCAGGCGCAAATCCTGCTGCAAAAACATAGCGTTTTCGCCGATGATTTTTTCGAAATGCAGCCGGCCGCGGTTGCGCAATTCTTGGCGGAATTCGTCGTTAAAAATGTGTTCAACGTCCTTTTCGGCGGCGCTTTGATAATCCCGGTTTACAGCCGCGGCGCTGGCTTTTTCGGACGAGCTGGACAACGCTGGAGACTGCTGGCCGGCCGGTTTTGGTTGGCGCTCGCGACTGTCATCATTTTTGGCAGCGTTCTTGGAATCAGCCGATCTAGACTTAGTCTCAAAACGAGTAAACAGCCAAACCGCCAGCGCCAAAATAACCAGCGCCGCGACAATAATTATTATCCATTTTGTCATATTGCCCACCTTATTTTCATAAAATGCTAATGCTTAAAACCTTATTAACAAATATACACCGAGCAGCCCGATAATTAAAACCGACAGACCGCTGAGCGTTATTTGCAGCAAACTTTTAAAGATTGATTTTTTGGACAGCGGGTTGCGGCCGACGGCGATGATGCTGCTTTTGACGCCAGCGTAGAGCAGGCTGCCGGCGATTAGCACGCTAAAAATTAAGACGGCCAGCGCCAAGTAAATCCGCGCCGCGCTGACCGGTCGGCCAGTTAGCGACTTGGCGGCGCTGCCCAAAAAGCCCGCCATGTCCGGCGCGGCCACGGAATATTTCGGATTATGGGTGACGCCCAAGCTGACAGCCACGTGGCCGATTTGGACTTTGCTGGTTTGGCCGGCAGTGTTTTTTAGATTGGCCGCTTGCAGACTGTTTGAGCCATTAAAACTGCCCAGAGCCTTGCCCAGCACGATTTTATCGCCGTGGCCAGCTTTATCGCCGATGCCATCGAGCGAGGAAATGCCAATATAATCGCCGGCCTTAATCGGCCCGTTTTGGGTATCGACCAAAACGTTGTAATTGCCGCTAGTCGCCACGTAAGCCTGAGCGGCATTACTGGTTTGACTAAGCGTTATCGAGCTGTCGGTCGGGTTAATCACGACGCCAAACATTTGACTGGCATTTTGGTGGTCTAGCGTTGCAACTTTTTGCTTGTTGCCAGGCGCCAGCCGCACCATCAAGCCAACCTGCAGCGGCTGATCGACTTTATAACTCTGCGTCACGCTTTGCGCGCTAGCAGCCGCACTACTAATCAAACCCGCACCGAATAAACTTACAATCAAGCCAACAATCAAACTGCTTAATAAGCGGCTACGAGCTACCATACTACAAATTAGTATAACGCTTTTGCTTAGGCCAAACTAGCGCCGCTTCCAGCTGGCAGCTCAGTCGGCGTCTGCGCCGTTTTGCCGTAATTCGGATCAGCCGCCCGCCCGCTGCGCACGTCGTCGATAAAGGCTTGCTTAACGGCCACTTGGTTACGCAGCGGATCAATCCTAACTCTGCTGTAGATGTCGCTAACAACTTTACAATATTCATTCGAAGCCTCATCAAATTTCGACCGTGCGTCCCAATATTCTCGTCTGGTTGTCGGATCGCCATCGTCAGAGTCAGGCAAAACATTGCCAAAAAAGATTTTGTGAACGTCTAGTGGATCTTTTAAGCGGTCGTCGTATGTGTTTCCCAGGGTTGCCAGCCTCGAACCGCTCAGCACAAGAGGCCATTTAAGCGCTTTGATTTCGAGCAAATCCCTAGCCACTGACTTTTCCATTGACAGCATATTATTAGGTGTTACTTTTACTCCTCTGTGAGCTTCAATAAAGGCCCTGCTTGCTGGATTATCATGCAAGAACCCCGCCCAGTCTTCTAGAGTTTGTGCTCGCTTATCAAAAAACTCCGCACGCTCACGTGGCTCAGGCACAAATGATGCACCCCTTGGTAGCTCGTTACGTTGGAAATGCTCCGCCAATACGTCTTCCTTTCTAGTAGCTTCTGATCTGGCTTCCTCTACGCGACGATCTCTATCACGTATTCTTTCTTCCCAATAGACTTTGGCTTTTGGATCCGTTTCATATTTACGCGCTAGCCTGTCCGAGGCGTCTTCACGATACATATCTTCTATATCACTATCTATTTTTAATATATCCCGATTTGTTTTGGCCTTTATTCTATCCCACTTGGCGACGCTCGCCATGTCCCAGGCTTTGTCAACGTTTTGGACGCGGCCTGCGTCGTCGCCATGGTCAATGGTGTGCTCGGCCGGCAGTCTTACCTGGCTGGCTGCGGCCTGATCGGCCGCTTGATCGCCAGCGCGGTTATCTTTATTTACTTCATGGGCGAAGTCTGGCGCTTCAGATTCCGGAAATTGCGGCGCAGCTTGGTCGGAGCCAATACCATTTTCAGCTTCAAAATTTTGTGGGCGTAATTCTTCGCTCATACTTTTTATTTCCTTTTTATAATTGCTTGTTTTTAGTTTCTACAAGCTGATAATACCCCCCCCCCCCCGCTGCGACCATGTCAAGACACTTTTAGTTGTGGATAACTTGCGCCAGCGCGCGGATGGTGTGCTTAATATCCTGCTGCGTCGTGGATTGACCCATACTGAAGCGCAGGCTGGACGCGGCATCAGCGTCGGATAAACCTATGGCTTTTAGCACGTGCGACGGCTGGCCGCCGGCGGCGCTGCAAGCCGAGCCGGCGGCGGCTAGAATGCCGGCTTGCTCGAGCTGGATTAATAGACGTTCGTTATCTTGGCCGGGCAGCGTGATGTGCAAATTGTTGGGCAAGCGATTTTTTATTGAGCCATTAATTGTAGCCTTTTTTAAATCTGTTTGAACAAAATTGAAAAATTCGGTTTGCAATTTTTGCAGGCGCGTGACTTCGCTAGTGCGATTGTTTTGAACTAAATCCAGGGCTTTGGCTAGGCCGATGCTGGCGGCCACGTTTTCCGTGCCGGCGCGCAGCCCAAATTCCTGGCTGCCGCCCAGAATTTGCGGTTGCAACTTCGTGCCGGCTTTGACAAACAAAACGCCAGATTGCTTTGGCCCATAAATTTTGCCGCCGTTTAAGCTCATCATATCAACACCCAAGCGCGCCGCCTGCAAATCCAAATAAGCCGGCGCCTGGCAAGCGTCGCTGTGAAAATATAGCGGCAAATGGTTGCCCTTTTCTAGCCTGTCCATGCGGATTTGTTTGATGATTGGAGCAATTTTTTTGAGCGGCTCAAGCGTGCCGATTTCGTTATTAGCATAAATTATGCTGACCAAGACCGTTTTATCATCAATCAATTTTTCGAGTTTTGCCAGATCGACTAAACCCTGATTATCAACCCGCGCAATCCGGCAATCGTAGGCTGCCGCCGGATACAAAACGGCTTTGTGTTCGATGGCGCTAACGATCAAATTGGCCTTGGGGAACTGGCGCATGACGCCGTGAATCGCCAAATTATCAGCCTCCGTGCCGCCAGCCGTAAAAATAATTTCATTGGGCTTGGCCCCCAGCCATTTGGCAAGGCTGGCCCGCGCCGCCTGCAAAGCTTGATTAACCGCCAGCGCCGGCTGATAAGTCGACGACGGATTATAAAATTTATCGCTAAAATAGGGCGTCATCGCCGCCAGCACGCGCTCGTCAACCGGCGTCGCCGCGGCGTAATCCAAATAAATTAGCTGCATTTTAATTAGTTTATAGTTTTTAGTTGATAGTTGATAGGTTCTAGATTTACGATTGACCTTTGACCTTTATTTGATCATAGATCATAAATCTTTTAAAAACGTTCAACGGTCAATGATATAGGAATGTTCAATGTTCAACGGTCAATGATAAATGATAAATGTTTTTAGCCATCTACTATCTGCAAACTACGATCTACTAAAACTCAGGCGGCTAGGCCGTAAATTTCGCGGCTGACGCGCTGTTTGTACAGGCCGACGGCTTGGTAGAGGTTGCGCGCTTCGTCGAGATTGATGTATTGATAGCCGCTGCCGTCTTGGGCTTTTAGCACGCCGTTGGGGCGGACATCGTAGCGCGTGGTGACGACGTGGCGCTGGCCATTATTGTCGGTCCACTCTTCGTGCCAAACCCAGGTGTATTCGTCCAGGCAAAAAAATTCGCGGCGGCCATTGGGCGGCACTGCCCCGAACAATTGGCCACCGATTTTGGCCTCGCGTTGGATGAGCTGGCGATAATATCTGGCCTGGGCGTGGTCGTGGTGTTTTTGCGGGCGCAATTGGCTAAACAGACTCATTTTGCGCCTCCATGACTAACCGGCGAGCCGCGTCGGCTGCATCAGCTCGGGCGGTTTGGGCAGAACGGCCGTCAAGAGCGGCGCTCGTGCTTGGTGCGCTGTCAAACACTTCGGAGGCTTCAGCAACCGCCAGCGTTTGATTGGCGCTAGCCATGGTCTGGTCGTTAAATTGATACTGATCGCTAATATTGGCCGGCTGGGCATCAGCTGCATTTGGAGCCTGAACAGAAGTTGCTGCCTGATGCAAATAAGAGCCAAAGCTATTTTCCAAAACATTGCGCAAATAATCAGCCGCCACGCTCATTTGGTTGCTGCGTTCAGGATCCCAATTAATGCGCGTGTTGGGCGCTGTCTCTTCAGGTTTAACAAAAGGTGAAAACATAATATTTGTTGATCCTTTATATAATAAATTCATCGCCTTAAACTCCCAAATTAAATAATTCCGCCGCATTACGGCTGGTAGCCATAGCTAAGTCATCCAAACCCTCGGACATTAACTCACTTAAAAACTCGGCGACACGGCGCACGAACTTCGGCTGATTGATTGTACCACGGTGAGGCGCTGGTGTCAAGTAGGGCGCGTCGGTTTCTAGTAGTAATTTTTGCAATGGAATGGATTTATACATTGCCAGCTGGCGCGAATCTTTGGTGAAAGTGGCAATGCCGTTGACGCCGATGAATAAATCGTGGCCCAGGGCACGCTCGAGATTGGCACGAGAATCAGTAAAACTGTGCAAAACTCCGCGAATTTTTGGATAGCTTTCCAGAATCGGCCAAAAATCATCAAACGCTTCGCGGACATGAAAAATCATCGGCAGATTATACGTTAAAGCTAGTTCGATTTGAAATTTTAATATTTCAACTTGCGCGCTCTTGGGCGAATAATCATAAAAATAATCCAACCCGCACTCGCCAATAGCTACAATTTTAGCTGCTACAGGCCTAGCCTCTAGCAGCTTTTCTAGCAGGTTTTTAAATTGATCTAAACTTTTAAGAAGAAGGTTACTTTGGGCTTCGTGCGGGTGAATGCCGATGGAGGCGTAGCAGTTCGGTTGATGTTTTACAAAATCTATGGCCAACTTGCTGTCGGCTAAATCGCAGCCGACGCAAATCATTTTGCTGACTTGGGCTTCATAGGCGTTTTGAATAACTTTATCGGCCGTTAAATCCGGCCAGCTAGACCAAAGTCCAGAAGTGCTGTTGTCATCGCCGCCTAGACCGGCCGATTGAATGTGGCAGTGCGTGTCAGTAAACTCCATACAATAATTTTATAATGCTATTGCCTAAAGGCTCAAGCCGGAATATTCTAAAAATTATAAATAAAGGAGCTTCTGATGGCAAAGCAAAGTTTAATGGATCGATTGAAAAATGGCGCGGGTTCGGTGTTATGCGGCGAAGGTTATTTGTTTCAAATGCAACACCGCGGTTATTTGAAAGCCGGCGCTTACGTGCCGGAAGTCGTGCTGGAGCATCCGGAAGTTGTCGAACAGTTGCACGAAGAATTCCGGCGCTGCGGCACGGACGTGGAAGTGGCATTCACCTATTACGCGCACCGCGAAAAAATGAAAGCCATCGGTCGCAAAGACGATCTGGAAAAAATGAACCGCGCAGCGCTAAAACTCGCCAAAAAATCTGCCCAAGGTACGGACATGTTGATTACCGGTAATATTTGCAACACCGGCGCTTATGTCATCGATAATCAAGCTGCTGCCGACGAAGTTCGCCGCCAATTTAGCGAGCAGGTCAAATGGGCGGCCGAAGAAGGTGTCGATTTTATTCTGGCCGAAACAATTTCTTATCTCGGCGAAGCTTTAATCGCGCTGGAAGTCATTAAAAAGTTCGATTTGCCGGCGGTGATTAATTTCACGGCGCACGGCGCGAAAAGCAAAGACGGCCACGGCTGGGCCGAAGCCTGCAAAACCCTGCAAGATAATGGCGCCGATGTCGTCGGCCTAAATTGCGGCCGCGGGCCGGCGGCCATGTTGCCGCTGCTAAAAGAAATCCGCGCGGCAGTTTCCTGCGGGGTTGCTGCTCTGCCGGTAGCTTACCGCACGACGCCGGAACAGCCATCATTTCAATCATTAAAAAATGCCGACGGCTCTAGCGCCTACACGCTGGGGCTGGACGCACATTTATGCACCCGCCAGGAAATGGCCGATTTCGCGCGCGAAGCCAAAGACATCGGCGTGGAATTCATCGGCATGTGCTGCGGCGGCGAAGCTTATCACCTGCGCGCCATGGCCAAAGCGCTGGGCCGCAGCACCATCGCCAGCCAATATTCGCCGGACATGAGCCAGCATTATATCCTCGGCAATAAAGCTTTTGCTAAACAGCAGGAGCAAGAATTTACTGGCCACATCACAAAATAGTAGATGGAATATGGAAGATAGAATATGGCACTTATGAAATCGCGGGAGCGATTACTTTTTAAAGCGCCTTTTTGGATCGCTTCGCTACCTTCCAACTTCTAAATTCTAACTTCTAATTTTTCGGGAACAGCGTGCCGGCGATGGGCTGGATTACGCCGGAGGCGAAAACTTGGCGGATTTTTTGCGCTGTTTCGGGCAGAAACGGCGCCAGCAAATCGGCGACTTCCAGTAAATCGCTGGCTTGGCTGGCTAGCACTTCGCGTAAATGGTCGTCGTCGCCGGATTTGGCAATTTGCCACGGTTTTTCTTCGTCAATAAATTGGTTCAGGCCGCGGACTTGTTCCCAAATGGCATCCAGCGCGCGGTCAAATTGACAATTTTCTATGGCCTCGTAAATTCTGGAACTGTCGTGCTCGGCCGGCGGCACGTCGCCAATCAAGCCGTTCTGGTATTTGGCAATCATGGCCGCCGTGCGCTGAACAGCGTTGCCCAGCTCATTGGCCAGCTCATTGTTGTAGGCGGCTTCAAACTTATCCCAGCTAAAATCGCCGTCGCCGTTGCTGGGAATATGGCGCAGCAAAAAATAGCGCAGCGCGTCCACGCCATGTTTCTTGACAGCTTCGGCCGGCGCTACCACATTGCCCAAAGTTTTGCTGATTTTTTGGCCGTCGATATTGATGAAGCCATGCACGTACAATTTTTTCGGCAATGGCAAATTGAGGCCCAGCAGCATGGCCGGCCAAATGCCCGCATGAAAACGCAAAATGTCTTTGCCGATGACCTGCACATCGGCCGGCCAGAAATTCTGGAAATCGTCGTGCTCGGGATAGCCCAGCACGGTGATGTAATTCATCAGCGCCTCGAACCAAACGTACATGACTTGAGTTTCGTCGCCCGGCACCGGCACGCCCCAAGCGATTTTGTCCTTCGGCCGCGAAACGCTGATGTCTTCCAAGCCTTGTTTTAATAAACCTAAAATTTCGTTGCGTTTAGTCTCTGGATAAATTTGAAAATCATTAGATTCGATAGCGCTTTTTACTTGCTCGCCGTAATTGCTTAAGGCGAAAAAATAATTTTCTTCCTCGATTTTTTCGTACGGGCGGTTGTGATTCGGGCAAGTGCCACCGTTCGCCTTAACTTCCGTTTCGCTAAAAAAGGCTTCGTCGCCAGTGCAATACCAGCCGGAATATTGGCCCTTATAAATATCTTTTTCGAGCGCTTGCCAAATCAACTGAGCTCGCTGTTCGTGCATTTCGTTTGTGGTGCGGATGAACCGATTATTGCTGATATTTAATAATGCGCCCAGCTCTTTAAACTTGCCACTGATTTGATCGGCGTAGGCCTTTGGTGCAATATGAAGTTCGGCCGCCTTTTCGGCGATTTTGCCGCCGTGTTCGTCCGTGCCAGTCGCAAATATCACGTCCGCACCGTTTTGCCGCGCGTTACGCGCCAAAACATCAGCCTGTAATAATTCCATAGCAAAACCAATATGCGGCTCGGCATTAACGTAGGGAATAGAAGTCGTGACAAAATATTTCATCTTAAAATATTGTACCCGATTTAAGCTGTATAAAGGAATATCCTCTTTGGTGCGCAGGGCGGGAATCGAACCCGCACGCCTTTTCAGGCATTTGATTTTAAGTCAAACTTGTCTACCAATTCCAACACCCGCGCATGGTTGGCTCTTATATTTTTACCACGATGAGTGGGCGTAAGGCTATGGCAATTTGGGCAGAGGACGCGCAAATTTTCCAACCGGTTGTCATTACGATCGCCATTAATGTGATCAAGTTCCACCGGTACACGGCCGTCCAGCGAACGCTCACACCAGCCGCAAAGTTCACATTTAGGCAGTTTCAAACCTTCGGCAAAAAGCCGTCTTTTTAGCTTGAAACTTTGGAATTCGGATTTTTGGACGAGTATTTTGTCTAACGGCGTTCTGTATTTAGCGCCGAGCTTTAAACCCTTATTCCAAGCCTTGCCCTTGAAATGGCTGGTTTGAATTTCGGCCTCAATAATTTTCTTCTGCACATAAGTATAGTTTCCACCAGCCGCTCTTAACCCAAGCTTATCAAGAACCTGACGCACGCTAGTCGAACTCGCCACAGCAGCTATCAGCTGCTCATCCGTCCATTTTCTGGCCTTCATACCAAAACTATATACTAAACGGCATACGCAAGCAATTATAAAAATATAGCGTATACCATTACTAGCTAGCTTTCAAATTTGGAGGCGCCGACCGGAATTGAACCGGTATAAAAGGTTTTGCAAACCTCTGCGTCAACCACTCCGCCACGGCGCCACAAGTTTAAGCTTATCAAAAAACGGGGCTTGAAATCTAGCGCCAAACGCTTGCTTTACTAAGTTTTATAGGTTTCATTAATTTTCCTAAGCAAGGCGCTGAAACTTTGATAAAATATAAAAATGGCTGCTCCGCGCACAAAATCTGACGGCTTTGGCTTAGGGCAATTATTGGCAGCGCTGTTCGTGGTAATTATTTTAGTTTTGGCCGGGATTTTATTATTTCACAGGCGCACGGCAGCGCCAGCGGCAACTGCTAATAAGTCCGGCACTACGGCAATTGAATCCACCAAACAATCTGGCAGCTACGCCAAGCTGGCGCCAGCCAACGTGCCGTCCAAAACCGCGGAGTGCCAGCAAAAAATCAATTTTACCAATAACGGCGTCGCCCAACCAATCAAATGCCCGAACGGCGAGCTGAACAAGCTGGCCTGGAACTCGCTAGCCGCGCTAGAACCAAAAGTTATGACGCTCGGCTACGCCGCCACGCCGTCCCAAGTCCAAGCCGCGCTGTGCGCCGATGTCCACGCCAATGTTTCTAACCCCATCGAAGCCGCCAGTTATCAAATCTCTGCCCTATACTACGGCTGGCATTTCGCCAGCAATCCCAGCGCCGTCATCACGGGTGGCACCTGTCGAAATCACGACGATTAAATTATACAGATGCAAGATTTTAGGATAGCTTTAGTTATCAATTTGGTGCGGATGGCGGGACTCTAACCCGCGGCCTCGTCCTTGGCAAGGACGCGCTCTAAACAACTGAGCTACATCCGCAAAAATTTTTGGCTAGCCAAAAATAATTATCAATTAACAATTTGCAAATTGCAATTTTTGGCCAGCTAAAGCTAAAGTATATTAATATCCAAAAGCTTTTGAAAGCTTTTGCCCAAAATTGTTATAAGCTAATTGTTAATGGTTACAGACTTTGCCGACATCGGCAAAGCTGGTGGCTCCTCTCGGACTCGAACCGAGGACACAAGGCTCTTCAAGCCTCTGCTCTACCAACTGAGCTAAAGAGCCTCGTCGAAGCCTACGGCTAAGTCTCGTTTTGGCTTTGCAGCCAAAAGCTTCGACCTATGCCTATGCTTCTCCTCTCAAAATCGCATTCAGTCGCTAGCGCTCCTTGGATTGCGATTTTGTTTATGACAAGACAAGTTTTATTCTAAACGATTGGCGGCTAAATTATCAACTTGGAAACTGTGGCTTTAACTTTCTTTGCTCATGAATTTTTTGATGCTGTCGACTGTGTCCATGAACTGGCTGGGGAAGATTATGGTGCTGTTTTGCTCGGCGGCGACGTCTGTTAGGACTTGCAGGTTGCGCAGCTGCAGGGCAATGGGATGTTTGGCGATGATGTCGGCGGCTTCGCCTAGTTTGGCGGCGCTTAGTTGTTCGCCTTCAGCGGCGATGACTTTGGCGCGCTTTTCGCGCTCGGCTTCGGCCTGCTTGGCCATGGCGCGCTGCATAGATTCTGGCAATTGAATGTCTTTAACTTCTACGGTGCTGATGTAAATGCCCCATTTTTCGGTGGATTTTTCAAGGATGGCTTTAATTTTTTCGTTTATGGCTGTAGTTTCGCTCAGCACGTCATCGAGCACGCTTTGGCCGACAATATTGCGCACGGTGGTTTGGGCAATTTGGTAGGTCGCGGACGTCACGTTTTCGATTTCGACAATCGATTTGACCGGATCTTTAATCTGGTAATAAGCCACGGCCGAAACGTCAATCGAGACATTATCGCGCGTGATGATTTTCTGCGATTCAATTGGCAAAGTGATAATCCGCAAACTAATTTTTCGCATTTGGTCAATAATCGGAATAATCAGCCTCAGGCCTGGCTGCTTGACGCCGCCGCGCACCCGCCCCAGCCGAAAAACCACGCCGCGCTCGTACTGATTGATAATCCGCACCCCAGTAATTATACCGATAATAATTACAACAACTATGATAACAATCGCCAGTGTCATAAACCAACCTCCATTAATCTAGCTATTGTAAAACATCTGGCAAAAAATTGCTCGCCTAAAATCCCAAGCCTAAATGAAAATTATTAAATTAATGTCGTTAAATCATTTGGAATTTTGCCTGTTACAGCGCATAGTATAGTATTTATGCTAGAAAAATTTCCAGATCAATTAGAAGCCCCGGCTATCGCGCTCGCGACAGCCAGCGCCATGGGCACAATCATGTCGGGCTTTTTGCATCGCAGCGAAACGCATCATTCGGTAGAATATAATAAACCTATCCAGCAAGTGGGCAAATTCGCAACTTGGGCGTTGTCGGGCATGAATGCCAAAGAGTGGGAAGTCGTGCACTTGACGCACCACGCCTACACCGATAGCCAGCCGACGGACGACGAATGGTCGGCGCTTCAAGAGCAATATCCGGGCGCGCCGATGGAAGCTTTTCGCGATCCGCATTCGCCGATTATCGAGGGTCATTTAAACGTATTTGCCAAAAACGCGGCCATGTATCGCCGCTCAGCGCGGGCCATTATGCCTTATTTGCGCGGGCTGAATGATGCCAGCGTGCCGCGCGGTGACTGGCCACCGCATCTTGCCAATGTCGACTTAGCGGAAGATTGGGGCGATAAACATATTTATAACCGCAAGCTGGCTGGCGTGCTGGGCGTCACGACGCTCGGGCTAAGCCTGGCCGCGGCGACCGATACCAAAACCGCGGCCAAGGCTATAGCCGGGCACATTCCATTGATACTCGGCGTTGGCGGGCTGGTCAATAGCGCCGGACATTTGGGCAAAACGAGTGGCGCCCGCGAAAAATTAAAAGTTTTCCTGGGCCAGCAACCGGCCCGTCCTGACGAAAACGGTTCTTATGCATCCAACTTTTTCACCGGCTACGAAGCCGTTACCGCCGGCGAAGGCAGCCACGGCGACCATCACAAAAATCCGGGCAATGCCTTTCTTAGCAGCCGCAGCAACATCCTGCGCGACCCAACTGGTGTTATCATCAGCGGTTTGACGCGCTTAAAACTGCGCGGCCGGCCGCTAGCTTGGCTGCCCCAAGCACCACAAAAAGTCGCTTAAAAAACGACTTTGTTCTAAGATTATGACTGTTTTTCGTCGATAAAATCCTGGCACAAGCGCTCGAACACGGCGTTGGTCCAGCCGAAGCCGGTTTGGCTGGGATAAACGCCTTCGGCGGGCGGTTTGTCGGGCTGGACGACATTGTATTTTTCTAGAAATACGCCTTTAGATTGGAACCAGGCCAGATTGGTTTTGAGCCATTTCATGGCGATGCGCTTGGCGTCGGCCTCGTAGCCGTAGCGCTGCAAGCCTTTGATAACGATATAATGCAGCGGCGCCCAGCCGTTGGGATAAGCCCATTGCGTGGGTATGGAACCAAGCACGTATTGGCCGATTGGCAGCGCGTCGGTTGTGGCCAGGCCGCCTTTAGTTTCGAATTTTTTCAGATTGACGACCAGGCTGCGGGCTTGTTTGTCGTCGGCCAGGCCGGCCCACAGCGGATAATAGGCGGCCAATGAACTGACGTTGCCGCGGCGTTCTTTGACGTAGTTATAATCGTAGTACAGCCCACGGTTTTTGTCGTACATCAGCTCGTCCATGGTGGCTTTGCGTCTGCGCGCGCAGGTTTCCCATTCGCCGGCTTCTTGTTCGTCATCAAAAACGCGCGCGGCGCGGGCGAAATCCATTTCGTAAACGTATAAAAGCGCGTTAAGATCAACCGGCAAATAATCCAGCGCGTGGCGATTAAAGCGCGAGGTCATATCCCAACCGCTTTCGGCTTCCGCCAAATCGTTAAGATAATTAACATCATAATAGCGGCTCAGGCCGCGGTAAACTTCGCGCGCGTTCGGTTTGGCCTTGCCCGTCCAAACGGTTGTATATTCACTTTTAGCGATGTAAATTTTCTGACGCAGCCAATCATCATCCATGCCGTAAGTTTCATAAATTTGCCAAATAAAGCTGGTCAGAAACGGCGGCTGAGAACGCCCCATTAGATAAGTTCTTGAAGCATTTGGAATGATTTTAAAACGCTCGTATAAATCAATTAAATTGTCTAGAATGCCAACCACTAAATCTTGGTGCGCCGCGTCCATCAGCCCCTGCACCATAAAAAAACTATCCCAATAATACAGTTCGTTAAAGTCAAATTCGTGGCCTGCTTCGTAGGCCGGCACCAAATATGGATGTGGCAAGCCGAGCAAACTTTCGTCGTTTTTGGGATGACTGCGCGTGATTTTCGGCCAATAACCCACGATATATTGGCGGGCTTCGGCCACGTTATCGGCGCTCAGCGGCTTGTCAGGTTTTAATAGCCAAATCGGTGGCAAGCGCTTGATCTGCTTGGTGATGACTTTCGGATCGACGCGCCCGGCCAACTTTTTGGGATGCATGCTACGAACCAGCTTTTTGGATTTATCATTTTTAAACATGGCTTCTTTTAGGCTAGGTTATTAAACTGTTAGCGTCAAGCTGATTTAATACAATTATAGTTACGAGGCACGACTAAGAATTAGGTTCTAGGTTATAGTTGATAGTTGGGAATTTTTCATTTTCCAATTTTCAATTTCCATTTATTTATCATGGTTCAAGACTAGTTTAGCAGCCCTGTAGTACACTGCTAACAGATGAAAAACAAATATGTCTTTCGTTGCCACAT
>JBOHNS010000042.1:0-6259 GCA_050730835.1 Saccharimonadales bacterium (SeqCode)
AATAGTAGAATTTATATTTTTATATACAAGCCTTGAACTTCACAGAATTTGCCGATAAGTGGTAAGCTAAGAAGTGAAGGTTTAGGCTCAAATATATGGGGAGAAAAATTATGGCCGATCAAAAAAGTGAAGTTTATGCTATGCGGCACAGTTTGGCGCATATTATGGCTAGCGCTGTGCAGCATTTGTGGCCGGAGGCGAAATTTGGCGTGGGGCCGGTGGTCGAAAATGGCTTTTATTATGATATTGATCTGGGTGAGACTAAATTATCGGACGAAGATTTTGCGCGGATTGAAAACGAAATGCGGCGGATTATTAAGGCCGACGAGCCATTTGAACGCTTTGAAATGAAGGTTGACGAGGCGATTGATTGGGCGAAGCAAAACGAGCAACCCTATAAATTAGAACTTTTGAATGATTTGAAGCGGGCTGGCACGACTGTTGCTAAAGATTTGGATGCTAGTGAGCTAGGACTGGAAGCTAGCAGTGATAGTAAAGTAGAAAAAGTCTCGTTTTACCGCAATGGGGATTTTACAGATCTTTGCCGTGGGCCTCATGTAAAATCAACTGGCAAAAGCGGCGCTTTCAAGTTAATGCGCATATCCGGTGCCTACTGGCGCGGTAACGAAAAAAATAATCAGATGCAGCGAATTTACGGCGTAGCATTCGAGTTCGAAAAAGAGTTGTGCCAACATTTGGCAATGCTAGAAGAAGCCAAAAAGCGCGACCACCGCAAGCTTGGCCAGGAATTAGATTTGTTCGTATTTTCGGACTTGGTTGGTTCGGGCTTGCCTATATTTACACCTCGCGGCACGGTTTTGCGCGATGAACTAGCGGATTTTTCTAATCAACTTCGGCAAAACTACGGCTTCGAAAAGGTTTGGTCGCCGCACATTACCAAAAAGGAACTATACGAAGCCAGCGGTCATTGGGCGAAGTTTGGCGACGAGCTATTTTTGGTCGAAGCCCAAGAAACTAGCGATAACTTCGTAATGAAGCCGATGAATTGCCCGCACCACACACGAATTTATGCTAGCCAAGCCCGAAGCTACCGCGATTTACCGATTCGCTACCTAGAAACCACTACGGATTACCGCGATGAAAAAACTGGAGAATTAGGCGGGCTGAACCGAGTACGGGCACTTACGCAAGATGACAGCCACGTGTTTTGCCGCGACGACCAGCTAGAAACGGAAATAAATAATCTGTTATCTGCCGCGAACGAGCTTTATTTGGTGGTTGGCATGAAGCTTCGCGTGCGCTTAAGCTACCGCGATGACAGAGACGCGTATTTGGGATCAGCGGAACTTTGGGAAAGCTCCCAAAAACAATTAAAAAATGCCGTGCTAGCCAACAAATTAGATTACTTCGAACAAACCGGCGAGGCGGCATTTTATGGCCCAAAAATTGATTTTATGGCAACCGACGCTCTCGGCCGTGAGCATCAGCTCGCAACAGTGCAGCTTGATTTTGTACAGCCCGAGAGATTTGGCCTGGAGTACGCTAATGAAGATGGTGGTCAAGGTCGGCCGGTAATGATCCACTGTGCTCTGCTCGGCTCGATCGAGCGATTCCTAAGTGTCTATATAGAACATACCGCTGGCAAGTTTCCGGTGTGGCTGGCGCCAGAGCAGGTGCGCTCGATTACCGTTAACCAAGAAAAAGAAACAGTTGAATTTGCCGATAAAATTTTAGCTCAGGCCAAAGAGCTTGGAATTCGGCTAACGGTTGATAACTCCAACGAATCAGTTGGCAAAAAAATCCGCGCCGCCGAAAACATGAAAGTTCCATACACGCTAGTAATCGGCGAAAAGGAAATAAAATCCGGCGAGCTGAGCCCACGAATCCGAAAAGATTTAGCCGTTCATGATGAAGCTAAGAGCTATACCACGGACAAGTTTTTAAAAATCGTAGCCGGTGAGTCTAAAAGCCGTGCGTCAAAACCTTCTCTTTAGTAAACTGTTAAAATAAGTTTGTATGGAAAATCATGACATTGAGTCCGGATTTCAAGAAAGAGTTGAGGTTTTAGTAGCCCAAATTCCTTGTGGCCGATTTATGACTTATGGACAAATTGCGGCGCTAGCCGGTAATGCGCGGGCGGCTAGGATTGTTGGCGGCATCGCGCACTACGGCAATCCGGATTTGCCTTGGCAAAGAGTGGTTAATAAGTCCGGCGGCTTAGCCAGTGGATTTCCTGGCGGGCGCAGTGGCCACAATCAAGTTTTGGAGCAGGAAGGCATTCTAGTTTCAGGTGATTATAAAGTCGATATTGCTAGGTTAATTTGGTGGCCGAACTTAGAAGCTAGAAGTTAGAAGATAGAATATGGTAAAACAATCGCCAGCTTCCAGCTTCCACATTCCATCTTCCAAGCCACCCCTGGTGGTGTTAGTTGGCGAAACGGCTAGCGGCAAGTCGGCGCTAGCGCTAGAACTGGCTGAAAAATTTGGCGGCGAAATAATTTGTGCTGATTCCTGGACGGTTTACAGGGATTTTAATATTGGCACGGCCAAACCTAGCGCTAGCGATTGCAAAAGAGTCCCGCATCATTTGCTAGATATTGCTGATCCGGCGCTAGGCTTTAGCGCGCCACAATTTCAGAAATTAGCGCTAGCGGCGATAGAAGATATCGCTAGTCGCGGCAAGCTAGCGATTATGGTTGGCGGCACTGGACTTTATATCGACAGCGTTATTTTTGATTATGGCTTTTTGCCCGCGCCCAACGCTGGCGAGCGGGCTAGGCTAAACCGCTTAACGCTAGCAGAGCTAGTTAAAATTACTAATAAACTAAGTTGTTTGTCGCTAGCAACTATCGACGCTAGCAACAAGCGCCGCGTAATCCGGCTAATCGAGAATAACGGGCAGTTACCAACTAAATCCAGCTTGCGCCAAAACACTTTGCTGCTAGGACTGAACCTGCCGCGCGAGCAACTAGCGGCTAGAATTACTAATCGTGTTGACGCTATGCTGGCGAATGGGCTAGAGCAAGAAGTCAAGCAGCTAGCGGAAATTTATAGCTGGCAGACTGAGCCCATGAAAGGCATTGGTTACCGCGAATGGCGGGATTATTTTAACGGTCAAACCAGCCTAGAACAAACGCGTCAGAAAATAATTAAATCTAGTTTGGGTTTAGCTAAAAAACAGCGCACTTGGTTCAAGCGTCCGGTTTATCAAGATCTGGTAGCCTCTGACTTGCCCTTTTTGGCCAAATCGAGTTCTGGCTCAATCGACGCACAATCAAGTGCGCCTCAATCGCCAGCCCACAATTTGACTCAAAAATCATCAAGCCAGAAACTACCAGCTCATGGCAAATCGGCCGCCCGTAATAAAAGTATTCAATGGCTCAACAATAACAGTAAAGCTGTAGAAATTATAACAGCATTTTTGAACAAATAAACCTGTTTATTGTAATTTTTTCTGCTACAATAGAAATGTGATTGAACAATTATTTGGGTCAAAGACACGCGTCAAGTTATTGAAGCTGTTTTTTGCCAATCCCAACCGCTCATTTTATGTGCGCGAAATTACGCGCAAAATTGACGAGCAAATTAATTCCGTGCGCCGCGAGCTAGCTAATTTATTAAATGTTGGTGTTATTAAATCCGAAACCAATAATAACCGGCTGTATTACGAAGTCAACCAAACGCATGAATTTTACCAGGCCTTAGCCACGATTTTTGGCAAGCCAACGCCCGTCGGTGCCGATGCGCGGACTAGAGGCGCCAAGCCAGATCCGTTATCCGAAATGGGCAATGTCGAACTGGCGATTTATAGCGGCCAGTTTACGCGCGACGAATCTAGCGGTATTGATGTTTTGATTGTTGGCGACATTAATCAAGCCAAACTCAATAAATTCATGGCTCAACTAGAAGCCGATGAGGGCAAAGAGCTGCGCTACACTTTCATGACAAGCGACGAGTTCAACTATCGTCGCCTCATCAAAGACCGCTTTATCGTTAATCTGCTGTCGTCTAAAAAGCAAATTTTGCTCGATAAAAATAATTTGTTAGTAACGGCCAAGGAGTAAAAATCAGTGGACTTACAATTTTTTGGCGCAAATTGTGTAACTATTACAACAAAAAATGGACGCATTGTTGTCGATGATAATCTGGCCGATTTGGGCGGCAAGACTGTAGCAAAAAACGGCGATATGGTTTTATATAGTGGTCAGCACGGCTTGCCTGGGGTCGATACTAAATTATTAATTGACAGTCCCGGGGAATATGAGCTTTCGGGATTCGTGATTAAGGGCATCGCAGCGCGGGCGCATATCGATGAAATCGGTCAGTTCAGTACCACAATCTATAAAGTAACTAGCGATGACGTTAGCGTGGTAATTACCGGTCATATTGATCCGGAAATTGGCGCCAACTTGGTCGAGCAGTTGGCTGGAGTTGATGTGCTATGTTTGCCAGTTGGCGGCAATGGCTATACGCTAGACGGACTCGGCGCACTGCAAATTATTAAGCAAATCGAGCCAAATGTAGTTATTCCGACGCATTATCAAGACCAATACCTAAAATATTCTGTGCCGCAACAAAATTTAAGCCAAGCCTTGCAAGCTCTGGCCATGGAAACAAAAGCAACTTTGCAAAAACTACGTATCAAACCAGCCGATTTTGGCGAAACCAGCGAGTTAATCGTGCTGGAGCGTTCGTAATTTAAAAAGCTGTAATTATGGCTAAAACTTTTTCAGAAAAACTTAAATTAGTAAAAGGTTTGCTGCAGACCAAACAGATCTATCGATTGAATTAGGATTTTGAAGCTTTAAGATCGGTCGGCGATAAGCCTTTTTTCTTTAGAGTTCTAATTGCCTGGGTGCTGACTTTCAGGCGGACTTTTTGGCCGTCGATGATAAAAGTTTTGGTTTGCAAATTGGGCTTCCAAACTTTTTGGGTGTGGCGCTGGGAAAAGCTGACATTTCGGCCGAACTGTTTGCCTTTGCCGGTAATGGCGCATTTTTGCATCGGGGTTTAATCTCCTAAATATTCTAATCAGTTAGTTTAGGCTTTTTACTTGTCAAAGTCAAACCGAATGACTGAATAGCGGATAAAAATTGACAGATAGTAGATGGAGTTTGGAAGATATTGGGATATTTATCATTGACCATTGACCATTGACCATTCCTATACCATTTACCTTTGACCGTTTTTTAAAAGGTCTACGGTCAAGGATCAAACAAAGGTCTAAGATCAAAGTTCAAAGATCAATATTAGAGTTTAATAAATTGCTGGCTCGCACCTCATAACTCTATTTCAGGCAGTTTGTTATAATGATAGCTAATGGCTTTTGGCTCTGGCGGATTTAATTTGACTTATATCGTGGTTTTGATTGTCGTATTGCTGATTTCTATGACGGTGCACGAATTTATGCATGCGTTGACGGGATATTGGCTGGGAGATTCGACCGCCAAAAGCGAAGGCCGATTGAGCCTTAATCCGGTGCGTCACATTGATCCGATGATGACGCTGGTTTTGCCGATTGTGACAATCTTGGTTTTTGGTGCGCCGTTTTTGGCGGCCAAACCAGTGCCGTTCGATCCGGGGCGCATCAAATACCGCGAATACGGTGCGGCGCTTTTGGCGCTGGCCGGACCGCTATCCAATTTGGTTTTGGCTTTTTTGGGCGCCTTATTATTTCATAGTTTGGCGCCGCTAAGTTTTATGTCGCAAGCCATGGCGCTGTTTGTGCAGATTAATGTCATTTTGTTTGTGTTTAATTTGGTGCCGATTCCGCCGCTGGACGGTTCGCGTGTTTTATACGCCTTTGCGCCGGAACCGGTGCAGGAATTTATGCAACGGGTCGAGCCCTACGGATTTTTTATAATTTTAGCTTTAGTCTTGGTGGGTTTTGGCAGTTTACTGAGCAATGTTTATCAGTCGGTGCTTAATTTTTTGCCTTGAAGTTTTTCAAGTCTCAAAAAATTTTGCTGGCTAATGGGCAACGATTCCAGATATAATTAAATATGGCCGGGAACAATGCCGAGCGTATGATTATCTGATACTAATCATAAGGGAATTCAATATTTGGAGTCGCTACCGTGCGGCTACGTGCGAATACCCACCTGGAATATTTTCAGGTAAATCATTTCGGCACCCGGCTGACTTGTAATATTTAAACTAATATTTATGAGCCGACGAATTTCAAAATGTTAATTTTTTATTTTGTAGATTAGAGTAATCAATTATACGACAGGGTGTAGCTTAGTTGGTAAAGCGCTGGGCTGGGGGTCCAGAGATCGGAGGTTCAAGTCCTCTCACC
>JBOHNS010000043.1:0-7378 GCA_050730835.1 Saccharimonadales bacterium (SeqCode)
TCGCTTTTTGATTTTCTAAAATTTGATCAATAATTTTTAATGGATTTTCGGTTGGTTTGTCGGCGTCGCGGCCGACGATTTGGCCGAGCAAACTTATGATTAAAACTTTTCCAGATTTAGTTTCTGCGAATTTGAAGCCGAGTCCTGGAGTTTCGGCTGGATAATTGGCTGGCCGGATGATGGATTGAGCTGGATCGTTTAGTGCCGGGAAAATTTCCGGACGGTGAATACTCCAATTGCCGCCAGTGCAAAAATCCACTCCGGCTGTTTGCAAGCGCGCGAAATCTTGCGGCGTAATGCCTTTGCCGGAAGTCACATTTTCGGCCTGGGCAATAACCAAATCGATTTGTTGTTGACGTCGCAAATGCGGCAAAATTTTTTCTATTAATCTCAGCCCAACCTCGCCCATAATATCGCCAACGTACAAAATTTTCATGAAATTTATTTGGCGAATTCAATGGCGCGGGTTTCGCGGATGACATTTACTTTGATCGTGCCGGGATATTGCATGGACGATTCGATTTTGTTGGCGATGTCGCGGGCTAGTTTGATGGCGCTCAAATCGTCTATGGATTTTGGTTGGACGAACACGCGGACTTCGCGGCCGGCGGAAATGGCGTAGGATTTTTCGATGCCGTCGAAGCTGTTGGCGACGTTTTCTAGATCTTTCATGCGCTCCATGAAGTTTTCGGCGCTGATGTTGCGCGCGCCCGGGCGGCTGGCGCTGATGGCGTCGCAAACGCGCACGATTAAGGCTTCCACGCTGGTGGCTTCGACGTCGTCGTGATGCTGTTCGGCAGCCAATGCGACTGCTTCCGGCGCGCCATATTTGCGCAACATTTCGCCGCTGATGTGGTGGTGTTTGCCTTCCATTTTGTGCGTCAAGGCTTTGCCGAGATCGTGCACAAGCGTGGCGTATTTGGCGGTTTTAACATCGGCTCCGACTTCTTCGGCGATCATGCCAGCCAGGTGCGCCATTTCGGTAGAATGTTTTAGCACGTTTTGGCCGTAGGACGTGCGGTATTTTAGCTCGCCGAGCAAGTGCAAAATTTCTTTGGGCACGCCGATGACCCCGACTTCGCGGGCGGCGTCTTCGCCGGCGCGGACGACGTCTTTATCGACATTAGCTTGGGCTTTGGCGACGACTTCTTCGATACGCGCCGGGTGAATCCGACCGTCTTTGATGAGCATTTCCATGGCTTGCTTGGCGACTTCGCGGCGCACCGGATCAAAGCTCGATAATACGATGTAGCCCGGCGTATCATCGACCATAATGTCGACGCCCGTGGCGCGCTGCAAGGCTTGAATGTTGCGGCCTTCTTTGCCGATGATGCGGCCTTTCATTTCGTCGTCTTCTAATTTCAGGCTGGTAATGGTACGCTCGGCCGTAACTTCGCTGGCCATGCGCTCCATGGCCGTGGTTATGATTAGCGCGGCTTGGTCTTCGGCTTGCTCGCTGGCTTCGTTTTGCAGCTTGGCGATTAAGTTGCTTAAATCGCCGCGAATGTCGCGCTCGGTCATTTGCATTAGTTTTTCGGCGGCGTCTTTTTTCGATAATTTGGCGATTTTTTCTAGCTTGTCCTGCTGTTTGCTGCGGACTTCGCGGATTTCGTTTTTAAGCGATTCGACTTCGTCTTCGCTTTTGCGCAAAGCTTCGCCGCGCTTATCGAGCGTGTCTAATTTTTTGTCGAGATTTTCTTCGCGCGCCACCAGCCGCTGCTCTAAATCTTTTAATTCTTTGCGCCGCGATTGTTCGTCTTTGCGCGCGTCCTCGGAGATTTTGCTAGCTTCTTCGCGGGCTTCGCTGAGTATTTTTTCGGCTTCGCGCTTGGCTTTATCGAGTTCTTTTTTAGCCTCGTTTTCGGCCTCGCGCTTCTTTGCTCCGCCGCCACCAAAAAAGCCGGCAAGGCGTCTGAAAATGTCACCTAACTTCATGTTAGTCCTTTCTAATGCGCAGACTATTCGCCTAATATGGCGTCGCTATCACTTCTGTAGCCTTGAAGGTTTATCAGTCTACAAAATCAAGTTATAAGTTGATAAGAATATTTCAAAAAGGATTGCTCTCAAAAAAATTGCAATTCCTAACTAAAATTATACGCTTTTTGAACCATTTTAGCTACCTGAAACTTGCTCGGCAAAAACGATAATTCGCTTATTAAACAAGCTGGTGCCGGGAATTACGCTGCCCGAACAACTAATTAGATTTAAGCCTGATTTTTTAGAATTTATTGGTGTTACAGCGGCTCTCATATCCACGTTATTTGCGCTATAGGTTTTACTGGCAACAACTTTATAGGTGAATATTTTGCCATCGCCGCGCTGGACTTGTAGCTTGTCGCCAGCCACTAAGTTTTTAATACTATAGAATACGCCGCGTGTCGTCCAGGACGAAACATGCCCATCAATTAACATGGCGCCGGGTTGGCCGGGCAGGGAACTTTGGTTGTACCAGCCGGTATCAAAAACATTGCCTGGTGCGCCGAGCGCGCCGTTAGCTAAAACGCCAAGCGGCATAATGCGGGCATGAACTGATAATTTGGAAACGTCCAAATAGCGCGGCATTTTAGGGCCGACTTGGTAATCGGCGATAGAACTGACAGTAGGCTTGGTCGTAGACGGAGCAACTGGCTGACTTTTACTAGTGTTGGATTGACCGCTAGGTTGCTTAGCTTGCGCGGCAACCTGGTGATTGCTATGCAAAAAATTACTTAGAACCGCCACTACACCAAAAGCCAAAATTATTATTGCTATAGCTTGCAGCCATTTGGCCTGTTTTTTGCCAAGTAAAGCGCGGCGGACTTTCCGGACGTTGGTATTTGATTGGTTTGAACCTGCAAAATCTGGTTTAGTTGGCGGCAAAGCCGCGTAAACTGGCTCAGGCTTTATCGGCACTATGTCTTGGATCCGGTTGCCGGAGTGATATTGGCTTGGCCGCCGGATATAGACGTAATCACCACGGCCAGATCTTGCTTCGCCGGTTATTTGCTTATTCAAAAGTGGCCTTATTTTACGCTCGTCCATGTTTTACTTAAAAGGCATTTAGTTTGATAGTTAAAGCCGATGCCTAGTAGCTTTTGCGTGATCGGTAAGCCAGAATAGTCAAAGCCCCGCCGGCAACTATCGCCGCCGCGCCGTAAATCAGCGGTTTGTTGGAGTTGGCTATGCCGTAGCCAGTATCCGGTGCGCCAGGAGCGGCCGGCGGAAATTTGATTGTTAATGTCGCACTGTTGCACAGCCCAGGGTTAATGATTGCACAAGCTTGGTAGGTCAGTCTGTCCTGGCCAGCAGCTGATTTTTTAGCCGTGTACGTAATTTCGCCGCTAGAGTTAACGCTCGCCGTTCCCCGAGTTGGCGCGCTAGTTATTTTTACGCTAGCTGGATCAATCGCGCTATAAACACTGGAATCGTTAGCCAGCACATTGACAGTTGTTGAGCGGCCGGGCGAAACACCGACTTGGTCGGTTCCAAGTTGGGGCTTGATAGTTAATGGCTGGAAAGTAACGGGCCCTGTATCATTGGCTGGATTATTAGTTAGCCTTTGCTCCTGGCTGCCGTCGGCTCTAGCGGTATAAATTTCGTCGTTGCCGTCGCGCGTAGAGTAGAATATAAGTTTTTGGCCGTCGCTCGAAAGTGATGGATTAAAATTATTGCCAATTGTATCGGTCGTGATGTCGGTTTTGTTAGATCCGTCGGCGTTCATACTCCAAACCCGATAATTACTAGACGAACCGGGCGCGGCGGAGCTTTGGTAGAGAATTTTACTGCCATCGGCCGACCAGTTGCAACCATTTTCGGTATTAGCAGAATTGATTAAGTTTTGCTGATTGCTGCCGTCGGCGTTCATAACAAAAACATTACCAGCACCATTAGACAAATTAGTTGACTGAAAGCATATCTTTGTTCCATCAGGAGAATATTCGGGTGCTGCACTTTGAGCACCAAGGCTGCCACGGTTGGTCAGCTGCGTTAAACCTGTGTCGTTTATGTTGACGGTGTAAATGTCGAAGTGACCGTTAGAAGTTGGTCGGAGCGCAAAAACAATCTTGCTGCCGTCCGGTGAAAACGAGGGATGCACCACGTCGTAGCCAATATTATATGTAACGCGCTTCTGATTGCTGCCGTCGGCGTTCATGGTATAGATCTCGTCGTTGCCATCGCGGTTCGACCGGAACACGATTTTTGTGCCGTCCGGCGACCAGCGTGGATCTTGGTTGCTGTGCGCCAGATTAGCGTCACTTGTCAGCTGTGTAACGTCCGAGCCGTCGGCGTTCATAGTATAAATCTCATACTGTCCGGTGTGCGCTCGGTCAGAACTGAACAGAATTTTGCCGTTTAAGCCTGGCCAGGAATCAGCGTGGGCTTTTGTTGCCACGCCAGCGCTGAATAATAGCGTGGCTGCGAGTAAAAGCACAGTGGCTGTTGCCAAGCTGGTTTTTAATTTTTGTGTAATAGTTTTTGTTGGTGTTTTCATTATCCCTCTGCTTTTAATAAACTGCTATTGCTTATTAAAAGCTATCGGGGGGGGGGGGGGCGGTGTCAAATAAATGTAATCTTTGAGTTGTGGAAAAGTCTATTTTTTGGGGTTCGTTATATGCGGCGGTGCGCCGTAGTCGGGCAGGGCGATTTGATCGTTTTTGCCGGCCAGTAATTTTTCGATGCCTTGATTAGCCCAATTGTCATTTTTAGTTGCAATTATGGGAATTTCCAGGCCGTAAGCTAGCGTGTTCGCAACCGTCAAACCAATGCGCAGTCCCGTAAAACTGCCAGGCCCCTGGTAACAAATTGTGGCTTCCAGGTCTGGCCAATCTTTGCCTAAAGATTTGAGCAAGTTTTCGATTTTTACGTGGATAGTTTCGGCCAGTTGGCGGTGCGCCTGCCAGGTTTCATAAGCCAGCTTTTTGCTGTCTTCGTATAAGCCGATTTCGGCTTCCGGTCTGTCGGTCCTAATTGTTAAAATCAGCATTATTTTAGTCCGTCCAAAAGATAATTTAGCGCTTTCGGGCAGGCAAATTCCAAATTGCGCGTTTGCTCGCCAGTGCTAGAAAATTTTATAGTTAGCCGCTCTTTTGGCAAAACTGCTTGCACAATTTCTGCCCATTCGATAATTATAACGGATTTTTTGTCTCCAATAATTTCATCCAGCTCGCCGGTTATCAAACCGGGCTCGGACAGACGGAAAAAGTCAAAATGATAAATCGTAAATTTTGGCGCCTGATAATCGTTTCTGATTTTGAAAGTCGGGCTAGAAACTTGGCTGCTGCTGCTGGCGCCGCGCGCTAAACCGCGCACGAAAGTCGTTTTGCCGCCGCCCAGGTCGCTAATTAATTCGATAATTTCGCCGCCGTGTAAATTGCGCCCGATTTGGGCGGCGATTTTTTCAGTCTGTTTCGGGCTGGCGGAATCAATCTTCATAAGCTTAGGCGTTATTTACGTCTTGGTTAGAGAAAAGCGTGAAGCCTTAAACCTGGCCCTGCTTTAAGCTATACTATAAAGGTTATGCTGCAGCTAAGTAAAACACTCATCAATCGTCCGGTTCTCAGCCTGCGCACCGGCAAACCGGTGGCGACCGCCGTGGCGCCGATTTTTAATCCTAATAATTTGAAAATCGAGGGTTTTTATTGCCAGGATGGTTTTGATAAAAAAAAGCATCTGGTGCTTTTATATCAGGACATTCGCGATTGTATCGATCAAGGCTTTGTCATAAATGATCATGATTGCTTGAGCGATCCGGCCGATTTGGTGCGCATCCAAGATCTGCTGGAGCTAAATTTTCAGCTAATAGGCAAATCGGTCATGACGCTCAGCAAAGACAAAGTCGGCAAAGTCAACGATTTTGCCACCGAAATCGAAACCATGTTTGTGCAAAAAATCTACGTCAGCCAGCCTTTGCGCAAAACTATAGTCAATGGCAGTTTAAGCGTCGATCGCAATCAAATAGTGGAAATCACCGACCGCCGCATAATTATCCAAGACTTACTTCAGGGCACACCAGCCCACGCGCCCGCCCCGGTTTAGGCGTGGTTAATTTTTATTTGCTAGTAAGCACTTTAGATTGCTAAACTATTAATAGTTATGGGTGTACACGAACAACTTTTAGCTGTTACTCCGCTTGATGGGCGTTATGCCGATAAAGTTGAGCCACTCTCAAATACCGTGTCGGAATATGGCCTGATTCGGCGGCGCGTGGCAGTTGAGGTTAATTGGTTGGCTGTGCTCGGTAGCGGTGTATTGCCAGATATCGAACCACTCAACGAAGACGCTCTAGGAGCTCTACAAGATATTACCTAAAACTTCTCTATTACAGACGCCGAAGCGGTCAAGCAAATCGAGAAGACGACTAATCATGATGTTAAAGCGGTTGAAATCTGGCTGCGCGGCGAATTGTCGGGTGACGAAAAATTCCATAACTACTTGGAATTAGTTCATTTTGGCTGTACGTCGGAGGACATTAATAATTTGGCCTATGCCATGATGTTGCGAGACTCTCGGGACACTGTGCTGCGGCCGGGCATTGATGAAATCACATCAGACTTGCATGAAAAAGCTTATAATTATTCGAATATTCCGATGCTCGCTCATACTCATGGCCAGCCAGCTACACCCACAACTTTGGGTAAAGAAATGGCTGTGTTTGCTGAACGCTTGGGGAAAAGCTCTGCCCGACTTGGCGCAGTTGCAATTATGGGCAAATTTAGCGGCGCGACCGGCAGCTACAACGCCGTCTCCGTAGCTTATCCCGAAATAAACTGGCCAAAGATTTCTAAAGAATTTATTGAGAGTTTAGGTTTCGAGGCGGATGTAGCTACCACACAGATTGAGCCACACGACTGGCAAGCAGTTTTTGCCAGTGAGCTAGCGCTTAGCAATAGCATCATGATTGGGCTGGCACGGGATATGTGGGCATACATTTCTAAAGATTATTTCAAGCAACAAATCATAACGGCTGAGGTCGGCTCCTCAACTATGCCACATAAAGTTAATCCAATTGATTTTGAAAATGCGGAAGCCAATTTTGGTGTAGCTAATGCGCTCTTGGGATTTTTGTCTACCAAGTTGCCGATTTCTCGGCTCCAGCGCGACCTCAGCGATTCGTCTACTCAGCGGGCTATTGGTGAAGCTTTCGGCCACACTTACGTGGCGCAGCGTTCGCTACTCAAGGGTCTTGGTAGGGTAGTTGCCAACGAAGAGGCGATGACTGCCGACTTAGATGAAGCTTGGCCGGTTTTGACGGAAGCTATGCAAACAGTAATGCGCCGCTAAAACATTGACGGCGATTACGACATTATTAAACAAGCTTCGCGAGGAAAAGAATTCAATGAATCGACTTACCTAGATCTAGTTGATGAATTAGAAATTCCAATCGAAGCCAAAACCCGCT
>JBOHNS010000044.1:0-13859 GCA_050730835.1 Saccharimonadales bacterium (SeqCode)
CCAAGTATATACTTTTAAATATGAAAACAGCCGTTATAAATGTTAAGATTGATCCGCATCTCAAGAAGAAGGTTCAGGCGCGCGCCAAACGACTGGGTGTGCCGCTGAGCTATGTTGTGCACATGCAACTGCTTAATTTTTCTCGCGGCGAGGGCGTAGAGCTACCGCACGAGGTAATGACGCCGCACCTCGAGAAGTTAATTGCCGAAGCCGAACAAGAGATTGCCCGCGGCGAAGTTTCGCCGTCGTTTGACGCTAATGATACTGAAGGCATGAGGCGTTGGCTTGAAGCGCCTTGATGACAATTAGATACTCGAAGCGTTTCCGCAAACAATTCAAAAAGCTTCGGCCAAAAGAAAAAGACAGGTTTTGGCAGCGCCTTGAGCTACTCAAAACCCGCCCCTATGATAAACGATTAAATAATCATCTACTGTCTGGCGATTATGCACATATGCACAGTATCAATATTGGCGGCGATTTAAGGGCATTATTTAGTGAAGCCGCCAATGGGCAAATTATAATTTTTGAACTCATTGGTACGCACGCCCAGCTTTATGGTTAGACTTTATGGATCATAAAACCGTTGAAGATTATATTTTGCAGTTTGCGGGCGCGCGGCTGGATTATCCGTTTGGCGAAGGCGTGGCGGTTTATAAAGTCGATGACCCAACGACCGGCTCAAGGCAAGCTAAAATGTTCGCCTTGATTGCCGAAGGCAAACAGCCGCTCAACTTAAGTCTAAAATGCGATCCCAATTTGAGCCAGACTTTGCGCGAAAAATATGAAACGGTAATGCCGGGATACCACTTGAACAAAAAACACTGGAACACGATAATTCTGAGCGGGCAATTGAGCTGGCCGGAAATACAAGACCTAATCAACCATTCATACAATTTAGTCAGCGGCCAAAATCAGTCCAACCAAAATTTATAAAATTAAAGTTTATTACAACATACTATTTTCATTTGCAAGAACCGTCCTTGCAAACAATAACTCTTTCTATTAAACCGCTAGCCTTGTGCTGGGCTTTGGACCATTCGTTCGCGTTGTCTAGAACCGTACCGGGATGATGAACCACCGCTTCGTAACTTGCTAGCGTATTGAAATCAAAATCTGTAACTTCTGCCGCCACTTCTAAAATCACGTCTTTTCGCGCGTCCAGCCCGGTCATTTCGAGGTCAACCCATAATAGTTTAGTCGGCTTAACTGACTTATCAATCATAGTTTAGCTGGCCTGTCCTCCGAAGCCTCGGCGAAGGAGGATCGGCTTAGCGTGCTTATCAATCATAAATTAGAAGTCCTTGTAGGTTTGCTCGTCGCGCTTGGCAACCTGCAAAATTATATTTTGTTCGCCGGCATTTTGAAAGACAATTCTATATCGGCCAACCCGAACACGATAAATGTTATTCGAGCCTTTAACCTTTTTTATGTCCAGCCCCTTGAGCTTATTAGCTTTTATCGCGTCGTTTGCTTCATCAATTGCTATTCGCTGTTTCAGTGGAACCTTGGCTAGCGCTTTATTTATTTTGTCCATTGAGTTTTTTTAGGCGCTCGCTAAATTCTTCCGCCGGCATTCCGCCGCCGGGTAAATCTCGGAAATCGACGACTGTCTCCCACTCGCCTTCGTCGCCCCACTCGTCGACTATCCGCTGGCCTTTGATACGCCGGACTAGCGTCTCGCGGATAAAATCGCTGCGCGTGGCGTATTCGCCCCTGGCGGCGGCGTCAATTTTCTCCAAAAGCTTCGGCGGAAGTGATACATTAATCGTTTTAGTCATACATAAATTGTATGCTTTTTGTATGTTAATGTCAAACTTTCAGCTACTCTGCTTGTTAGCGGGCGACCTTTAGGGCGCTAGCGTACCATGCTAGGCTTTCTAACACGGCTTTGACGGATTGTGCTGGAGCGCTTAAATCTTCGCTAGCTTCGCCGTCCCCATCGATTTTTGATCCAATTTGGTCTAGCAAAAACGCGGCCGTTGGAACGGAAACGGCTTGCAAGCCCGGCAAAGCAATCCGCAAAGTTGCAATTGCTTGGGCGCCGCCGGATGAGCCGTGGCCGACTAGCGCGACCGGCTTTTTAGCCATTTGAAAATCGACGAAATCCAGCGCGTTTTTCAATACCGCCGGTGTGCTGCGGTTGTATTCCGGCGTTACTAGCACGTAACCATCGGCCTCGGCTAGCTTTTCTAGCCATTTTTTTGCTTCGGGGTTTGGCTGACGATCGGGGTTAAATTGCGGCGAAATCGCTTCATCAAATAGCGGCAAATTATAATCTTGAAGGTCGATTAATTCGACTGCCGTATCAGCCAAATCCGTCGCCTGCTGCGCCACCCATTTGGCAATCCGATGGCTGACCCGACTCGGCCGCGTCGAGCCAATAATAATTTGTAATTTCATTTTAAAATCCTCCATTTATGATATACTTTATATAGTAATATTAATTATAAAGCAGTGCTATATTTTGTAAAGTAAATTATGAAAACTTTAGACAGATTGCATTTCCGAGTCCAAAACCGCCTGGCTCGAGCCAGTTTGTTTGAAATGGCGCGAAGCGCACGGAGCCGTATATGAGATACGGCGCAGCAGCATCGCAAGCCATTTCGGACAAAATGGCCGACAAGCCGGCGAAGTTTGCGGCTTCGCCGCGAAATTTGTCGGCTGGCCAGGCGGTTTTGGAGCCGAAAGTCGGCTGCATCGCCGCGGCTATGGCAATTATCGGCAGCAAATGGACGGCGCTAATTTTGCGCGATTTATCGAGCGGGCCGAAGCGTTTCTGCGAGCTGGAACGCTCAAGCGGCAACATCAACCCACGCACCCTGTCCAAGCGCCTGGACGAGCTGGAATCTCGCGCCATCATCAAAAAACAAACTGCCACTCAGTGTCCGGGGCACAGCCACTACGCGCTAACCAAAAAAGGCCAAGACCTAGTCCCCGTTCTCAAACAAATGGCCGCCTGGGGCGACAAATATTCGCTGAAAAATTAAATCAACTACACGGCCTAGTATCAAAAGAAAACATTACAAATTGTACCCGATCGAGTCAAAAATGAGACGCGGATTAAAAATATAAAGTTAAATAAATTATTGAATTTAAAAATATTTAAGCTATAAAAACTTCAAGCTTGAGATTTGCTGAAAGGCGGTTTATACTGGCTTTATAAGCTATGGATTGGAGGTAGCAGGTGTTTGGGTTTGATTTTAGCCAGAGTTTCAATAACGTGTTGAACCAGTTTGTGCAGTGGATTCCCAATATTGTGGAATTTATTGTGGTGATTATTTTGGGCTACTTTGTGGCGCTGATTGCCGGCTGGATTGTTAAAAAAGTTTTGCATCTGGCAAAGCTTGATTATTATTTGGAGCGCGGCGTAGTTGGCGATTGGGTGACTGGCGCTGTCGGTCGGCCGTCCAAGTTTATTGGCAAAATCGGTTTTTGGGTGGTTTGGTTCGGCTCGGTTGGCGTGGCGGCATCGCTGGCTAATTTGCCGCTGGTCGGCAATTTGGTTTCGACGGTCTATAATTACTTGCCGAATGTGCTATCGGCGCTATTTATTTTCGTGGCCGCGGCCATTATTTCGGCAGTGGTTAATAATATCGTCAAGCGCGTCATGGGCGACACGCCGACTGGCAAAATTTTGTCCAGCATCGTACCCGTTTTAGTGATGAGTATTTCCGGCTTTGCAATTTTAAACGCGCTCAAAATTTCGCCGCAAATCGTGCAAATAACTTATGCTGCGCTGATGGGTTCGCTAGCGCTTGGCCTAGCTCTAGCCTTTGGTCTGGGCGGCCGCGAAGTCGCTAGCCGCATCCTGGACGATGCCTATAAAAGCGGTCAAAAACAATCTAGGCAAGTTAAAAAAGACTTTCAAAAAGGCTCCGAACAAGGCAAAAAAGAATTCAAAAAATTCCAAGACAGCAAAAAATCCTAAGCTAGCTAAAAGCTAGGACTAATTAAAAACCGGTTGGGATCACAAGCCGGTTTTTTAATTTTCTTATTAGTTAGTTAGCCCCGCCACCAAGCCACTAGGCTAGCGCCTATATCGGGCTGGCAATTGACGATAATTTGTTTATATTTGCCGGACTTCATAGTTACTATTAACGCGTTTTTAGCGCCAAAACCGCCGATGGCCGTAAAACCCTTCGGCCGGCGCAAATATAAAAACAGCCATTCGTGGGTTTTAACTACGCGAAACCGCCCGGCGTAGAGCCATTTGCTAGCGCCCGTGCCGCCCAGGCGCAGCGCCCGGTCTCTGTCAAAAAATTCGGGCGTCCACTCAAGGTTTTCAATCTCGCTCCGCGGCAAAACTAGCCGCATTTTTAGCGCCCAAAGCCGCTCCCAGCCTTTTAGCTCGATAGTTAAATTATCTTCGTTTGCTACAAATCTCACGCGCTAAAGCTTTCGTCTTAAACTACTTTTGTTAAAGTCCAGCGCGCCGGAATTTATGCAGTAATGCTTACCGTTAGGCGAATCGTCGGCGTCGAACAGGTGGCCCAAGTGGCCGCCGCAGTTTTTGCAGGTGACTTCGGTGCGCTGCATCGACAAATCGTTGTCCGGCGTTAGCTCGACCGCGTCGTTACTAGCGGCTTCACTAAAACTCGGCCAGCCGACTAGCCCCGGCGTGGTCGATTCGTACTTATTTTTGCTGGTAAAAATCACGTTGCCGCAAGCGGCGCAGGTGTAATCGCCGTTTTCGTTGTGGTCTAAGAACTTGCCCGTGCCCGGCGTTTCGGTGCCCTTGCCGCGCAAAATTTGGTACTGCTCGGGCGTTAATTTATGCTTCCATTCTTCGTCTGTCATTTGTTTAGTCATAAAACCTCCTTTAATTTATCTTTGTTGCCAAGCTTATTAAAATTATAGCAAAACGACTAAAATTTTTGGCGATGTCGCTTTTTATAAATCAGCGCGGCTCGAGTATTACTGCTTTTTAAAATCCAGCGCCGCGGAATTGATGCAGAAGCGCTGGCCGGTGGGTTGGTTCGGCGCGTCGTTGAAGACGTGGCCGAGATGGCCGCCGCAGTTGGCGCATTCGACTTCGGTGCGGCGCATCAAAAATTTGTTGTCTTCGACGAGTTTTATGGCCGCCGCGTTGGCCGGCTCGTAAAAGCTGGGCCAGCCGGTGCCGCTATCAAATTTTGTGCCGCTTTGGAAAACGACTTGCCCGCAAGCTCCACAAACATAATCGCCGCTGGCGTCATTATGCAAAAGCTTGCCGCTGCCCGGCATTTCCGTGCCCTTGCCGCGCAAAATTTTGTATTGCTCCGGCGTTAATTTCTGCTTCCATTCATCGTCGGAAAGTTGTTGCATATTTCAAAAAACTCCTTAAATTTTATCTGGCGCGGCAATGCCAAGCAGCGCCAGGCCATCTTTTAAAACGCCCGCGTAGGCCCCAACCAAATGCAGACGAAGCGCCTGCCGCTCGTCGCCCAAAACTTGATTATGCTCGTAAAAGCGGTTAAATTCCTGCGACAATTCATACAAATATGTGCCAATATGATGCGGCATCAGCTCACTAGTCGCTAGCTCAACAACTTCAGGATATTGGCTGATTTTGCGCACCAAACTGCGCTCGCCGCCTTGCAAAATAATATCGTCAAAACTTTCTTTGCTAGGGGGCTGTCCGCTAACAGATTGGGATTTTGCAAATTTCGATAATATACTTCTGGCGCGGGCGTGCGCGTATTGCAAATACGGCCCGGAATTACCCTCGATGCTGACCGATTCTTGCGGATTATAAATAATATCGCCGCCCAAGCGCTGCTTCAAAAAGGCGTATTTGACGGCGCCGAGCACCGTTTGCTCGTCGGCGTTGTCGTGCGCCGCGTGTGCCGCGTCTGCCGCTACGTCCAAAACATCTGCGGCGCGCAAAATATTGCCTTTGCGGCTGGACATTTTTTCGGCGCCAGCCAGCTTGACCAAACCATGCGTCAAATGCCGGTTACCACGCACCATTTCCGGTGCAAACTGCTCGACACTTTTTTGCACAACAGCCATATATTGCGCTTGATCATTGCTGGTAATGATTAGCGATTGATCGAAATGATAGGTTTCGTATTTTTTGATAATCAGCCCGACGTCTTTGGCTTCGTACGTCGGCAAACCTTGGCTGGTGATGAACACTCGCGTGTGCAGGCCGAATTTTTCGCCCGCAAAAACCACCGCGCCATCGCTAGTTTGATAGACCGTGCCGGTGTGCGCTTTGACGGCCGTCAAACCTAAATCCGCCACTTCGCTTTCCGGATAAAATTTATCAAAACGGCAGCCTATGCGCTGATAAAACGCTGTGAAATATTGGTAGCTCCACTCACGGCACAGCCAATAAATTTGCGCCAAATACGAAGTATAATCGCGTTTCTCGTGAATTTCATAAACCTGCTTGTTGAAATTGATGATGGCGCGGCGGGCGTCTTCGTCGGTTTCGTAGGCCTCGGCGCCGGCCACGTAGCATTTGGCCATCCATTCGGCGCGTTGTTCGATCGGCCGGTCGCTCCATTTTTGCGGCAAGTCGCCCTTTAAATCGCGCTCCATGGCCCACAAAGATTTGCCGACGTGCAGGCCGACATCGCCGCCATAATTGACGCGCTGAACTTGGGCGCCGGCGCGCTCCAGCAAATTAGCGATAGCGTCGCCGACAATCGATGTGTACAAATGCCCGGCGTGCAAAACCTTAAACGGATTGGGGTCAGAATATTCCGCCACAATTACTTGCCCGGCCAAACTTTTCTCCGGCTCATCCGCCAAACTATCCATTAGCGCCCTATCGCTCAACCAAAAATTCAAAAATCCCGCGCCCGCCACCTCAACTTTTTCCAAGACCTGGTCTTGGAATGAGAGTAATTGTGTTCTAATATGTTCGGCAATTCCTTGGGGATTTTTGTTTAGTTTGGGGGCTAGTTGCAGGGCAATGTTGGTCGCGTAATCACCGAATTTTTCGTCCGGGCGCGTTAGTTCCGGCACTAAGTTTAAGCCAAATTCGGCGGCCACAATTTCGGCTAATTTTTGCTGCAAAGCTTGCTTCATGACATCAATTATAACAAAACTGGCCTTAAAGCACTTGCGTTAGTTATCGATATTTGGCATACTGATAATGGTTAATTAAAATTAAAAGCTTATACGATGGATCCCAACCAAAACCCGCAACCACAAAACAATCCGCCGCCAGCTGCGCCGCAACCCGCGGCGCCGCCTTATGGCGGACAACCGCTTAATGGTTACAACGCTAATCCGCCGGAAGCTAATGCGCCGAATAATCCTGGCGGCGTGACGGTTGGCGCTCCCAGCAATGGCGACCAGCCGAACAAAAAGGCGCCGTCCGGCGATTCCGGCAAACGCCGGCGCATCATAATTGCTGCCGCCGGGCTATTAGGGCTGATTATCGTTATCATTATTGTCATAGTAGTTCTGCTAATTGTTGGCCACAAGCCGAAAAAGGTCGCTGTCGCGCCACCGAAGCCAAAATTGTGCTACGTGCGCGTGGCACAGCTTTATTGCACGAATGATATTGGCAACAACCGTGTGCGCTACACAATTCCGTCGCTGCCGCAAAGCGCTCGCGTCACCCAACTAGTCGCCAACCAAAACCAATCAGAATTTTTGGCCGTTGCCAACACCGCCGTATCGACCAATGACATTTGGATATTAAATTCTAGCCTCCAGCAAAAGCAAAAAGTTACGCTGCCAAGCGGCGTGTCGGCGCAAACGCCGTCTTGGTCGCGCGGCGGCAAATCGATCTTGCTGGAAATCGACGGCGCCCAAAACACCCGCCAAATCGAACGCTACAATATCGCCAGCAGCCAACTGACCCAGCTGACCACCAGCGGCTACAACACCAAACCCTACGAAACCAAAAACGGCGACATTTTATATTCCTACTTTAGCGGCCAAGGCAAAGGCGGTTTTTACCCATACATTATGCGCAGTGACGGCAGCAATCCGCAGCCGCTCGGCAACCTCACGGCACTTAAAACTGTCTACGGCTTTAGCTACGACAGCCCAAGCGACACGATTTTCGTATTTGGCGTCAACGGCCAGGGTAAACCGGCGATTGTTTATGGCACGACAACCGACTTTTTGCAGGGCCGCGTCGTCCAAACTTTGGACGCTCCGGTGCATCCTGGCGATAATGTTGGCTACGTTACCAAAAATACTATCGTTGTCCAGCACAACGATTACGCCACCATTTTGAACTTGACGCAGAACACGCAATCGGCCACGATCCACAGTTTTGGCCCGCTGAGCGGGAGGCTAACAACCAACAACTTCCAAAAAAATCCCAACCAAACCGAACAAAAATACGACCGCATCGTCAACTTAAACGGCGCGCCGCCGGATTTCCAAGGCTTCATCAAGGGTGTCTTTAATACGGGCGACGCTAAATGCGCCGCCAACCAAAAAGCTCTCGCCGACGGCGAAGAGTACGGCGTGGTAATTTACGACGTCGTTAGCGACGAATACGCATCAACCAGCCAAGGTTGCGGCGCAACCAACCAGCTGGATTATTACTACGCCAAAGACAAAAACGGCAACTGGCAGCTAGCCTTCCAAACGCAAGGCATCCCAACTTGCGTCGACGTCAACAAACACAACGACTTTACCGCCCAAATCATCGCCCAGTGCTTCAATCCGCAAGGCATTTTAGTCGGTAATAATCCGCAAACCGACACTCAAAAATTATAAAAACTATTTGCCCGCAGGCCGAGCCAGCAAATTGACCAGGCGCCGACCGGCAAAATAAACCACGACTAAAAACACGAAAAACGTCAGCGTAACCGTCAAAGCCTGGCCGTGGCCGGCCGGATCGACAAACGGACTGCTAATATCAAATAAGGCTCGCGTCGGATTAGTTAGCAAATTCCAGGAACTGGTTCTTTGCAGGCGCCCCAAATAAATCGCGAAACTGGTCAAAAACAAACTGAGCGCCACCAGCCAACCAGCCGATCGGGCGCTAAGGCGCTGCTTGAGCTGCTGGTGCACAAAATGCAGGCTTAAAAACCCGAGCACCAAACCATTGATAATAAATAATTCAAACATCACACTGTCGTAAAGCAGATTATGGACGGCCACAGTTTGCAAATGCACCAGGTCGCTAATCATGTAAAAACTATTAGGCAAAAAGGCCAGCCACAGCACAGTCATAACCAGCGGCCGCCAGCTGAGCCAAAGATGATTTTTGAGCGCCAGCACAAGCCCGCCGGCAAAAATCAAAGGCAGCCACGCCAGCAACAAATTGCCCGCCAAATAGCCATCGGCCAAAGTGTGATTAACCACCACGCTAACCGCCAAAAAGACCAGGCTAATCAGGCTGGAAGCCGCCAAAGCCAGTATAATTTGTTGCATCTTAGAACTAATAATATTTTGCATGAGGAATTATTTAAAGCGGGCTTTTTCTTGTAAAGAAAACTCGGGAGCCAGCTTTTTCAAGTAAACAATCAATCCAGTCAAATTATAGCAGTTTCATGATTTACGATTTGGCAAGTGGTAATTTAAGGCTTAATTCGGCGCCGCCAGCCGGATGGTTAGCGGCCGAAATTTGGCCGTTATTAGCCAGCGCAATTTCGCGCGCCAGGCTTAGGCCTAGGCCGTAGCCGCCAACTTTGCTGCCACGCGCTTTGTCGCCGCGGTACAACCTGTCAAAAATGTAGGGCAAATCCTGCGCGTCAATGCCCGGCCCAGCGTCTCGAATAGTTAAACTATAGCAATTACCCTCGACGACCCCATCAATAAAAACCTTGCTGCCAGCCGGCCCATATTTAATGGCGTTATCCAGGATAATGCCGGCTAGCTGCGCCAGGCTGTCAAAATTGCCGGATAGCGAGCCGGCTTGCAACTTTTTAACGAATTTAATTTGCTTACTTTCCGAGGATTTTTGGAGCGGTTTTAGGGCGGCGTCAATAATTTGCTCGGCCTCGATCTTAGCAAAATCCAGTTTGGTTTGCTCGTAAGCCGTTAGCATGAGCAGCGTGCCGGCCAGATTTTCCAGCCGCTGGACTTCTTCTAAATTGCTGGCGATTAATTGGCGCGCTTCGGAATTAGTGAATTTTTTGGCGTGCAAAAACACTTCGTTTTCGGTCTGCATGGCGGCCAGCGGCGTGCGCAGTTCGTGGCTGGCATCGGCCGCGAATCTGGCCTGCGCGCGGTTAGATTCTTCAATTGGCCTGAGAGTCCGCCCAGCATACCAATAGCTCAAAATGCCGCCGATAAATATGGCTATTATGTCGACGATTATCACGTCATTATCTAGTCGATGCCGCGCCAGCCGGCGTGCGTGGACCTGAATTTGGTCAAAATAACTTTCCGGCGGCACCGAATAAAATTGCGCAAATTCATGCTGCACTTCGCCCTGCTGCGTCAGTCCAGCGCGCGCAAATTCGTGCTCGGCAAGCCCCAAAACCCCAAGCGTCAAAATAATCGCAAAAACCGCAATAATCGCAAAATAAAATATCGTCAGTTTGATCCGCGCCGAACGAAAAACCGCCGCCGGCCGCGCCGAACCATTGGCCGTAATCGCGCGCATTTGCTCGGCCAGCCAGCTATCGCTCAAAGCCTGATAAATTTTATCGCCAAATCTACGCATCAACTATTATTCTAATCGATTTTATAGCCATAGCCGCGCACGGTTTTAATCACTTTTTCGCCCGTGCCGACCTTTTTTCGTAAGTTGGCGATAAAAGTTTCGACGGTATTGTGCTGCACGCGTGATTCGTCGCTCCAAACGTGATCCAACAATTGGTCTTTGCTAATAACTTCGCCTTTATGCCGCAGCAAATATTCCAGCAATTGGAATTCTTTGGCTGTGGCTTTGACGTTTTTATTTTTATAAATAATGGTTTTGGCGGCAATGTCTAGTTCCAATTGGTTCGTTTTAAAAACATTATTCTGATGCGCTTGCGGCCGGCGCAACAACGCGCGAATCCGCGCCAATAATTCATCGTAGCTAAAAGGCTTGGCCAGATAATCATCGGCGCCAACGTCTAAACCTTGCACGCGGCTGCCGATCGCGCTTTTCGCTGTCAACATTAAAATCGGCAAATGCTGCTTATTACCGCGCCAAAGCTTAATCAAAGCTGGCCCGTCATAAGTGCCCGGAATCATCCAATCCAGCAAAACCAAATCGTAGCTGCCGCTAATAAGCATAGTATTGGCAGTATCGCCATCGCCAGCCACGTCAACAACATAACCTTCCGCGCTCAAACCTTTTTCCAAGCTCCGGGCAATCTTTTCTTCGTCTTCAACAACCAATAATTTCATAAAAACCTCGAATTATATTATAACATATTTTCTCAGATACACCTGCGAATTAGCCGAAAATTTATGCCAGAAGTGTGCCCGCTAGATCAAACTGTTAAATCTATAATCAAATCCGCCGGACTATAAAGTTTAGGCTTTTGTGAGTTTCAGCAAATCTTTGTCGAAAGTTAGAATTTGAGTGCTCTGGCGGCCAGCGTGAGCCAGTAGCAGGCAGTCGGCGAAGTCTAGTTTGGGGTTAGCGGTAAAAATTTCGAATGCCGCTAGTGCCATGTCGCTAATTTGAAACTGAGGAAGTTTTAAAATACCCCGGAACAAAATCTCTACTTTGTCGCGAGACAAACGATACGGTTGGTTTCTGCTTTCCAAAACAAAGAAAAGCTCAACTAGCACCGCGTCGAGTATAATCAGTTCGCCACGCTTGCTTTGCCTGACTTTCGAGATAGCCGCCGCTGCCAAATCCGGCACATCATTAGTCACTAAGCGCACGAGAATATTCGTGTCTACCCAAGCCATCGGCTCTAGTCGCTCTCGCCACGCTGGCGTTTTTCATCCCAGGCATCCGCGACGCTATCGCGAATCGCCTGCTCTAATTCTTCATCAGTTTTAGTACCTTTGATCTTTGGCAATTGAGTCCAAAGTTTCCGAAAATGTTCGTCAATATCTATCTCTGGCTCGGGCTCCAGCACCAGCTTGTTGCCGCGCTGGCACACGCTCAAGCGACGGTTTTTGCCAAGTCTCATCTTCCTTACATATTCAGCCGGTAAGGTAATTTGATTTTTGCTGGTAATCGTAATGTTTAATCTGTTCATAGTAAGGATTATACTACCCGCTATCAAATTTGTAAAGTACGTTTTATAGTCTAAGTTTTTGGGCTAGACTTTCGTTCGGCGGCGCGTTGCTCGGGCGTTTCGTGCGGACGGGCGTAGTCGTCTTCCAGGCGCCAAGTTGTGCCTACTTCTGGGGTGGAAACTTCCATTATGTCGCAGTCGGTCAGGCCTTTTAGGCGATGTTTTTGGCCAATTTTCGTGGAGTAGCCCTGCCCTGGTTTTAGTTCGGTTTCGATTAATTCGCCGTTGTTATTTTCCCATATTACGCTGGCGTGGCCGGAGATTAAAAACCAGCTTTCTTGCTTTTGGTCGTGGACTTGAAGGCTTAAGCGCGCGTCTTTATTTATGTGCAGCAACTTGCCCATGTATGGGCTGTCGGCCGGCACCCAGTGGATTTCGTAGCCCCACGGTTTTTCGTAACGCTGGGCGTAAGAATCATTACTGAAATTGCTTGGATCAAAGGTTGGGGCGTCGCTCGACATTACTTTTCTAGCTCGCCTTTTAGTTTTTCGATTAGGTCGACTGGTGTTGGGTTTACGCCGCCGAGAACTGCGGTGTAGAGGGTTACGAAATCGCCTAGGACTATCGCCGATAATAACTGCTGCAATAGGGTTTCGCCGGCTGGGTGGACGACGATTGGGTCGGGGCGTAGGCCGCTTAGCAGTTTGGCGCTGATTTCGAAACGTTTGGTAATTTGCGGGTGCTCCAGGTCGCTGCGGATGTCGATTACGGTGTAGGGTTTGTCGACGGGCTGTTTGCTCCAGCCGATGAATTCGTTGTGGTTGAATTCGCTGTATTGGTTCCACCAGGCGATATGTTTGGCGTTTTCGTTGAAGCTGATTTTCCATTTGTAGGCGGCAGGCGCCATGAGCGGGCCGCCGTAAATTACGGCGGATTTGCCAACGCAATCTTGGGCGATTTGTTTGGCGCGGTTATCGGCAGTCGGCACTTCTGGTAGCCAAGCGGCGATTTGGGCTTTTAGCCAGGCGGCGTGCGAGCTAACTTCTTTCGCTTTGCCATCTGTTAATTTGTAGGCGTCAAAAATAGTGCAAAGCGCTTTCAAGCCGTACGGCAAAACATGGCGCGGCTGGTAGCCGGTCGGAATTAGTAGCAGCGGGTACTTTTTCGCCCTAGCGATTTCGGCCAACTTGCCGCCGGAAGACATTACGACAATTTGCGCTTGTTTAGCTTCGGCTTCAGCTAGCGCACCAACAGTTTCTTCGGTATTGCCCGAATAGCTAGAGGCGATAAACAAAGTTTCCGGGCTAACATAACTTGGCGCTGAGTAGCCGCGCGTAACTTCAAATGGTACATTTAAGCCCGGCCAAGTTTGCGCCACAAGCGCTGCAAGCGCCGATCCGCCCATACCAGCGAGAACTACGTTCTGGCATTGAACATTGAACTTTGACCATTGAACACTTTCGAATTCGTACTCCAGCTGCTCGTGCTGCCGCGCCGCGATGCCTAGCGCATTATCGCTATCAACCTGTTTAATATATTTAAAATCATCTAACATTGCGCGCCAATATCCTTATGCTATAATTCAATTATAAGTATAAACGAAATAAAACTCCAGGGGGTGGAATGTTTGGACGCCAAGATGATAAACAAGACGAAACCGCTCAACCGGTAGCGCCGGCCGTGCCAGACGAGACGCCTGTGCCAGCGGATGACGACGCTGGATTAGGCGAAGACAGCGACCAGCCGGCGGCCGACGACGACCAAGCTGCAGATGATGTCGGCAGTGGACGCGATGTCAGCCAATTTTCGGCTTCGGCGGGCAACGCT
>JBOHNS010000045.1:0-5899 GCA_050730835.1 Saccharimonadales bacterium (SeqCode)
GTGTAGCTTAGTTGGTAAAGCGCTGGGCTGGGGGTCCAGAGATCGGAGGTTCAAGTCCTCTCACCCTGACCATTTTAAGATTTATCGACAGGTAAAAATGGATATTAACGTTGAAAAAATTATAACAAAAATAGCAAATCAACTGAACTAAAATTGTATGCAGGCGGCGATTTTTGGATCAATTCGGGAGCTTTTGCTCCAGTGGCTCTGCTTTGTTTGGTTTTGACGTTTGGGCGTTGGGTTAATGACTTGGCGGCCTAGACTTTTATCACTAAAGTGTATAATATTGTTTATGCCAGATTTTCGGCTGATCGCGTGGACATCTTTGGCTACGCGGGAAGGTGGCCACTGTTTTGTTTAGCAAAATGGACAGCAGCCACCGACCATCGCGTATCTAAAGATGTCCACTAGGAAAGTCCGGGCAGCACATGGGAACGGCAGTTGCTAACGGCAACCGGGGGCGACCCTAGGGAAAGTGCCACAGAAACAAAACAGCTGACGTGCTTCGCACTCAATTATCCATTAACAATTTACCAATTAGCCAAGCATTAGCAATTAGTGATTATCAATTGGTCTCATCGCTAATTGCTCAAAGTTAATGCCTTGTAAATCGCTAATAGCTAATTGATAATCGGGTGCGGAGCATCCAGCTACGGTGAAACGAGCGGGGCAAGAGCCCGCATTTTCTAGCGGTGACGCTACGAAGACGGTAAACCCTGCCGGCTGCAAGGAGAATTGGCTTTAAGCGAAAATTTTAAGTTCGCGGTGCCCGCCAAGCTAATTCATAAAATCCGCTTGATCCTAATAGCAATATTAGGGCTAGATAGATGATCGGCTAAAACAGAACCCGGCTTACGGATTATCTGGTTAGTATAAAAATGCCGCCCGGAAATTGGGCGGTGTTTTGCTTTGATAAAATAATTTGAGATACTGTACTTGTGAGTATTATGGTTGTTGATAGTGGTGCGCGTGGCCAGGCGCTGGGCATGAAACTGGCGCACGAGGGCGAAGCAATATTTATCTCGCCAGGCAATCCGGGAAACGAAGACTTTGCTGTGAGTACAAATCTTATACCGTCAGATATTTCTGGTCAACTAGCGTTTGCGCGGCAAAATAAAGTGGATTTTACTATAGTCGGTGGTGAAGATCTGCTGGCCGCTGGCATCGTTGACAACTTTAATCAAGCCAAGCTGGCTATTTTTGGTCCGACGCGGGCACAGGCACGGATTGAGGCGGATAGGGAATTTGCCAAAGAGATTGGCCATCGCCATTCTGTACCGATGGGTGCGTTTGGCAGCTTTATGGGTAAAACCACTGCCATAGAATATGCCGAGAATCATGGCTGGCCGGTCTTTGTAAAAGATAATGGCTTGGCCGGAGGCAAGGGTGCTAGTAAGTGTGAAACGCCCAAAGAGGTTGAAGCAGAAATTGCGCGCTTAGGCGGAAAAATTATTATTGAAGATTATGTTGGCGGACTCGAAGCTTCGCACCACGCCTTTTGTGATGGTAAATCCCAGTTATCTATACCGTTTTTGGTGCGTGACCACAAACAAATTGGTGACGGAAATCGTGGGCCAATGACCGGTGGCATGGGCGTTGTCGGACCTTTGCCCGAGTATTCATCACGAGACTCCGAAGAATTTGGCGAGACGTTTGCAGCGCCAGTGGTCCAGGAGCTCGGCTTTAAGGGCATGCTTTTTTCAGGCTTAAAAGGCAATAAAGGCCATGAAAAATTGCTGGAATGGAATGCCCGACCGGGTGATCCGGAAACACAAGTCTTTTTGGCGCTGATGAAAGGTAAATTATTGCCGGTTCTGCAGGCATGTGTCGAGGGTAGCCTCGACAAAATTGAACCGCCGGATTGGTGGCTAGGCCAGTCGGCCGTTAGTTTGGTTTTGGCGGCACAGGGTTATCCGGAAAAACCGCAAACTGGCGCAATTATTGAGGGTATTGAAGAGGCGGAAAAAACTAAAAATATTCAGATTTTGTACGCAGCTACCAAGAAACAGGGTAGCCAATTAGTAACAAATGGTGGCCGAGTGCTAAATATTTTAGCTACCGCGGAATCCTTGAGTGCGGCCCTAACACAAGCTTATTCCGCGGCTGAACATATAACGTTTAATGGTCAACCGCCAACCTTTCGTCGCGACATTGGACATAGTGTTGTGTCGGGGCTATAGTTTATTATTTTTTAGCAGTTTTTACTACAGACTCAAAGGCTTTGGGTTCATTGACTGCTAACTCTGCCAATACTTTGCGGTCTAGGTTTATGTTAGTTTTCTTTAGGTCGGCAATTAACTTAGCATAAGTCGTGTTGTTTAACCTGGCGGCCGCATTTATGCGGGTGTTCCACAGTTGGCGCATGGTGCGTTTGCGGTTGCGTCGGTCGCGGTAGGCGTATTGCAGAGATTTATTGACGGCCTGTTTGCCGCGCTTGACGCTGACGCGGTTGCCATGGGTCATGCCTTTTGTGGCTTGACGGGTTTTATTGTGCTTTTGGTGGGCGGCTACGCCGCGTTTTACTCGCATAATAATACGCTCCCTTCGGTCGCTTTATTGAAGTTATAGGTTTTAGGTTTTAGGTTATAGTTTGTAGCTTCAGCTGCTAGAGCCTCACACCTAGAACCTAGAACCTTACTGGTCAACAGTAAATGGAATGACGCAGGCATGATCTCAAGTTCCTAATTTCTTCTTGATATTTCTGGATGATTTACCGCTCAAGGTTTTTAGGCCGGCCAGTTTGCGCTTGCGGGCGGCGGATTTTTTCTGCAAAAAGTGGCTGGCATAGGCATGGCGGGCGCGGACTTTGCCGTTTTTGGTTAGTTTGACGCGGTCTTTGCTGCCGCTATGGGTTTTTAGCTTGGGCATTTATTCTCCTAAATATTGCAGATTAATGGTTGTCATAATTATTGTATTGAAATTTCTTGCTGGCTATTTTGCGGAGCATTTTCGGGTGTTTTGGTCTTGGGTTTTGAAGCTTTGGCGGATGAATTAATTCTTACAACAAAATTGAGTTGTTTGCCGGCTAGTTGCGGCTGTTGGTCGACGACAATTTGCTCGCCAAAATCGCCGATGATGCGCTGCGCTAGCTGAAATCCCAAATCTTTGTGGGCGTTTTCTCGGCCGCGGAAAAACAGCGTGATTTTGACTTTGTGGCCGGCTTCTAGCATGGAGCTGACTTTGCGCATTTTAACTGCCAGGTCGTGATCGCTGATTTTCAGCCCCAGGCGCATTTGCTTCATTTCGCTGGCATGAACGTTGCGCTTATTCTTTTGCAACTGCTTGGTGCGCTGGTAATTATATTTACCCCAATCGATTATTTTGACGACCGGTGGATCGGCTTCGGCGGAAATTTCCACCAAATCGAGTTCTTGATCGCGCGCCGCCTGGAGCGCTTCATCTCTAGATAAAACACCTAATTGTTGGCCGTTTTGATCGATAACTCGTAATTTGGACGCCCGAATGGCTTCATTCAGGCGGTTATATTTAGCGATGGACGTTTTCCCCTAACACTTCAAAATTAATCACTTCCAGCATTATAACAGGTGTGATGCAACTTAAGCAAGCCTAATTTATGACTGCTGCTGCCGGCGATATTGCAGGGCTTCGGCGATGTGGCCGGCGGTGATTTGGTCGGAATCTGCCAAGTCGGCGATGGTGCGCGCCACTTTGATGGAGCGCATGTAGCTGCGCGCCGAGATGTCCATTTGGCGGGCGGCTTGGTTCAGGATTTCGGTGGCGGCCTGGGATATTTGGCTGACATTTTTTATGTCAAAATTCGTCATGTCGCTGTTTAATTTTTGCGGGCTTGAGTAGCGGACTTTTTGGCGGGCGCGAGCTTTTAGGACGCGGACTTTAATTGATGAGGTTAGATTGGCGGACGACGGCTTAGCTTTTAACAGTCGGTCGTGTTCGACGTTTTCGACAGACACATATAAATCTATGCGATCCATAATCGGGCCCGATACTTTGCGCTGGTAACGCAATATTTCGTAGGGCAAGCAGCGGCACATTTTGGTGCTGCCGTAATAGCCGCATGGGCAAGGATTAGCTGTGGCGATTAATACGAAATTGGCTGGATAATTAATGCTATCTTTGGCGCGAGCTACGGTGATAGCTCGGTCTTCCAGCGGCTGGCGCAAAGCTTCCATGCTGCGTCGGCTGAATTCCGGAAATTCGTCAAAAAATAATATGCCGCGATGGGCCAAGCTAATTTCGCCCGGCCGCGGATTTTGGCCGCCGCCGATGATGGCGATGTCGCTGGCGCTGTGGTGCGGCGAGCGGAATGGCCGGCTGGTTATAATTTTGTCGTAATCTTTGCTGGCCAGACTGTGCAAATGGGTAACTTCCAAAATTTGCTCGTGGTTGAGCGGCGGCAAAATCGACGGCAGGGCTTTGGCCAGCATGCTTTTGCCGGTGCCCGGCGGCCCGTTTAATAAAATATTGTGGCCGCCGGCCGCGACAATTTCTAACGCCCGTTTGGCCTGGATTTGGCCGACAATTTCTTCAAAATCATTTTCGGCTGCTGGCATATTTTCGGCCGCCAGGCTTTGGCCGCGACCGGTTTTTAGTTGTTTAATCTCGACCGTTGCGGATAAATGTAAATACAGCTCGTGCAGATTTTTGACAGGAAAAAGGCTAATATCAGGCACCAGCAGCGCTTGATTTAGGTTGCTGATTGGAATGTAAAAACTTTTCAGTCCTTGCTCGCGTCCGGCTAGCAATTTGCCAATGATGCCGCGCACCGGCCGCACTGCGCCGTCCAAGCCCAGCTCGCCGATAAATGCTTGGCTCAGATCTGCTTTAGCTTTGGTCTGTTGGCTGGCGCCCATAATGGCGGCCGCCATGGCTAGGTCAAAACCGGCGCTATCTTTTGGTATATCGGCCGGCGCCAGATTTAGAGTAATTCGTTTGTTCGGCAGCCGCACGCGGCAATTGGTAAAGGCGCCGCGCAAGCGTTCTTTGGCTTCGTCGACCGCCTTGTTGGCAAAGCCGACAATCACAATATTTGGCAAATTATTGGACAAGCTGCACTCTACGTCAATAACTATGCCCTTAGTGCCGCTATCGGCAATTGCTCTAACACTCATACTCATGGTAAATATATTTACCACTTTTATAAAAAATTGCAATAGCTAAATTTAAGCTTAATTATTTTGACAAGCCAAAATATCAACTTAAAAACCCGCCTATTTTAAGCGGGTTTTTAATAAAATTAATTTTGATTTTAATAATTTTTGTTAAAAGCTATGGTTAGCTTTTTATGGAACAACGGCTTGCGAGAAGCCGTTGTTTCGAAGTCGTTTTTGTTTTTGAGCACTTTTTTTATTCAGTGCTAAATACATCTTATAAATTGCTTATGATGATGTCAAGCATATTTTTTCAATTTATTTTTGCTAAACTTGTGCATAACTTTTAAGAAAATCCATATAGATTTTTTAAGACGGTTTATTTTTTCAATTTTGACTAGATTTCTTGGCTTTGGATATTATTGCTTTTGATGTTTTGAGTTTTTGCGCTTTAGACTTTCAGTCTAAAAATTAAATCTATAAAAAACTTATATTTGGCAGGAGCTTAATTTAACGGTTTTAACTACATTTTAATTTTTTAAAATAACAAAATAAATAATTAAGCACGAGCATGGTACTTGTGCAGATAGCTGAAATAATAGCAAGCGGGCAGTGACTTAAGCTTGACAATAGGTTAGTTTTTTAAATAAGTCATACTTATTTTTCTGCTAGTAGGCGGCTATTTTTGCATTTGTTTTGGTAAGTAGGGTAAAACAATAGAAATTTTGGAAAAAATATTATTACTGGTTTTTGGCGAGCGGTTGGCCATTTAAGTCTAGTTTGGGCTTTAAATTATGGTTCAAGACTAGTTTAGCAGCCCTGTAGTACAC
>JBOHNS010000046.1:0-12934 GCA_050730835.1 Saccharimonadales bacterium (SeqCode)
GAATGTTACCAGCGACGGCGGCGACACTGTTACCCAGCGCGGCATCGTCTATAGCACCAGCCAGAACCCGACTACCGCTAATAGCAAAGTAACTAGCGGCAGCGGCACCGGCAGCTTCACGGCTAATATGACGGGACTGGCGCAGAGCACCACCTACTACGTGCGGGCCTACGCCATTAACGGTGCCGGCACTAGCTATGGCAATCAAGTCAGCTTCACAACGACTAGCCGACCAGCCTGCAATATCGGTAGCACCGGCCCCGGCGGTGGCATTATTTTCTACAATGATGGCGGCAACACCTGTTACGAAGCCGCACCGAGCGGCTGGGACGGCGGCAGCGATCCAACGGGCACTTGGTGTAACGGCTACCAAGGCGCCGCTATCGAGAGCGGCGACCAAACCACCAATAACGGCCTGGGCAACCAAGCCATCGGCCAGGGCGCGTCCAATACCGCCACAATGCTGGCTAACGCCAACTGCAATAACAGTTCAGACGCCGAACACCTGGCCGCCAATTACAATGGCGGCGGCAAGACCGACTGGTTCCTGCCATCCCTATATGAACTAAACCAGCTATATAATGAGAAAAGTGTAGTCGGCGGATTCGCGTCCGACAGCTACTGGTCGTCGTCTGAGTACTCCAGCTCCTACGCGTGGAACGAGTACTTCACTAGCGGCCCTCAGAGCAACGGCGGTAAGGGCGGCTACTTCTACGTCCGTCCGGTCCGGGCTTTTTAATCCTTCAGTCCTTTAGTCCTTTTCCCTGCAGCCCTGGTGCCATAGGCTTTGGCTAGTCCAAAGCCTATGGCCGAAGGCCAAAATTTGCTAAAGTACCTAGTATATGACTCTACACTACGATCTGCCAGTCTACAAAGACACCTTCAGCCTAATCCAGCTAATCTACGCCTTCACTCAAGACTTCCCCCGCGACTACAAGTACACGCTAGGCCAAGACATGAAACACGACTGTATGCAGCTAATGCGCAGTATCTACCGCGCCAACCGTCTAAAAGCCGACCGAGTCCGCTACCTGGACGAGTTCCTGGATAATTTCGAGCTACTCAAGCTAGAAGTGCGCCTAGCCGCCGAGCTAAAGCTGCTACCCCGCAGCAAGCAAGCCCGCTTGGTAGCGCTAATGGAGTCAATCGGCAAACAGATAATGGGTTGGCAAAAAGCCAGCGCAAAGTAGTATGATGAAATTGCCAGAATCGCTAGGGTTTTTAGGCTCTAGTGAGCGAGCAAGTTTGAATTAAAAGCGCCGCAAGGACTGTTTTATAAAGGCAGTTAAATCGTCTAGCCTGGAGATGCCTCTAGGCCTAGCTAAAACACTTCGCGGTATTGCGTTGTCGGCGGATTCACGTCCAACAACTACTGGTCGTCGTCTGAGAACTCCAGCAACAACGCGTGGAACGAGAACTTCAATAGCGGCAATCAGAACAACAACAATAAGAACAACAACAACTACGTCCGTCCGGTCCGGGGTTTTAATCCAAACAACGAAAAGGCGTCCTCTATTTGGGGCGCTTTTTTAGATGTTTTGTGCGACGGTAAAACTTGGTGGCGTCGGCGTTCAACGACACGTAGTTCCACCACCAGGCGCTCAAATGCTTATAGACCATTTTTTTGCGCAGTTTGTATGTCTGGTAGTGACGGAGTAACCCTAGGTACGAGTTCATACTGCTTAAGAAAGCTGCTAGTTCTTCGTCGCTCGGCGGGCGGTGGTCGCGGATAAGCTGGTTTTGGCTAGCTATAGCATTATAAAAATTGCCCTTCATTCGTTTGGCGCTATAAATCCGGCCCGGTTTGATAACGACGCCTAGAAAACGCACGCCTTTTGAATAGTGTTGCAAGTAGATTTTGTTCGGATGCAGCGTCAGGCCCAGCTCACTAGCCAAAAAATCGCGAATGACGGAGATTAGCGAGCGCAGGTAGTCTTTATCTTGGTGAACCAGCACGAAATCATCGACGTAGCGGGCGTAGTATTTTATTTTCAGATCGTGCTTGATGAAGTGGTCGAGCCGACTCATATAGAAGTTGGCAAATACCTGGCTGGTTAGATTGCCAATGGGAAGGCCGCAATCCGGCGGCGAATGGAACAGGCTCTTGTCCGGCGGCAAGCCAGCCCAGTCACTTTTGCTACCTTTTATTACGCAGTTTTTGGTCGGGTCGTTGTAGATTATTTTTTGGCATAGCTCAAGCAACAGCGGCTTGTCTGGAGCGTCGTAATGATTATCAATAAAGTCCTGCAAGCCGCGCCACAATCTATCCTTATTGATGTGCATGAAAAAGCCTTTGACATCGAGCTTTAGCACGTAGCAATCTTTTGCGTAATTATCGGAGCACTGACGGATAAAACGGTCTAGCCGCCGGATGCCGAGCAGCGCGCCTTTATCCGGCCGGCACGCGTAGCTGTCGTAGATAAACCACTTTTCGAATATCGGGTTCAGCTTGTTAATAATTAGGTGGTGGACGACGCGGTCTCGGAAATCGGCGGCGAAAATCTCGCGTTTGACGGGTTTATCGACAATAAAGGCAATGCTACGGCTAGGATGGTAGCTGCCACGGCTGAATTGTATTAGCAGGTTTAATAAGTTTTGTTCGTAGTCAGCTTCAAACTTCAAGGCATTATTAGTATTTCGTTTATGGCGGCGGCAGGTCAGGTAGGCTGCTAGTAGTTCATGGTAGGTTGTAGTAGCCATATAAAGCTGATTATAAACTCGGGCTATTTTTAATCGTGGAGTAAACCTGAGGACTGTCCTTGAAGATAGATTAGCAAAATGTGAATTTTTGCTAATTTATAATTTGTAGTTTGTGATTTTTTCTAAGCACGGATCTTGGAAAATCTCAATGTATTGACTTAGTACATTAAAAGTAATACATTGTAAATATGAGCCAAACACCCGTTACCATTAAAATCGATGCTGACGTTAAGCGCCGAGCCCAAAGCCTGGCTCAAAAGCTGGGTCTGAGTTTGAGCGCTATTATTGAGAATGAGTTGAAACAAGTGATAAGCGAACGGCGGGTAGTTTTCGAGGAAGAGTTTGCTCCGAATCAACAAACGGCGAAACAGCTGGCCAAAATCGAGGCCGACATCAAGGCCGGCCGCAACCTGAGCGGTTCGTTCAGTAATTTTGACGATCTGGAGCGCCATCTGAACAGCCTCGGCCATGCGGATTGACACCCATAAGAATTATGACAAAATGTGGGCCAAGCTTAGCGCCCGCCAGCAGGTACGGGTACTGGTGGCGCTAAAATTATTCACCAACAACCAGCACGACGCTAGCTTGAGAGTCCACCAGCTTAAGAGTAAATATTATCCGCAATATTCTTTGAGCGTCAGCGGAGATTTGAGGGTTCATTATGCGCGCGTTAGCGATGACAGGGTGGTGTTGATGATGGTCGGCACGCATAGCCAATTGTACGGCTAGATATAGGGAAAACCTGAGGACTGTCCCTAGATCCCCAGATCCCCCAGATGCTTTTGGCTTGCCAAAGACATCTGGGTGAAATCTGCTATTATGATAAATCATGGCTCTGTACTACGATCTGCCGGTCTTCAAAGACACCTACAACTTAAGCCTGCTAATTTTCAGCTACACCCACGAATTCCCCCGTGAATACAAATACACCCTCGGCTAATGGAACTGCGTTAGACCAAGAATCAAGCAGCAATATTTGGATATTCGATATCGCGGCAATACTTTGTCAGGATTAATAGTATTGACATATAATACTATTCGTCATAAACTGGTAAAGTGCGGCATTATGACTGGAACGAAGCTAAGAATATGCAGCTGAAGAGCGAGCGCGGGATTGGCTTCGAGGATGTGGTGGTTGCCACATCCGAAGGCAGGGTGCTTGACCAGCTAGCCCACCCAAACCAGCAAGATTATCCACGTCAAACTCTGCTGGTTATCGAAAAGGATAAGTATGTCTACGTTGTGCCGTGTGTCACTACAGCCGAGAAGATATTTTTCAAGACCATCTATCCCAGCCGCAAGTTCACCAAGGCATACATTAAAGGAGGACAACCATAAATGGACTACATATTAGAAGACAACGAGCAGCGCGAACTTGATGAAATCGAACAAGCTCTAGATGCTGGTACCCTTAAGAGCGAGCTAACTCCTGCACGCCTACGAGAACTCCAGCAGTCTGCCAGTAGCACGCTCAACAAAACACGCAATATAAACATTCGCCTAGCCGAACGAGATCTGCAGAAGCTAAAAGCTAGAGCGGTACAAGAAGGCATCCCATATCAAACGTTGGCGGCGTCGATTCTGCACAAATCATCACGCTAGTTGTTGAATCCGGGCTAAAGCCTCTAGGCACAGACTCTAATACTAACTAAGGTTGAACCTTGTAAATCTCAAAATAGTATATAGTATGATTTATGCCTGCCCGCAATGCTGCCATCGAGATTATATATTGACATATCTATACCAGTTTGGTACTATAAACGTACTATGCGTTCAACAGATTCTAAGGTTCAGATACCAATCAACAAATCGCTCCGCGACGCCATTGCCAAGCACGCCAGCGAGCAGGGCTTTAGCTCGCTCCAGGATTTTACCCGCGTTTTGTATAGCGCGGTGCTGCGCGATAATATTCAGCTAGGTTTAGCTCCGGCTGACGAGAAGCTTAGCCCCGAAGCCGAAACCCGCTACACTGCGCAGCTGGCCGAGCTGCCCAGCCAGGTTAAATCCGGCGAGGCTAAAAGCTTTGATAACGTAGATGACTTTTTAGCCGATTTGCATGCGCAATGAAGCCGATAATCCGGGACAAGCAGTTTGTAAAGAGCTATAAATCTCGTGTCGCTCCGAACAAGCGGCTGGCCGCGCGGTTTGACGAGCGGCTAAAACTATTCGCGTCCGGCCAACGTGGTACGCCGCTGAATGATCACGGGCTTAAGGGCAAAAAGCTTGGTTTGCGAGCATTTTCAATCGCCGGCGACGCGAGAGTGGTTTACTACGAGACAAAATCCGAAATCATTCTGCTAGATGTCGGCACTCATAATCAGGTGTATTGAATCTGGGAGTTAAGAGTTAAGAGTTAAGAGTTAAGGGTTTAGAAAATAAGAGAAAACAAGGTCCGTCCTCAAACAGGGAATGGTTTTGTGATTATCGCAAATTCAACAATCAGGTTGCGTGTAACTACATAAATATGGACTAATAAGGACGGACCTCGAACAGGGGAATAATTTGTGATTTATAGTAGAAATTGCGGCTGGCGATCTCGAAAATTTAGAACTGCTAAGCTTACACGGTTATGATTATGGATTAGGTATTAGCTTGGGTTATAATAGGGCCTAAGAGTTAAAAATGAGCAGGGTAACAATTGCGGTTTTGAACCAGAAGGGCGGAGTTGGCAAGACGACTACGGCGATTAATTTGGCTGGCTATTTGGCGGCTGGGCGGCAACAGGTTTTGCTGGTGGATTTTGATCCGCAGTCCAATGCTTCTAGCGGTTTGGGCGCGGGCGGAGCTGAGGCGCCGACTAGTTATGAAATTTTATTTGATGCTTCGCTAGCGGCCAAAGCCGTGCGGCCGACGGCTTATAAAAATCTGCATTTGCTGCCGGCGACCACTGGTTTGGCGGCAGCCGAAGTGGAAATGGCCAGTGTTAATGGCCGCGAAACGCGCTTGCGCCAAGCGCTCAAAGCCGACAAACACGATTATGTCTTCATCGATTGTCCGCCGGCGCTCGGGCTGTTGACGATTAACGCTTTGGCGGCCGCCGATTATGTCTTGATTCCGGTGCAGGCCGAATATTATGCGTTGGAGGGTTTGAGCCAATTATTAGCAGTGATTCAGCGCGTGCGCGGCCAGCTTAATCCGCAGCTCGAGCTTTTGGGCGTAATTTTGACCATGTATGATAAACGTACCAGCTTGGCCGAGCAAGTCCGCGGTGAGCTGGCTAAACACTTTGGTGATAAATTGTTCGCGGCCATAATTCCGCGCAACGTGCGCCTGGCCGAGGCTCCCAGCTACGGCCAAACCATCATCGATTACGACAAATGGTCGAAGGGCGCGCGGGCCTACAAGCAACTCGCCAAGGAGGTTTTGCAGCGTGCCGGGTAAAGTAATTTACAGTTTTCCGTGCAGCGTGCAGCGTGCAGCGTTTGGATTTTGGCATTTGCCAACTTCCAACTTCCAACTTCCAACTTCCAACTCGGAGTTTGGCTTATGAGCCCGCAGCGCAAGGCTTTGGGCCGGGGTTTTGACACGCTTTTGCCGCAGAATTTTGACAATTCCGTTTTGATGGATGCTTCGGAGCGGGTGCAAAGTATCGCGCTTGATTTGTTGGAGGCCAATGCCGAGCAGCCGCGGCGCCAGTTCGACCAAGCGGCGCTGGAACAATTGGCCGAATCGATCAAGCAGCACGGCATTTTGCAGCCATTGATCGCCAGGCCACTGGCCGGTGGCAAATATCAAATAATTGCTGGCGAACGGCGTTGGCGAGCGGCCAAATTGGCTGGCAAAAAAACTTTGCCGGCAATCGTGCGCTCGGCCGAGCAGTTGCAGCAGCTAGAAATTGCGCTGGTCGAAAACATGCAGCGCGTCGATTTGTCGCTGCTCGAGCAGGCCGCTTCGATCGCTCGGCTTAGCCAGCAATTTTCTATGAGCTACGATGTTATCGGCCGGCGGCTGGGCAAAGCCAGCTCAACCGTTAGCAATATCGCGCGGTTGCTTGGCTTGCCGGAAAAAGCTAGGCAGGCACTAGCCGCCAACAAAATTAGCGAAGGCCATGGTCGTCAAATACTAGCCCTAAAAGGCTATATCGCCAAACAGCAAGAATTGCTGGATTTGATTATTAAAAATGGCTGGTCGGTGCGTCAGGCCGAGCGCTTTGTCACGGCCTTCAAATCCGCTGCGCCCGACACCGAAGCTAAAATTTTGCAGACCAAAATCAGCAGCCAAAATCCCGAAACCAGGCGTCTCAGCCAAAAATTCGCGGCACCAGTCTCGATTCGCCGCACCGCCCACGGCGGCAAACTGGAAATTGGCTTCACGTCCGACAAAGACCTGGATCGGCTGCTGGAAAAACTTAACCATTTGCCAAGGCGGGGCTATTAAAAGCTTAAACAACTTAACTATTAGTCCATAGTAATTATTAATTAATTTAACTAAATTTTCAGGGAAATTTCTAAAAATTGATGTAACTCTAGGCGCGGCACCGAAAAGTAACGCTAGTAGCTAGATTGAACTAGTGTTCCCTCTGGTTAAGAACCGGCCAGTAACTTTCTTATAGCAACAAGAAAGTTACCAAAGAAGTGCCGGGCAAAACATAGCCAGCCAGGACTTTAAGTCAGCAATTTGCCGCGCCAAAACGACTACCGCTGGTCGGCCTGATTTTTTATTGTTTCTAGCGGAAGAAATCAGACTGAGTTTTGGCTTGACTCGGCAAATTACTAACTTAAAGTCTCGAAAGGCTACGTAGCCCGTAAACAATAGGACAAAATTACAAACTGTAATTTTGTCCTAATATAAAGGGCATTACGTAGCGTCCTGGCTTAATTGTTGTAACAAGCGACAACTTCTTGGGATGGGCGGCTCGACTTGTTTGACGACCGTAGTAATGCTAGAAAGCATTACGAAGCGAGGAGTCGCCAAAGTCGGTTGTTGGTTTTATCAACTATCTAACCAAGATGTGTAGTCCTGCCCTAAAGTTTTTTGGTACCTTTTTTGCTATCAAAAAAGATACTGCTAAAGTTCCTGGCAACAGGAACATTTAGAACATAATTTTAATATTCGCGGATTCACGGAGTGAAAACCCACTAAAGATGCGAAAGTTCTGCCCTAGGCTTTTTGTTACTTCCCAAGCTATGGCGAAAGTAACAATTTGGTTCTTAGTGTTAGAAGAACATTAATTTTCTAGTCAGAACTTATAGCTTGCTTCAAAAATCTTTGATTTCGTTTAAAGGCGTGATGCGCAGGATTAGTTTGCCGATTATGTTTTTGACTGGGACTGGGCCGAAAATACGCGAATCTAGCGATTTCGGGCGGTTATCGCCGCAGACGAATACTTGGTCGGGCGGAACAGTTATATTGATGTTGCCAGAAGTAATTTTGGGGATCTTTTTGCCGTAGGGCAGCGTTTTTCTGGGCTGAAAACCAGCCGGATGCTGCTGGTCATAGATGGTTAGCTGGCCGTTTTTGATGACGATATGATCGCCGGGCAAGCCGATCACGCGTTTGATTAGCACTTCTGAGCCCGACTTGGTTAAATCGTTTAAATTATTTTCGTGAAAAATTATAATATTACCGCGGTTTGGGATATAGGGATGACCGGTGATTTTGGCCCAGGTGCGCGGCGCCTTCCAGACGATCAGACGGTTGGCGTTTTGCAGGGTCGGCTTCATGCTGATGCCGTCGACTTGGTATTGTTGGAAGACGAAAAAGGTTAATAATAGGACAATCAGCGGCACAGCAATAATTATGGCGACTGTGGTCGCTATAGCGCGGCTGGCTGTGTGGCGACGTTGGTTATTATTGGTTGGTTGGCGCTGGCCGGAATCGGGTGCGTCGCTGAGTGCGCTGGGCTGGCCGGGCTTGGCGCGGCGCTTATCGCTTTGCCTATCCGGCATAACTTTAGCTCGACCGGCGGAGCCGATGGGCTTACCTTTTCTAAACATAATTTAGTATTAAGTATAGCTTAAAAAATTTGAGAATACTAAACTTGGGAAAATATTTACCAGTTTTAGGCTTGCCGGACGCCTGATTAGCCCTGTTACTTAACTATAAAATTTAGCTTTATGGCTTGGCAGTAGCATTTGGTTGATGACTTGTCTGCGAAACTGCTAATGTTTTCGGCCAAAAATAGTGGTTTACTTAATGTTAGGATAAAGGTTATACTTAAAAACTATGGCGTCAATCGACGATAACAAAAACCGCTACCAAGCCCAACCCAGACGATTATTGCCGCGGCAGTCAATTGATGGTTTTATCAGCCATCAACCGGCTCGGCAAATTCCGCAGTTTATTAGTTCTAAGCAGTCTGGAGTTGACGGCCGTCAGCCCGGTGCTAGTGACGCTGGATTGATTGACGAGTTTCGCCGTCCTAGCGGCTACTATGCGCGGCGGGTAGGTATGCAAAATTTGGCGGCTAAGCCAGCGCACCCGGCAAACCATAACAAACTTAGCGCCAAATCCCGTGCTGTTGCCGCACAATCAGACAACGCGCCGAAGGGACAAGGCGCTTTATTAGATGATGGGACGGCTGATGGCGGCCGCGGCGGCAAAAAGTCGCGGCGCTCTAAAATGGGCAAAACCTGGCACTGGTCGCTGAGAGGCGGTTTGGCGCTGGCCGCGGTAGTGCTAATTATCGGCGGCTTTTTGGCCCTTAAAGGCTTTTTTAAGTTGCACGGTGTTTTCCAGGGGCATGGCACGGCAGCGGCCCTGCAAAACAATGTTAACCCTGATCAACTCAAAGGTATCGGCTCTGGTCGAGTAAATATTTTGCTAATGGGTATTGGCGGACCGGGCCACGATGGGCCGGATCTTACTGATACTATGATGGTAGCCAGTATCGATCCGGTCAATAACAAAGTGGCGCTAATCAGCGTGCCGCGCGATTTGTGGGTTAAAGAGCCGAACAATTACGTCAGCAATTATGGCAAAATTAACGCGGCTTACGAGAGCGGCAAGTATCAATATTTAGGCCACAATGATAGCTCTAATGCCAACCAAAAAGCCGTCACTGCCGGCTTTAGCGCCGTCGATAAAACGGTTTCTAATGTGCTGGGCATACCGATTCAATACGACGTTTTGTTTAATTTCCAGGCCTTTTCTAAGGCCATTAATACGGTTGGCGGCATTACCGTCAATGCGCCAACACAATTATATGATCCGACGATTGCCTGGCAGAATAATAACAATCCGGTGATCGCTAAACAGGGTTTGCAAACCATGGACGGCGCCAAGGCTTTACTGTATTCGCGCTCGCGCGAGACGACCACTGACTTTGCCCGGTCCAAGCGTCAGCGCGCCGTTTTGGTGGCCCTAAAAAACAAAGTTTTATCGGCCGGCACCATCAGCAATCCCTGGAAAATCAACCAATTGCTGGGCGCTTTTGGCAATAACGTGCGCACTAATTTATCGCTCAGCGATATGGAAGCGCTGCAGGGCATTATCAGACAAGCTGGCAATAATAGTATTCGCTCGATTGGCCTAGACGACGCCTCGAACAATTTTATTACAACTGGTATGCTGTATGGCCAATCAATTGACGAGCCCAAGGCCGGCTTGTTTGACTATGCGCAGATTCATAATTTTATTCGCAATACGGCCAAGGATGGCTATTTGGTCAAAGAAAATCCTAGCCTTAGCGTGTTGAACGGCACCACGATTAACGGCGCGGCCAGCCGGATGGCGACCAAGTTAAAATCGTATGGCTTTAATGTCGTTAAAGTGGCTGATGCTGCCAGCTCTAATCATCAAACTACTAGCTTGATGGATGATAGTGGCGGCCAAGCTAAATTTAGCGCCCATTATTTAGGGCAACTTTTGCATGTTAGCTCCAAAACAGCTGCGAAAAAGGCAATTTCTGGCAGCAAGGGCGCCGACTTTGTTATAATAGTTGGCAGCAATGAGGCAACGTCTAAAAGCTAAGTTTGAGACAACTAATGGGATTTTTGGCGCTTTTCACCTGGGCTTTTTTATTGGCCTGCCGATATTAGTCTTGGTGCTGGTGCGCGTGCAATTTGCGGGACTGGCCTTGGCCCTAATATTATTAAGCAAGTGGCGTATGTTCGCGGTAAAGCCGCACTATTGGGCGGCCAATGTGCGGGCTAACGGCGTGGATATTATTGTTGGGCTGGCGGCGCTAGTTTTTATTATCGCTAGTGGCGGCGTGGTTTGGCAGCTGGTTTGGACGGTGGCTTATGGGGCTTGGCTGGTCGCGCTGAAATCGCGGACGGATTTGGTTTCGATCGCGCTGCAGGCGCTAGTCGCGCAAGTGGCTGGGCTTTTGGCGCTGTTTTTGTATTTTCCGACGGCGCCTACCTACGCTCTGGTAGTTGTTAGCGCCGCGATTTGTTTCCTATCGGCGCACCATTTTTTCAATGCTTTCGACGAGCGCTACACCAGATTGCTAGCGTTTATATGGGCTTATTTTGGCGCCGCGCTCACTTGGGTGCTGGGGCATTGGCTGTTATTTTACGGCTTTATGGCGCAGCCGGCTTTAATTTTAACCATTATTGCAGTGTCCATCGCCACCATTTACTATTTAGATCACAAGCAGCGTTTGTCGCTGGTTTTTCGCCGCGAACTGGTTATGATTATGGTGGCGGCCTTGATAATTATTTTGGTGTTCTCGAAGTGGAGCGGTAAAATTGTATAAAGTTGGAGCAGTCTTAGGAAGGGGGAATTTAAATGGCTTTAAAAGATAATGACGAATCATTAGACAAGGCTAGCCAGCCAGCGGCTAGTCGGCCGAATGTGCCGGGTGCTGATGCCTGGTCGCCAGAAACCAAGGCGGATGCATTGAGCGCTAGCAGCGGCGATGAGCCGGAGCCCAAGACTCGGGCTGCTAGCCATGCTAAGACTTCGGATAAGGCTGCTGAATCATCCTCGCCCGCCGGCCGCTATCATTTTAGCCGCGGTCATCAGCTGCTTGCTGGGCTGGTCGTTTTGATTGTGATTGCCGCCGGTTTTGGCGGCGGATGGCTAGGCGCGGCTAGTTATTATCGCACGGACGGCGGCACGACCAACCTTGGCGGCGCTTCGGTGCACCAGGTCGTATCTAGTAAACAGGGCAAAATAATCAGCTCTATCGCCAAAAATGTCGGCCAAAGCGTAGTTTCGGTGGTCGCCACCAGCCAAAGCGCGGCTAGCGCTAACGATTTATTTTTTGGTTTTAGCGCCGGCAGCGGCACCCAGCAAGACGCCGGCACCGGCATAGTTATCTCGGCCGACGGATTGATTATTACCAACCGCCACGTTATTCCAGATGGCACCACTAGCGTAAGCGTAACTTTGTCAGATGGCACGCAGTACAATAATGTTAAGGTAGTTGGCCGCACTAGCGATCAGAGTAGCCTGGACATCGCGTTCCTGAAGATTCAGAACCTGAAAGGCAAAACTCTAACGCCTGCCACCATTGGCGATTCCGCCAAGATGAATGTCGGCGATCCGGTAGTAGCTATCGGCAACGCATTAGGCCAATTCCAAAACACCGTAACTAGCGGCATTATCTCCGGTCATGGCCGCAGCGTACAGGCTGGTAGCAGCGCTAGCGGTAGCAGCAGCGAAAACTTAAGCGATCTATTCCAAACTGACGCTGCCATCAACCAGGGCAATTCCGGCGGCCCGCTGGTAAACCTTAGCGGCCAGGTAATCGGCATCAATACCGCCATTGCTTCTGGCGCGCAAAGCATCGGCTTCGCCATTCCAATTAACGATGTTACCGGCTTAATCAAAAGCGTCGAACAAACCGGCAAATTGCAGCAGCCATACCTGGGCGTTTTGTACATTCCTGTCACCGCCGACGTGCAGCAGCAATACAAACTAAAAGAAAATACCGGGGCTTGGATTCCGCCAGAAAACGTAGTCGGCCAAAAGCCAGTAATATCCGGCGGCCCAGCCGCTAAAGCCGGGCTAAAATCAGGCGATATAATCACAAAAGTTGATAGCACTAGCATCAATCAAAACACTAGCCTAACCTCAATACTCGACAAAGACCAAGTCGGCCAGAAAGTTACTTTGACGGTCAACCGAAAGGGCAAAACCATAAAACTGAATGTTACTCTAGGCGCGGCCCCTACTGGTAAGGTTGGTAGCTAGACTAAGCTAGTGTTCTTTTTTGGCAAACAACCAAGCCAGTAACTTTCTTGTGGCAACAAGAAAGTTACCAAAGAAATGCCGGACAAAACGCAGCCAGCCAGGACTTGTAAGTCAGCAATTTGCCGCGCCGCGACGACTCCCTGCGGTCGGC
>JBOHNS010000047.1:0-8697 GCA_050730835.1 Saccharimonadales bacterium (SeqCode)
ATTATCGCTCCGCCGTATCGATAGTACGGCTACATTGCGATGCTCGCTTTGAACGCGAACTGATAAATTATATCAGTTCGCTACCTGGCCAAGCCGCAAGGGCTTGGCTGGCGTCATCCCAAACTGCGTTTGAAATGCGCTAAGTCCTGTAATGATTGCTAAAAACTTGCAAAAATCTTAGCCCTAATTAGCCAGCCGTTTTTTGCAGATAGCCGGCCGGCAACTGGCTCAAGAAAATTTCAGTGGTTTTCGGTCCGACGCCCTGCAAAGTTTCTAGCTGTTTGGCCAGGTCTTGGCGGTTGCTAGAAGTTTCTAGCAGATTGCTAATTTGACCTTCGTGGTTGTCGATTAAAGTGCGCGAAACGGCCAGCAAATTCCTAGCCGTCGCTTCGTCATAGCGGCGATAATGGCCCTCGCCCAAAATATCGACCAACTGCTGCCAGGTTTTAGCCACAATTTTGCGCGGGCTAGTCAGTCCGTAATCCATAAAAACGTCCCAAGTGCGCCGCGCCACCGATTGCTGAATCGGCTTGCCGAAAAGATAGGCTGCCAAAAACCATTCGAACAAGCTTTTTTCGTTCATGGGTTTCAAATTTAATCCCAAATCGCTAGCGCCAACATTATTCATCATTTTAAATTAGCAAAAATTCCGCGAACAAAGCAATGAGTGATTTCACAATTGATGAGCGTGAAAGTTAAAGGCGCTTTAATTTTTGTAATCTATTAGTGCTCGAAGCAAAAGATTTAAACAGTAAGTTCCATTTTGGCTCGACTTTTTGCAGGGCTTCGGGGTGGCATTGCACGCCTATGACGTATGGCGCATTGCTTAGTTCTACGGCTTCAATCATGCCGTCTTCGGACTTGGCGGACACTTTTAAGCCAGCGCCGATTTCTTTAATTGCCTGATGATGGTGGCTGTTGGCGCCTATTGTGGTGGCTTTGATTATTTCTGCTAGTTTGGATGATGGATCGACCTTTAAGTGGTGGGTGATATGCTCGACGTTTTTCTTGTGGCTGGATAGTTCGTGGTCTTCCGCGCTCGGCATTTGGCTAGCGAGGTGTTGATATAATGTGCCGCCGCAAACTATATTGAGTAGCTGCATGCCGCGGCAAATTGCTAGAATAGGCTTTTTGTCCCTTAGTGTCCAACGCATTAAATTAAATTCACTAGTGTCGCGTTTTGGCGAAACATCCACGGTTTGAGTCATAGGCTCTTCGCCGTAAAGCCGCGGATCAATATCGTTGCCGCCCGCAAAAAGCAAGCCATCTAAATTTTTATACAGCTCTTCAAGCGTGTCTTGGTTCTTGATTATAGGTATAAGCACCGGCACGCCGCCGGCAGCTATAACCGCGTCGCTATAAATGTGCCACTGGCCATAAACAACCGGCGCCCACTCATACTTAAGGTTAACTATTTCTCCAGTAGTAATGCCAATAATTGAACCCACTAATTTAATAATAGCAGAATCAAGATAGGGTTTTAATAATGCTATTGCTTTAGTGGGTGGCTCGTGATAATTTATTATGTGATGCGTAAACAAAAGATTTACAATGCTTGAGGAAAAGCAAAAAGTCTTTTATGATTTAACAGCCCTTCGGGGCTGTTTTTTTATGCACCAAATTTATAAATTTAAAACAAGGGGAAATAAATGATCAACAATTATCGGGGTGTGGACGATAGCGCCGCCTTTAGCGAAGTCGCTAACAAACTGCGCGAGTTTTGCCTGGGAAAAGGTTTTTTGGAAGTTAGCACCCAGGACCGCTTAAGCATATTGGCTGCCTGCGAAGATCCGGAAACGGTAGCGACCTACAATTATATGGGCGAAGTCTGGCCGCTGCCACAAACAGGCCAGATGTGGCTGGAGTACGAGTTGCTTACGCAGCCGGAATTGCCCGGAGTTTTTTGTGTCAGCACCAGCTACCGCAACGAGCCCAATCCCGTGCCCGGCCGCCACAAACTGATTTTTCCGATGTTTGAATTCGAACTAAAGGGCAGCGAGGAAGAACTGCAACAATTCGAGACGGAGCTACTGATATACCTTGGCTTTGGCGACGAGTCGGAATTCCACTACAAAACTTACGACGAGCTCAAAGATTATTACCAAACCGAGGAACTGACCCACAAACACGAAAACCAGATGCTGGAAGATTTTGGCTCGGTAGTTTTTTGCCGTGATTCCCCAGTTTACACCTCGCCATTTTGGAACATGAAGAAAAAAGGCGATAGCCACGCCCACAAAATAGACGTAATCATAGAAGGCAACGAAACGATCGGCAGCGCCGAACGCAGCAGTAGCGCCGAGGAAATGACCAAAGAATTTTACACTATTAGTGACGGCAAATACGCCCAAAAACTATTCGATCTTTTTGGCAAAGACAGGGTAGAAAAGGAACTAAACGAATTTTTGAGTCTAAACTTCATCCCACGCTGCGGCGGCGGCATAGGCCTAACTCGAATGATTGACGCGGTCAAAAAAGAAGGATTGCTTAAAAAGCAACTTGAGATAAAAGCCCCGCTCGAAAGAGTATCGAAATAAAAATTTGTTGTCTGGAGGGTCCAGTGGGGCTCGAACCCACGACACTCTGCTTAAGAGGCAGATGCTCTAACCAACTGAGCTATGGACCCGAAAGCTAGCTTTAAGTTCGCAACTTGTAAAACTGTAGCAAATTACCTCTGTTTTGGCAAGGTTTATGATGGTGAACCTTGCAATATACTAGTAGCTAAGAAATAATACCCCTAGGAGTAATTAAGAATAATAAAAGGAAACAAGAATGAAACACCGAAATATTGTAGCCGTCATTGTCTTTAGATTATTACTCTAGGGATTTACGACCTCTATTGGCTAGTCAGCACAAAGAAAGTTCTCAACCAACGTGCGCGGACTCACGTTCCTAGCCTTTGGCTTCTGTTTGCACCGATTTTGTTATTAATAGTAGTCGCCCTTATACAGATACAGATTGTGGTTCATGCTATGTCGCCTGGTTCGTCGAGCGCTGGTATCAATATTCTTTCTATCTTAATTGGGATAGTAGGCGTGCTGGGGATAATCTTTATTCCTTTTTATTGGTTATTTAAGTATTCAAAAGCGGTTAATGAATATACCGATAGCAAGATGAATACTGCTGTTACTTTTTTGCTGCTGTGGCTGCTGCACCCAATTGGCGTGGCGCTGGTCCAGGATACATTTAACGATATGCTGGCGACTGGCGCGGGCGGCGCGCAGACTCCTAATCCGGTCGGCTCGGTGCCCTCTATGCCGCCAGCTGCCAGCTCGCTGCAAACACCGCAAACACCGCAAACACATAGCACGCCATCAACTATCGAGCCAACTTTGCCACCGAATCCGGCAAATAATGAATTCGAACAACCGAGCCGCGACCACAACAGCCGCCCAATAATCTTATTCAATAGTTTCGGCGATTTCACTCTGTTACAATAACTTATGTTATGAAGTTATTAAATGGATCGGAACTAGCTGGTTACATCAAACAGCGGCAGGCGCACGAAGTGCGCGGTTTGCGGCAGGCGCATCAGGTTCGGCCGAAACTGGCGATTGTTTTGACGGTGGAACTAGCGGCGATTGAAACTTATATGCGCATGAAAAGCCGCTACGGCGCGGATATTTTGATTGACGTCGAGATTCACCGCGTAGCCCAAAATGACGCCGCCGCAACCATCAAAACATTAAATGATGACGCCAGCGTGCACGGCATCATCGTGCAATTGCCGCTGGCCGATCCGGCGCAAACGGAGGCGATTGTTAATCTGGTGGTGGCTGCAAAAGACGTTGATGGTTTGGGCGCTGGAACAACTTTTGAGCCGGCTACGCCGATGGCCATTTTGTGGCTGCTGGCCGGCTATAATATTGATTTGCCGGGCAAAAAAATTGCCTTAGTCGGCCGGGGCAAATTAGTCGGCGCGCCGCTGGAGCGGATTTTTACCGAGTCTGATTACGAAGTTACTGTCGTAGACCGCAAAACGACCAACGTAAAAGCTGTATTAATAGAGGCGGATATTGTTATTACCGCTACCGGCAATCCGGGCCTAATCAAGCCGGATATGCTTAAACAAAATGCCGTAGTCGTTGATGCCGGCGTGGCCGGCGAGCAAGGCAAAACAGTTGGCGATTTAGACCCGCAAGTTTACCAACGCGACGATTTGACGATTACGCCCACCAAAGGTGGCGTCGGGCCGCTAACCGTTTGCGCTTTGTTCGAAAACGTCATTCGCGCGGCCAAAAATCGAGCTGAAAATGTCGGCTGAGCTGAGTGATTGTGAAATTAATGCTGTGCGCCAGGCCGTGCTGGAGGCTGGAGTTTGGCGTGTCGCTGGGGATTTTACGTTTGCTAGCGGCGAGCAGGCTAACAACAAACTCGAAATAGACAGGTTGCTGCTGCCCGAAAACGGCGAGCGTCGCCAAACTGTTGTATCGGCATTGGCTAAAATCGCCATGGCTGCCAAGCCGGATTTACTGTACGGTGTGCCGAGCGGCGGTCAAGATTTCGCTAGGCTGGTTGGCCAAAAACTTGATCTGCCAGTAATTTCGATTGATAAAATTTTGCCGCAAAAACCAGGCCAGAAAAATTTTGGCTACAGTTCAGACAATGATCAAAAAATGGTCTCTACGGCTGCCAGGCTAGTTGGCATAGAAGACGTAACGACCACAATGACTTCGCTAGCCGCAGTCTTGACATTACCTGGACTGGCCGTAAAAACTCAAAAAATGGTCGCCATTTGGCGCCGAGGCCAACCAAATCAAGAACGCCAATTGCCGTTGCCGGCCGAAAGCTTAAGCTGGATTATCGAACAACCGATTCCAAACCATATCGCCAGCGACTGCGAATTTTATCGAGCTTTTGGCCACCAAGCCGTCGGCCGATTAACAGATATTCCATCATGACTATCGGCGTGTTTGACTCTGGCGTTGGCGGGCTGTCGGTGGCCGAGGCTATCCAAAAAGCTTATCCGAATTTCGTCGTAGAATTTTTGAGCGATAGCGCTAATATGCCTTACGGCGATAAAACGCCGGACGAATTATTGGCTTTGGCGGCGCCGATCTTGCAAAATCTGGCGGCGCGCGCGGATGTCATCGTTATCGCCTGCAACACGCTTAGCACGACGCTGCTGCCGGAAATTAAAAAGCTGATTCAAAAACCGATAATTGCCCTGGTGCCGATGGTCAAGCCGGCGGCCGCTATGACAAAATCGCAGATTATCGCCGTTTGCGCCACACCGACGACGCTGGCCAGCCGGCGCTATAATGAGCTTAAGCAAGCTTATGCTAAAGATATCAAAGTGCTGCAGCCGGATTGCAGTGATTGGGCGCAGATGATCGAGCATAAAATCATCGACCAGCGTGCCATTGCTGCGCGGATTGACCAAGTTTTGGCGGCTGGCGCCGATGTCATTGTGCTGGGCTGCACGCATTATCATTGGATTGAGGCCGAAATCAAATATTTGGCGGCCGGACGAGCCCAGGTTTTGCAGCCGGAGCCGGCGATTGTGCGCGAGCTTGGCCGAGTTTTAGCTGACTTATAATTCGCGCTAAGCCTCGACCCGTAGGTTGGGGATTTATGCCGCGCTAGCGCATCGACGGGCGAAAGCCCGGCGATTCGAGAATTTCCAGCATCCCTGAGCGTAAGCTCGGGGCTGTTGATGAATATTAATTCAGATGATGCACGGCTTTTTGGAAGGCCTCGCCGCGCGCCACATAATTATCGAACATGTCAAAGCTGGCGCAAGCGGTCGATAGTAGCACGACGTCGCCGGGACGGGCCGCAGTTTGGGCTTGGGCGACAATCTGATCCATGGTTTGACCGCCGGTGGTGATGGCCGAAAAACCGCTCGCACGCAACTGATCGGCGATTTTCGGCCCCATCAGGCCGATAGCGATGACTTGGCGCACGTTTTGCTCGTCTACCAGGCGGATTAGCGGCCGGTAATCGCTGTCTTTGTCGGAGCCGCCCAGAATCAAAACTGGCGGGCTGTTAAAAGCTCTGGTGGCGGCCACGGTGGCTTCCGGCGTGGTCGCGAATGAATCGTCGTAGTAGCTGACGCCGGCCAGTTCGCGCACGAATTCCAGCCGGTGCTTCAAGCCGCTAAAATTGGTTAAAACATTTTTGATGGCTGGCACGTCGCGGCTGATTTGCCAAACGGCTGTCACGGCGGCGCAGGCGTTTTGCCAGTTGTGCTCGCCGAGCATGGCTAGTTCGTCGGTTTTGCAAATGGTTTGCCGCTCGATCAAGATATTGTCATCGATGACTTCAGCGCCGGGCGCCTGGAAATAGCTTAGTTTTCGGCCTTGGCCGGCGCTAGCGACGGTCTTTGATAAATCGTTTCTGGCGTAATAAATGGCCGTGTCGGCCGGCGTTTGCCGGCTGAACAATTGCTGTTTGGCGGCGATATATTGGCTCAAATCGGCGTGCCAGTCCAGGTGTTCGGCCGCGACCATCAGGCAGACGCCGATTTTCGGCGCATAGCCTAGATCAACCAGCTGGAAATTAGCTAGTTCCAAAACCACCCAATCGTCGGCGCCAATGTCTTTTAGCATGTCGAGCGGCGGTGTGCCGATGTTGCCGCCCAGATGCACTGTCAATCCGGCGGCTTGCAGCATTTGGGCGATCAGCGTGCAGGTCGTGCCTTTGCCCTTGGTGCCAGTCACGCCAATAATGTTTTTCGACGGGCAGACGCGGAAAAATTCGTTGCTCACGCTGGTAACTCTGGCCATAACGTTCGGCGAATTAGCTTCGATAAGTTGCCGCGGATGAATGCCAGGCGAGCGGATTATTAAATCATAATTTTCTAGGTCTTGCAAATAATCGCTGCCAAAGTGCTTTTCGGTATCATTCGGCGCTTGGGTCGCCGGGTTGGCGTCGCAAATCGTCAGCTGATTGTCCGGCGAGCGCCAATAATCATAGGCCGAGCGCCCTTGCAAGCCGTAGCCGACGATAGCGATCTTCACGATGCTTTAGTTAGCTCCGGTTTCATCCAGCTTTTGCTTGACCAGCTCAAAAACTTGCCGCGGTGGCATATTGGCTTTGACGATGATGGCGCTAACGTTTAGACCGCTGGTGGCCGCCGCGATTTCTTGCTCGCTGCGGTTGGACAAAATTATCACTTTGATATTCTTGCCCCAAGGCTGAGCGCGCAAGCTTTTCAGCATTTCGTCGCCCGGCATGTCCGGCATCATGATGTCGGATAGCATGATGTCGGGCTTGAAATCTCTGGCCAGTTCCAGACCGTGCCGGCCAGTTGTCGCGGTATTAACTTCGTAACCCTCGGCCTCAAACTTCATGCGATACATCTGCGCAATCGCCGCATCGTCCTCGATAATAGCAATTTTCATCATAATTATTATAAACCATTCAGCTTAAATTGTTCCAAGAGTTTATGCATAAACTATAAAAGCAAGTTGACAGCCCGTGCCTGCATGCCTACAATAAAATTATGACAACTACTCAATACACTATTCGCGGCATTCCCAAGCAGCTCGACTCTCGCTTGCGCCGGCTCGCCCGTCTGCGCGGCCAGAGCCTCAACCGGGTCGTGCTTGAGCAACTTGCCGCTCAACCAGATTTTGCCCAGCCGGCCGCCGCAAGGCCTAAAAAGCCGACTGTTAATCGCGATTTTGATCAACTTTTTGAGCGAGCCACAGCGCTAGATCGACAAACAGAGGCGGCAATGGCCTCGCAGCGATTGGTCAGTCCCAAAGACTGGTAAAATCCGGCTGGCATGCATTTTGAATTGTTAGTGATTGATACCAACTTTTATTCGGCATTTACCAAAAGAGACCAGCGCGCTATTCAACTACTAAGAGCATCGCAAGAAGTCGCTTTGCCTCTGACGGTGCTTGGCGAACTTTTCGGCGGCTTTCGGTATGGCAATAAAACCGAAAATAATCTTGCCGAGCTACGGGAATTTTTGGCTCGCCCAAGCTGCCGCACTTTATTGCCCAGCCTGGAAACTGCGCCAATCTACGGCCAGCTGTACGCCGAGCTGAAAAAACACGGCAGCATGATTCCGACCAACGATATCTGGATAGCCGCGTTAACCATTGAGTACGACGGCGTACTTGCGACTTTCGACCGCGACTTTGCCGCCATCCCGCAATTGAAGCTGGCCATTAATTAAAGCTGTCGATTTTTGGCGACGCTAGCAACCCGGCAGATATGTTTTGACATAATTATTGCACTTTGATATGCTAAAGCTATTATGAGCAACACTTCAACCATTCACGTTCCGCTGGATCCGGCCGTGCGCCAGCAGTTTACGGCCAAGGCTAAACAGCTTGGTTTCGATTCCGCCCAGGCGTATTTGCGCGTCATGATCAAGGCCGCTGTCGACGAACGGCGGATTGATTTAGCGGTTGATGATTGGGGTGAACCGTCGCCAGAGGCGGCCGCTCGATTGAATAAGGCTGCCGAAGAAGCCATCGCCGCCTCCAAAGCCGGCGAACTGCCCAGCTTTACTGACGTTAATAGTATGATGAAATATCTCCAGCGTGAAGCCGATTGAACCTGGCCATTCCTTTGTCAAAACCTTTGCTAAACGCATAGCTAGGGACGCCAAACTGCTTAAACAATATCAAGCGCGTTTAGAAATATTTATGGCGGGTCAACGCGGCGTGCCCATAAATGACCATGCGCTAAGTGGAAACTTGGCCGGCAAACGCGCCTTTTCGATTACCGGCGATATCC
>JBOHNS010000048.1:0-2219 GCA_050730835.1 Saccharimonadales bacterium (SeqCode)
ACGAAAGACATATTTGTTTTTCATCTGTTAGCAGTGTACTACAGGGCTGCTAAACTAGTCTTGAACCATAATTTAATAGGCGCTTGAAATTAAGCTAATCAACTAGCTAACTAAATTGGGCACATAAATCTTAAATGTCGAGCCGTGGTCTAGCTGGCTGGCGACGTCTATTTCGGCGCGCAAAATGTGGACTAGTTTGATGGTTATGTAGAGTCCCAGGCCGGTGCCTTTGCTGGAGCGCGTGCGGTAATCCTCGGAGCGGAAGAATTTATCGAAGATTTTTTCTTGGTCGGGTTTGCTGATGCCTATGCCAGTATCGCTAACCCAGAATTCCACGCCGCTACTTTTCGGCTTCGCGCCAATCGTAATACTGCCCTTTTCGGTGTACTTTAGCGAATTGGTAATAAAATTTTGCAGGATTTCGCGGACATATAATTCGCCGGAATTTAAAATTTCTAGATGCGGGTCGGGTTCGATTTTGATTTCCAGGCCTTTAGTTTTTGCCTCGTCGGAATAATTTTCTTCCAGGCTGATCAACAGTTTATGAACATTAATCGCGCCGACATCCAGCATCAGTTTGCCGCGCTCGGCTCTGCTCAAAGTCGACAAATCGTTAATCATATCGGCCAGAAATAATGCCTGCTTGTGGGCACTTTCCAGGGCTTGCTTGACAACTGCTAGGTCGCCGGTTTTTTGGGCAATAAACTGAGCGTTAGAAATATTGCCCTCCGTAATGGCGATCGGCGTGCGCAGTTCGTGGCTGACGACGCTAATGAATTCGTCGCGTTCTTCTTCTAGCGATTTTTCGCGGGTAATATCGCGCAAAACCAAGACATAGCCGCGCTGGCCTTTTTGGCCGTAACCGAGATGCACTGGCGAAATACTTAGGTATAAATTGGCTTTGCTGTTATCGCTATAGTGCAACAAATAATCGCGCGTGATAGTTACAATTTTGGAATTACCGATAATTTCTTCGGCGTCGACCGGTTGACCTTCGTTATTATAAATTTTCAAAATATCGCCAATATGCTTGTCGGTAATTGTCAGGTTAATATCTAAAATGCTGAGCGCCGAAGCGTTATAGAGCACGATTTTTAGCGATTTATCCAGCGCCACTACGCCATCAGCCATGCTGTTGATAAGGCTTAGCAGGCGGCGGTGTTCGATTTCGGCTTCGGCCAGTTCTGTTTGTTTGGTAGGCATTAACTTTATTATGCCACACGGATATTTAGTTAGCCAGGTTTTGAAGCTTGATCTTTGAACATTGAACCTAGATCTTTACTTTACCATTTACCATAGATCTTTGAAAAAAAATCAAAGTTCAATGATCAAGTAATGTTCAACGGTCAAAGTTCAATGGCCTAGCGTATTAAAGGCTTGGGCGGCGCAAGCGGATTTCGCGGCGCAGGGCTTTCGTGTCGTTCACGTGCCGGCCTAATTCTTGCCAAAAATCCGGGCCGTGGCGCATGACTAAAGTGTGGCTTAGTTCGTGCCAAATTACGTAATCGATTAGTTCCCACGGCAGCAGCAGCAAATAAATGCTTAGAGTGATGTTGGTTTTGGAATCGCAGCTGCCCCAGCGGGCGCTTAAATTTCGGCAACTCAAGGATTTGTATCGGAATCCGCCGCTGGCGGCCAGTTCGGCAAGCCTACCCGGCAATAATTGTTCGGCCTGTTTTTTGAGCGCGCGATTAGCTAATTTTTTAGCGGCTTGTTGCACGCTTAGATTTTGCAAGTCCAGGCTGCTAGGATAAATAACTGTGGCGCTGGAATCTTTTAGTCTGGTTTTAATACTTTCGGTTTGCCGGCTAGATTCAAAATATAAATGATGGGCTTTGCCGATGGGCTGACCGTTTTTTAGAGCCGCGCTTAGCCCGGATTTTTGGCTGGCAATCCAGCTAATTTTACTGGCGGCAAAACTGGCGCCGGCGGCGTAGGGCAGCCACGGCGGCATGGTTACGCGAATTTCGCCGTTTTTATCAAGTCGCAAATTGAGGTTGCGGTTGCCTTTTCGTTTATAAATTTTAACCGCGCCAACGCCCGGCACATCTAAAACCTTGGCTGCCACTCTATAGGACTTCCGCATTTTAGTGCAGTTTGGGATGACGCCAGCCAAGCCCTTGCGGCTTGGCCAGGTAGCGAACTGATATAATTTATCAGTTCGCGTTCAAAGCGAGCATCGCAATGTAGCCGTACTATCGATACGGCGGAGCGATAAT
>JBOHNS010000049.1:0-5531 GCA_050730835.1 Saccharimonadales bacterium (SeqCode)
ACTAAATATAGTGTGAATAATTTTACACGATTTAGTTGTTGAACCTCTAAATGTGGGTGTGGTGTTGTAATAATTTTTAGGCGTAATTATCGGGCCAGTCGTTTTGCAGCATTACTAGGTCGCCGGCGGCGACAATGTGTTTTAGGTTCAAGTAGAAATCTAGGGGGTTTTGTTCTATTTTTAGTTCGCCTTCAAAATTTTTGGATTCCAGGCCTAGTTTTATGTAATTAGTTACAGAATTTTGCATTAGAATAACTTGGTCAGGACCCGCGGCGGCGATTAGTTCGCCCATTTGGCGGTGGACTGCTTCGGTTTCCGGGCCTTGGTCGACTAGGCCGGGTGTAATGTAGATTTTGGTTTTGGCTGGTAAGTCTTTTAGTAGTTCGGTGCCAGCGCGGATGCCCTCTATGTTGCCGTTGTAGGTATCGTCGATAATTGTGGCGCCGTTTAATTCGTAGGGCTGCATGCGGTGTTCAAAGGGTTTGGTTTTGGCTACGCCGGCTACAATTGCCTCGTCGCTTAATCCAAATTCATGGGCCAGCGCGACAGCCAAACTTAGTGCGCCGAGCTGGTGGCGGCCGATTAATTGGCTGTGAAGCTTTAGCGATTTTTTCGGTTTTTTGAGTGTAAAATCGGTGCCGTCAATGCCAAGTTTTACGTCCGAAATTTTCCAGTCTAGTGCCCCTGCTTGACTATAAGTTTCAAACTCTTTTTTGATAAAATCTTTAGCAAATTCCGATTCGCTGTTTACGTAAACATGCTTGTTTTTCAAATATTTGGCGAGGCTAAAAATGTCCTCGCCGGCAGCTTGCAGCGTTTTGTAGCGCTCCAAATGCGCCGGCGCCAAGCCAGTAATGATGCCGTAATCGGGGTGCGTATTTTGGGCAAATTTGGCGACATCGCTAGGCGCGCCTTCGCCGTATTCAATCAAAATTATGTCTTCGCGGCCGCTCAATGCAAAAGCAAATCGAGCGTGGCTGATGGCGACGTTTTTGTTGCCCGATGTCGCGGCCACGTATTTGCCTTCGCCTAAAATTGTTTGTAAAAGCTCCTTCATACTGGTCTTACCGTAGCTGCCGGCGATGGCGATTTTGATGGCCTTGGACTGGGCGAAAATTTTGGCGGCCGCGGCCACGGCGCGCCGCTCAGAAGGTTCAATTATTAGTTTGCGACTCAAAAATAATGGCACGACAATGGCTTGGGCAATGACAACCGGATAGGCAATAATAATGGCCGCGCCAAAATAGACGCCGCCGCTCAAATGACCAAAATCGCCGAGAAATAAAATCAAAAATCCGACCAAAATTTGCATAATCATAGCTAGCGAAATTATTACCAGCAAGCCGCGTGCAGCCCGCGTACGTTCCAGCGCGCGGCGGCTCATGACTTTGTCAAAATCCGACGTGCGCCAGTACCATTTCAGGTAGTCCGCGCCGCGGTAATTGCTGGTTTGCAGCATGTAAACCAGCGTGGCAATATATTTTGGCTGGTATAAACTGGCTAGCGAATTAAACATTTAAAAACTCCTGGGTTAAATTATAAACTTTTTGCGGCGCATCCAAATGCACAAAATGGCCGGCGCCGGCGATAATCTCTAGCCTAGAATTTTGGATTTTTTGGTTAAAGGTTTTGGCGTAACTCAGTGGCGTAGCTTGGTCTTGGTCGCCATAGATTATCATAGTTGGAGTTTGGATTTTCTCGGCATCAATACGGACATCGTCATTAATAATCTTTTTAAATGTTTCTTGCAAATTTTCGGCCACTAGCATGTCCGAGCCAAGGCTAGTATAAACTTTTTGCTTGAGCTTTTGCTTGGCGGTTTTAGGCAAAGGCGCCGTTAAAGTTTTGCCGGTTTTGGTGGCTAAACGCAAAGCATAATTTCGGGCTTTGTAATCGCCACGAATGCCGGCCGATGACAGCAAAACCAATTTTTCAGCCGTTAAAATATTTTGGCCGAGGCCGCGAATGGCGATGGCAGCGCCATTGCTGTGGCCGATAAAAGCGTAGCTTTTGCCGGCTTTAATTTTAAGCAAAAAGCCATTGACAAATTTAGCATAATCGCTTAAATCCCATGCGCTTGGCGGCGCATCGCTGGCACCAAAACCCGGCAAATCCGGCACGATGACTTGGTAGTTTTTCGATAATGCTTGAGCCAAATTTTTCAAGCCAGCCGCGCGGTCGCCCCAGCCGTGCAGCAAAACTAATATCTGGCCGTGGCCGCTAATTTCGTAGCTAATCGCTAAGTTGTCGACCATAACTTGCATGACTTATATTATAGCTTGCTTTAGCGGCGATTGTTTAAAATAATTACAAATTTTGGGTAAATAGCGACGAGCCAGCCGAAGTTGAAGGGTTTAGATTTGGCAAGCTGGAAATGCCGCTAGCGCCGAGCAAGCTGCTTTCGATTTTGGTTAGCAGCTGCACGGCCGGTTCGGCGTTTTTGGGCGCGGCGACATTGACCGGGCCGTAGCTTAGGTTCATTGTCACTGTGGCGGTTTCGTGGTCTTTTTGTTCGTCTTTTGCCGTGGTTTGGGTGGTTAATTTTACGATGCGATTGGTTGATTTGTCGACCCACAGGTTTAATGGCGTGGTGTCATTATCAGCTAGGAATTTGGTGTTTAGCGGCAGGTTGGATTTTTCGCCTTCGCAAGTTTGCAGGGCTTTGATGGCTGATAATTGGTTTAGATTGCTGAAAAATTTAGCTCCTTTATTGTCGTTTAGCGCCAAGGTGTATTCTTCGGCGGATTTGCCGTTTAGCTTGGTGCCGGCGCGGTTTTTGATGGTTATAAAATTATGATTTTTTAAGTCTTTGTCTAGGTAGTTTATGTCGGCAGGGCTTAAGTTTAGGTTGGTGTCGAGCGCGCAGCTGGCGCCGAATTGCTTGAGCAGCGTGCTGTCAACTTCTATCCATTGATTGGACAGCTGGCCGGATAGCGATTTGGCTAGCGGCGCTTCGCTCGGCGCCAGATTTTTGATTAGACTATTGATATCGCTTAGATCGCCGAGTTTAAAATATAAGTTTTGATTGACTAGCCGGGCTTCTGCCGGAAAAGTCAGGCCGTCGACTGTTAAATTTATTTGAACGTCCGTGGCTTTGCTAGACAAATTTGTTTGGCCGTTAAAGGTCATTTTATAGGCTGGCGAGCTGGATTTTGACGAGGTCGGATCGATCGACAGCTTGCCGGTGGTATGGAATTGTTTTTGCTGCAACGAATTATTGAGCGCGCTTTCCAGGCGCTGTTTCGGCTGGACAGATTTGACATACATGTAGCCGCCCGTGCCGGCGGCAGCTAAAATTATAATTATAACGGCGGGCAGCAAAAATTTGAGCAATTTGCCGCGCTTCTTTTTGGGTTTATCCGGCGCGGACGGCGCGGACGACGGCGTTTTTGCGCCGTCATTATCTGTGGCGGCTTTGGGCTGATCGGGGCTGAAATTAGCACCTTTAGCCTCATCCTGCGACGGTTTGGTCGCATTACTATAATTACCGCTGCCGCCGATAACGACTGGCGCGATTGGCGTGTCAGGCGCTTCCGGCGGTGCGGTTGGATTAGCTTCGGTTTCGGCCGACGGTTTGACGGGCGCATCATTTGACGACGCGCTGGCAGCAGGATTTGGCGCAGCGGAATTATTCGTAGCCGGCTGGTCTGTTTGATCATTGGCAGCGACTGTTGCAGAACCAAAAGCTGGCTGGCCGGACGATTGCCCGTCCTGATCTGGTTTGGGCTCGTCGGCAGCCTGCTCGGCCGCTATTTGATCGGCTGTGTGCAGCGGATTTATTGTCAACCCGCCATGGCCGAGGTGCGGCTGGCTAGAATTTGCTTCAGGCTGGTCGGGTTTAGTGTCGTCATCTGGATTCATTGTTATTTTTCTGTTTTTCAGTTTTAGCTTTCAAAATTTAATATAACAATTTATTCAGCTAACGTAAAGCTTTTAGCGGGATTTAGGGAGATTGATCTTTGAACTTTGATCATTCACCTTTACTTTAAGCTTGATCCTAGATCTTTTTAAAAATGATCAAAGGTTAATATTCTAGGAACGATCAATGGTCAAGGATCAATCATAAAAACTCAATGTTCCGTCTATTACTTATTAAGCTTGGCCAGGCGTTGCTTGAGGGCGTTGCTGGAAATAGTTTTCGTGGGGATGGCAATTTTCGGCTGCTGGCCGTAGCCGCTATAGCTTTCGCTGTGATTTTGGCCGTAGCTTATTTGCAAAAGTTGGTGCGAATTTATGCCGACGGCGAATTTGACTTGTTCGGGCGCGGCGCCTTGGTATTGCGAGGGCTCAAGTTCGCTTAGTTTGCCAAAGCCCTCATAGCGAGCAAATTGTTGGCTGATGGCGGCGTAGGCAACCGGCTCGACCGCGACATTATAAATATAAGCCCGCTGGCTGGCCACGGTTTTGGTTTTCACATTGCTAAAATCGGGCACGTAAACATTGTTCCTGCGAATTTTAGTAATTAAGACGCCGCGCTCGGCACTAGTTAAATTGGCGATCGGCACGACGCCGAGCAACGTTTGGCCGAATAAATGCTGCAAAGCGTCCGACGTTTGGCCACTGACTTTGGCCGGACTTTGGCTCCAAACACCAATAACCGAGCTGAAATTTAACGGCTGGCCCTGAGAATTTTTGGCGGAACTTTGAAAAGCTAAATAACGCGTGTAATCGGTTTTGGTCGCGCCGATGGACTCGGTTTTAACCACGTTATTATTTTGCGTCAAAGTCGTATAACTGCGCGCTAAATTATTGGCGCCAAGCTCCAACTGGATATATTCGTCTAATTTTTGACCTTTTTGGCTCTCCATAATATGCCGCGTCACGCCGCTAGTCGCCAAACTACTGCTAATCATGCCCCAAAAAGTCCGCTGCGGATTGTGATAAACCGTAAACCACCAAACCAGCCCAAAAACGATAAACAAAACTGCGCCGGCAACCACCAAACCATAAGCAGTTTGCCGCCAAGTAAATTGCAACTCGTCCCAAAAATCTTCATCCATTGCCTTTATTGTAACAGGACAAAAATAAGTTAAGCTATAATTATAATGATTTAGGGGGCGTTAGCTCATCTGGCAGAGCGCGACATTGGCATTGCCGAGGTCGTGGGTTCGACTCCCATCATCTCCACCAAAAGTAATTTGCAATTTTCCTGGCTCTATGGGACGTCGCCTTCTACATCCAGCAATTATAGAAATTAATAGATCCAATTGTTAATGTTTCAAGTGTCTATTCGTGTTGTTCGGCGGCTCGATAAATGCCTTGTATAGCAATACTAGACGGGTTGACGTCTAAAGCAGCGGCTAAAGCATTTAGAGATTCTGATAGCTGCACATTGTCAACATCTTCGGGCTTCATGCTTAAAGTTAGAGCTACTCGCTTTCGATTGTAGTCATCACCTGGCAACATATCAGAAGCGATGCTTGAAACTTGTGCGCCACGTCTACTTTCCATAAATATAATCACTCCTTATTAGTGATGTCATTATAGCACATCTATATATGGTGCGGATGAGAGGACTTGAACCTCCACGA